>JAPTWR010000075.1 GCA_028065135.1 Acidithiobacillus sp.
GGTTGTAGAGGTATTCCACATTCCCCTGCTCGACCTGTTTGAGGTATTCCTGGAAGTCGGCTTTGGCCTTGTCCCAGCTGATGCCCATTTTTTCCACCAGATCTTCACAGGGCGAAGCATGCCACTGCAACTGCACGATCTTGAAGGGATCAGCGCCACAGGCCAGGGCCGCGAGCTGCACGTCGGCGATGACGGGTACACTGAAGTTCATATCGTGCGCCTTGCCGATCCACTGGTTCTTGTCCATGGTGGTGACACAGCCCGTATCGTGAGTAATCAAAACGTCAGCCTTAGCTTCCTCTTTCACTACCTTTACCTTACGGTTCATCGTAAAACTACGAGTGAATTCGCGCTCCGATATGATATGGCGGAAGCCGAAACCGCAACAGTCATACCAGGTGGAGTAGTCGATCACCTGCGCACCCAAGGCCATGGCTACTGATGTAGTAACAGCGACCCGGTTACCACCAAGAATTTCAGGACCGTAGATTGCGTCCTCTGGCACCATCTTATAGACGTGGCAGGCAGGATGTACAGCAACAGCCTTGTCCAATATGAAATGAGCGTAGTAATCGGCCCTGGGTGCCGCAAATCGCGCCGAAGAAACACGCTGTGACTCCGGTTATGGCAAATTGGGAGCAGGGCACTGCAGAAGGCCAAACTCATCCAGGCCATTGAGGGGTACATCGATCACCACAACACCCATCCCAAACCTTTCATCTGGACCAAAACCGCCCGCGACATCCTACAAAAGGTCATTCGCGCCAACAGCCACTTAAGCAGCAAACAGAATGCAAAACTACACTAGTTCCTGGAAGATCATTCTGCACGCCCCTCTCGGCAATCGTACTCATCACCAGAATCATCCGCTTTGGCCCATTGTAGGCCATATTAAGCTATCTTAGGGATGAGCGGATGATCTCCCTTATCTTTTGATCAAAATCAATCACCTCCTTATCCATGTCGATCAAGTGGTGCCGTTCCTTGAGATACGTCATAGTATTGAAAAAAACATCGACCGCGAGGTCCTTATCTTGACGAATCAAGATCTTGCTGGGGAGATCAATGGCCAACGTGGGAGCGGCAAGCATTAGCGGTGTACCGCCTTTAGGATTGCCGAAAACTAGGACTTCCGTCGGCGGCATCTGGTACCCAGCCTCTTGTGCAGCGCGGCTATGATCGAAATGAGCGAAGATGGTAAAGCCTTGAGTCTTGAGGGCATCTTCCAATTGCCGTGCTGTTTGTGCTACGTCGTAAGGCGAGTACCAATGGAAAAGACCTGCCAGCAATGAGTTATTCACCATGATTCCTTCTTGGGGAAAGCCCGTCTACAGCGTCCACCTTGCATTTACCCGAGACATCCAATGCTATTGCACTGACACAGCATGTTGATTAACGGAGGTTATAGACAAAAAAGAGTCCACGCAAGCGCAAGCCTTATCCAATATGAAATGGGGCTGGATTGATCTGCAACGCAATCGGATTCCGTTCATGACGGAAGGATGAAAACCATCATGAAACTTGAAGAGTTAAAGACGATTGATCAACTAGACACTTTTCTGTCCAGCACCCATGTGGGGGCCTTTCGGTCATAGGTGTCAAGGATGCCTGCTATCGCAGGACTCAGAGGAAACCGTTCAAGTTCCAGTATTTGACCTCGTCCCGTCCTGCCAGAATGATGGAAATCCACTATCTGATCTCATCAAGGGTACCCAGTACGACTTGCCTTCAATTTGTACGGCTACGCCCTCACCATCCGTTCTCATAACATCTATCGCCCGCCCCATCTTCCTCGGCAATCCATGAAAATACGCTAATCCCACGGACACCCAACGGCGCAAAAATTCCTCTCCCTCCCCACCCTCACGCATCATCGCCAGTATTTCCAGCTCTAACTTGCGCTGACAGGCCTTCTTGGCGGCACCCTCCTGGGATTTAGGCATCACAACCTCCACCGAATACGACTCTCGCAAATATCGTACAAAGCCCGTCAGAGCGGCATATTGGCCGGGCACCTTAGCCAAATAGACATCCACTGCCCTCTGATCTGGCTTCTTCAGGCCCATTTTCTGGGCTTCCAACATCAACGCTTTCGCAGGTGACATCGCAAGGCGCACGGATCGTAAACTCAGTTTTCCAGCCTTCGCCTTCACCATAAGTGAATCGTGATAGCCTTTCAGTATCGGCAGACCTGCCAGGTCACCTTCCAGAGCCTTCAACATACAGGCAATTTGCCTTTTCTCGGAGTCCTCTGCTTGCACCGTAACATCTTTGACTATTAGTCCAGTTTCCTCCATCCAGCGAATGGGAAGGCGCACTCTACGCAGGCCTTCCGCGCCGAAATGAGCAACCAGCCGAGCATAGTCCGGAAGATCCTTCCAGACTTTCTCCATCTCCAGAAAGAAGGACAGATATTTATTCAAAGTAATGGCCGCTTTGTTCTCACCGACTGTAACAGCCAACCAGGCAGCATAATGCTCGAAGTGCCTCGCCATCGTCTGCGCAGAAAATGCCGCCTGATTCAGGTCAATACGCTTTTTCAGAAGGCCCCGCCAGTAACATGCTCGCACTGGTTAATTCTGCCTGCCGGCATGGGCTGTCCGCACTCCTGGCAGGGTATCAATCCACCCTCAAAACAGGTTTTGCATAAGCGCCGTCCATCACCTCTCACCATCAGAAGTCGATGATGGTGACAGGCCTGGCAATTGCCATGATCCGCACGAGCACATTTGGGGCACAGACGAAGGTCATGCCTGAACCGGGAAACCCGAGTCAGCCTTTTCGACAGCTGACCACAAAGCTCACAGGCTTCTGCTTCCTTAAAATATTTCGCGCAGGAATTGCAAACGGGGCCGGAGAGTGTCACCCGTCCAATTCTGTAATCTGTTTTTCCACAGCGCAGACAGGGGCGGTCCACTTCACAATGGCGGCACACGGCGGTCAAATCACGGCGCGGCAACCGTCTATAATTGCCACATTTTGCGCAGAGTCTGCGCTTGAACTCCCTGGCGTAGCATGTGGAGCAATACTTATGCCCCTTATGAACCCGCATTATTTTCCGAACCCGCCTACCACATTCATCGCAAATGATCTCGGCCGTTGGAGTCTTCACTGACTCCGTCATCGCAGCTGCATCTCCATTTTGCGCTGTAAGCGACGCCACATACGCATGACTTCGTGACGCGATCGTGGCTGACCTGGATCACGAATAAAGGGTTTTCTGGGACCTTTGGCGTTGTCTGGCAGCTGGGCATAAATCTCGGAGAACAAATCCGGCATCTGTTCCCCCTTACTCACAAATCCTTGCCGGGTAATGCCAGACTCTTCCAAATGCGTGGACACATCGGCAAGGTCAGTTTTTATCAGTTTCCATAACGCATCCAGCAACAACTGCCGTTCCGAAGCTGAAAGCAGTTCAACCCCCGTGCCTGGATCCAGCGGCAACTCCGGGATTACAACACCTATCTTTCCCAGAAACACGTGCAACGCTTCTGTATTGCTGCGATTTGCCCTACGCAAAAGTGAAATCAAAAAGGCAGATCCAGCAAACCACGCATCCGTTTCAGTCGGTTGTGCCATGAACAGACATTTACCATCACGGACGGCACCATCTCCCGCATTCTGAAAAGCCAGGGCATCATCAGAACAGGTTGTCAGTTCATCCACATTCCTCAAATCGCCCTTACAACTTGCACAAACAGCCACCAGGCCGTCTTCCGCCTGCAAGCGGTGCGGTTCCAAGGGCGCTCTACAATGGGGACAACGATCCAGAAGTACACAATGATGCTGAGCACAGCCTGCATGCCAGGCGAAACGCCATTGCAGGCGGTAATAAGGAATGCTATCAGCGCGAAGACAGGCTGGACAATATTGCAGGCCGCTTCTCCGCTTCATATTGCGTGCGCCAAGCGCCAATATCCATGGCCACACAGCTTTGGCAGGCAGGGTCTTCCCACTGATTTTTTCGGCGACATTTTTAAGGGTTGCCTCACGAAAGAACGACAAGGGAATCCCAGATGGAACAACTAGCCTGGTTAAAGGATTTTCATCCAGAAATCGGTCCACGTCTCTCGTCCATATGCGCCACTTAGGCCATATTTCGCCGGTAAGCACCATGGGATCGCAGCCCTGGGCCAAAGCTGCGCGCACCAGCCACGATGAGATGATCTCATCGGGTAACATTGGCACAGAACGCACCCAACGCGGGCGGCCTACACCTGTTCCCGGATGCCACGTGTAGGCCGCAGCCATTGCTTTTTCTCTATCATAGATTTCTCGATTTTCTCCGCGCCAGTTTTAATGGCTTCCACGGCGCACTCCACCAAAAGGCGATGCAGATTACCCAGATTCCCTTCAGAAATAGCGAAAAGCAGACTGACCGTTTCGTTTTGATGTAACAAAGAAGGCTTTTTGAGTGGTAATACTTGTTCAAAACTCGCTACCAGTTGCTGAAACTCTGGGTTCAATTCCCATGGCGGCAATGTGACGACATCAAATCGGCTGGCATGTTGTGGATCCGTATGCAAAACCCGAACGGCCTCTCTGGTGCCCACCCCGACAATGGGAATTGCCAATTCGTTGCAGAGCAGCTTGATCGCGTTCATGACCTCGCGCTGCTTGGTCACCGTCCCCGTCAGGAGAGAGTGAAATTCGTCAATAACCAGGATACGCACATGACAGTCTCGCATCAGATGAACCACCTGATAGCGGAGCTTAGAAGCAGGGTCCGTGGGTCTGTACGGCGTCCAGAAACGCTCCAGGATCGCTATATATAATCCTTTTTCGTCCGCGCTGGGCGGCGCTTCGCTGACAATAATCGGTTTGACGGGTTCCGCATTCTCATTGACGTAGCCCTCTCCATGCAATTTCTGAAAGCGCCGGATGATCGTTGTCTTGCCATTGTTGGAATCACCAACAATGAGCAGATTAGGCATGCGTGGGCGCACGGGCTTTTCCATTAAACCGCGCAAGTTATCCAAAAGGCGATTAGCCTGGGCGTAACCTATCCAGCGCGGCTCATCAAGAAATGCCATGCGGTCCTTATCCGACATGCCTAAAACATGACGGAATTCCGGATGAATATGAGTAAGGTCTATCATGCAATGTCATCCAGTGGCTTAACTACGCCTTCCAACAAGGCCGAGACAGGAATCGCTTTCTCCAATGTCTTTGCCGCCAGCGGCCGTGATGGAGAAACCTTTTTGGAATGTTCTTTACGTCTTTGTTGCTGACGACGGGCCTTTTTCGTCTTCTCTGATGAGCTATCAACCTGTTGACGCAGATCATTCAATGCCTGAAGTACCATGGCCTCATTCATGGACTTCATACCATTTTGGCGAGCGCGTTTTGCTGCCAGTGTGTACTCCCAGATACTCATGCTCGGCATCGACTGATCCGCGAAAGGAATACGAAAGTACATGCCCAAATCCGGGTCGTGAAACCAGATGATACTGATGTCACGGGGATCACGACGAAAAATGAATTGTCGTTTTGTACCGGGCTTGTCCGGATCATCCGCATTGATCCATTGCCTTATCACATCTGCATAGTAAGTCAGCCCATCTATCGAGACGCCATCCGCCTGTATGGTCCGCCGGAACATCGGCAAGAAGTCCAATAACAAAACTTCGCGGTCTGCTGGAATCGACGACAATCCACGGCCCGGCGTATCCTCATCGCCAAAGATGCCCAATTCCCACTTCTTTTCAGGCGTCATGCCAATGCCCGAGTGAATCCGCTTGTGATACACCTTGCAAATCAGTGTCACCAGCCAAGTCTCAAATTCTGACTTGGTCATGGTTGCGTGTTTCTCGGAATCATATTCATCGCGTTCCTTGATCGACGAGAAAGTGGTCCCAGGAAGGCCGTGAAATTCTTTTAGAAAAGTGCCCAGCAGACGTTCGATGTGACCTCCAAACCGGGCTTGTTTTACAGGACGATATTCCAGACGAATGTTATACATTGCGCAAGAGTTACGGAAACTTTCAGAACGAAAATCCGACCCATTATCCACATGAATCGTTGTCATGAGGCCAGATACGGGCCATGTCGTATCCACATTATGCAAAACCAGCCAATCTTCTTTGGGTAAAATAGCGTGTGCTACACACATTCCGACAGAAGTAATTGAGGGGGCATCAAAAGATAAGTAGTAACCGACAACCATACGGCTAAACACATCAATTGCCATGGTAACGGTGGGTCGGCCAATAGGTTTCCGATAAATATCATCTACCAGAATAATATCGGCTGGCGTGTGGTCGATCTGCACAACAGCCAACGGGTAATCAGCGTTGGGGAACTGACCCGGAACCGGGGTAAATTTATTTTTGGCCTTTTCACGATATCCCCGTTTGCGTAATGAGTCACGCTCACTGATTTCCGAAACTCTGGCACGGATGGTATTAGGATGTGGTACTTCCGGCAGTTGGGCTTCCTTACACCGTCGTCGCACTTCCAAAACCACTTTCTGAACAGAGGGTCGTTGTACCGTCAGATACAATTCATCAATAACATGCTGAATGATTTGCTCAGCATGCACGGAGATTTTCCTGGCCCCTTTTCTGACGCCTCTTTTTTCTGGCATAAGACTATCGAGAGTTCCTGCATCCCGGTAACGTTTAAGCCAGCGGTACAGCGTGGTGAAATTGACACCTACCTCTTGAGCACGAGCCTCAACCTCGCGCCGTCCAACATCAAACCGGTCTACAAGGGGTTGTATCGCGGCATGCCGCTCCTGCGCTATTTTCCAGTTTTCGTCAGCAATAGAGTCAATATCCTGAACTTTTTTGGACCCATTCACCACGGGGGCCAAATCGGCGATGCGAAGGCTTGCACTCCGGCCAGATTCCACATCAGTTCCAATGATCGTTTCAAAATCGATGACTTCCGTTATGCGATAAACAGCACCGTCAGAAACAGCCATTGATCCGGGTATGGGACGGAAGGTTTGTCTGCCTGAATCACGCATGTTCAGGAATCCATAGTTCACTGTTGTTGGACAAGGGTTGTGACCAATCACACTCTATCCGGGATGTTGCCAGCAGATACCAGAGATGACTGATTCCCCTGGAACGATCCGCTACACCGAAAAAATGTCGGGCCAACAGATGATCAAAAGTTGCGGTTCCCATTTGGTTCAAATTCCCGATAATCCATTCTGATTCTTCCGGCACGAACTGCATCTGCCGATATCGTTGCAAAAACATGGCATTTTTCCAGCGTTGATCGCGGATACGAGGTTCATGCCGCAAATGAAACAGATATCCATGCGCTTTGCAGTGAGCCATCGCTGCACGAAATTTAACTTTCCACTCGGACAAATATTTGTCCAGTTCACTGACAGGCTTGACCTCAATAAGGACGGGGGCGCGGTAAGGTGCCGGATACGCCCTATATGTCACCAGATAGTCCGGTGTGTATGGATAGATCTGCCCATTAGAACCGATAAACTCAATGGTCAATGGTTGGGAAACCACATCCAACACACCTCTTTCCGTTTCCAGGCGGATCAGGAAATCCCGTTCCAGCGTGGATTCAAAGTCCACAGGCCCCACCCCTCGAAATGGATACAACCCGGATACGCTACGTCGGGTTGTACCGATCTTGCGTCTGGGAGAATTGTCAGTTTTGTAGCGCCTATTAGTGTTCATATCAAACTTTGTAGCACCTATTGTTGATATTTTGTAGCAACAATTACTGTAAATCAAGCCATATAACCAATTGATTCACCGTTCCGAGTGTAGCATTAATTAAAGGAAATCACAGCCAGCGAAAAACCAGGCTCATGCTTTCCGCAATCTTTCCAATTGAGCAGCTTGCGGTAATTTGAAACGGTAGGATTGAAAAACTGAGTGGCCGCAACGTGTGCATAACCAGGTAGCAACTCCTGTATTTTTGGCAATATATGTTGTGTTTCAGAAGATATAAATGCTTGCTGCACATCCACAATTAGGAGTAATACAGAAGAATCAACCCCATATTTGAATTCATGCATTTCATAGCCTATGACTGGTAACGCTTCAGATAATACAGCGCATCCCGCAAGGCCACCTGCACTTCCTCTAACTGGTTCGCCAAAAATGGGGGCGGTAACGTGCGGAGTTGCGGGTCGAGCAAAGAACGCCAGTAATCCATGAGCATCTTTAAATCAGGCTCCTGCTCATAAACAGAATCCTGATTCCAATGCAATCCAATAACGGGCATGGAAGTGACCATACCTCCATCTTCTTTTCGCTGGCCAGTCTGATGCAATGATTGATATGGCTCCACAGGATTTCTTTGCACAGAGGACATGATCGTTACCCTTCGCCTTTCTTCACTAAATACACCGCCGTTCCATACGCGACTACTTCCTGCATGATATTCCCATTGCCCGAGTCAAACTCGCCAGAATCAAACCGCATAGCCAGGACAGCATTTGCTCCCAACGCTTCGGCATTATTACTCAGTTCCTGCAGGGCATCTTCCCGGGTCTGATTCGCCATATTCGTATCGCCCCGCTGCTTGCCGCCGAAAGCCGACGCGATATTTCCCAGACTGCGGCCAATCATGTTGCGAGAACGAATAACCGTACCAAACACCGTCCCGAAGTTTTTCTCAATGGTCATCCCTTCAACACTATCTGTCGTAAAAATGTGCATGTCACACCTCCTGTTGTCTCACAAAATATCGATCCGCAAAGCGTTTCAACTCCGGCTGCGTCCAACCACGAATGCCTGCAGAGACCTGCATGGGCTTCGCCAACTTTCCTTCTTTCACCCATCGATACAAAGTCGCTTCTGAAATTCCCAGGTATTTAGCGGCCGTCTTAGGTCGCATAAATACCGGCCATCCATCCGTCTGGTACGCTTCGCTCATCGCCTCACCTCACTTACATTCACTGAATCGCTTATCTTATGAAGTAGTAGCCACATGCGGATCCGTTTCCACGGAGTGCGGTTGCTCCTCACCAGGACCAGACAGGGTTTTCGTCGGCTTTTCCTGGTACCGGTCGATAAACTCCTCGATCAATCCCAGAATCTTTTGCTGCCCCTGTTTTAATGCCTGCTCTTTGGCACGTAGATCCTTACGCAACTGCAACACCCGATCCGCTGACTCCGCCATCCCTCTTGCTGCCTCAGCGGCCGCCTTGTACTGTTCCACCGCCTTTTTTCCGGAAAACCATTTACGCTCTAATTCCATGCCCAGATGCACGGCGTGATCGTAAGCTTCCTCATAGTCTTCACGGTCCGCATGCGCCGCGATGAGTTTTTGTGTCAGTTCGTCCATCCCACTAAAAATACCCTGCACACGGACCTCAAAATCATGGAACACGTCATCCACCGCCACCCGCGCCGCATCTGATGGAATGCAGCGCATCAAGCTGTGGTCCACCAAAATTCTTCTTTGCATTTCACGCAATATATTCAATCGGTTCTGCGCCAGTTCCACGACTAACCGATGTTGGGCATTTTCAAGTTGCTGTTCCTGCTCGAGAATGAGTTTATCCAACATATTGCCGGTATCCATTGACACCTCTGTTTGCTCAAAATCCATGACCGCTGCCATATTCCTCTCCTTTATTTCGGGGGATACACCCAATGCTGATGATTCAGAACCACCGCCTTGTTACGGGCATCAATCCGTGTAATCAGGGCGCCATCCAATCGACTGCCGACATGCACCAAGGCCACCTGCCCTGCTGGCGTTTGTACGACGGCATGGGTTCCATGTACCGCAATCGTGAGCCAGCCTTTTGCCGTAACGGCGGGCGCGGGCGGGGTAACTTCCTTGCCTTTCGATGGCGGAACGGCCTTTCTCGCCAGGGCTACAATTCCGTTGGGTCCCGTTGCCGAAGTGGCCTTCATTGCGGCTAAACCACTCTGTACAGGTGCTGGCACGGCACGTTCACGCAGCGCCAGTCTTGCATCGGCCGCAGATTGTTCCGCCTGACGGATCTGCACTTTCAGTTGCATGTTTTCCGCTGTCAGATTCCCCACGGTTTTTTGAAGCCGCGCCCTCCCCTTATCCAGGCTGGTGATAGAGGCCTGGGCAGATGCCAGTTTTTTACGCACCTGTTCCAACTGGCTCTGGGACGACGCCAATTGCTTTGTGGTATGCACTATGCCCAATTCCACCCATTTGGGCAGTTGCTGCACCGACGCCCTCTCCTTTTTTGCCAGTGCTGCTGAATCGGTCTTCCCACTGCTTCGGTGTACCCCTTGCGAAGCAAACCAGATCGGCCCCTGCCAAACGAGGTACTCATAGGCCAGCACCATGCAGCCCATCATAGACACCACGCCTAGAACCACCACGGCGCGCCCTCGCCAGGAGCGAGCCCCGGAATGGCCTTGCCTGGATTCTGGGGCTGATGGTGACCTTTCATTTTTTGCAGGGGATGGCGTTATGGGCCTTCCCGGTAAATGTTCGGTCAACATGCTCTCATGCACCTTTTTTGAGCCCATCATAGACATGAGGTACGGAACCACGCACGGGTTTCAACAGCATGACGTCTGGATGGGATGCGCCCTTTTTAAGCACATACAACACCGCTTTTTTATACAGATTATGGCCGGTATGCAGTATCAACACGGTACGATCCCCCAAAAGCTTCGCGTGATAATGGTTTCCCGCATCCACAACGTCGGCTTGCGCGATCTTCCCTTTGAATGTCACCGCCGTACCACCACTGTTGACTTTCAACACTTGAAAGGGAACCGTGCCTGCCCAACTGGCAGGCGCCATCGCAAACATTACCGCCATGACTGCCGACACACACATCGCTTTTTTCATATTGCACACCCCTTGTTTATCCACGTTTAAACCGTTGACCAAACCATCCCCTCACAGATAACCCAACCATCCGAAAATTACCGCGCATCAGGCGCCGATAATTCGTTACCCAAAAACTACCGATATCATTGCGTAACTCGGCTTCCACAGCCTCGTGGCAAGCATTTAATAACCGCTTCTTACTATCCCCTACATAATCCTTCATCTTCATTTCCTCACTATTTATCCTGGAGACTTTTATTGTATCAGTGAGGTTTTTGCATTTTTTTCGCAAAAGTGCTGGACTGTTTAAGTAATCGGCAAAAAGTACAGTTGCGCATCGTGTCGCTGGCGTCCGGCTGCATCGTATAAAGATAACTCCCTTTACACTGGCTACAGTGATTCAAGACGACCAATTTGCGGTGATAATCCCGCCACAGGTAAAAAGCCTTTTCCATTTGCAGATCTTCCACCCAGGGCACCAGCTCTCTGAATCGTTGGTACGCCATCAGGAAAATCTCAGGGCTCTTAATATCCTCGCTCAATTCGTACATCTGGAGGATTTTGACAAAAGCGATACCTTCTCTGACCGCCCGGTGGGACCGCAAATACACAGAGGAATAAATAGGCGTCTGACCCTTGGCGGGAAAACCATGTACATTTTTCCAAAGCGCGTTGAGTTGGGCGCGGTTAATCCGTGTTACCGCTTCCACATTGATAGGACGAACCCCTCCGGCAATGAGGAAATGCGCTATTTGCCATCCATGTAAGCGGCTACCTTCCAGGCATTTAATACCCAATGGCAATTCTGTTAGCTGCATCCGGGTTTTCATCGACTACCACCTGCGATGCTGATGACATAGCTGCCCAATTCTTCCGCCTGAATTTCACCGGAGATAACCCCTTCCATCAGTGTCCAGACGGTATCCGGCATGTCCGATCTAAGTACGGGCATAACGGTCAGCACCTTGGCTATTTCTGCGAGGGTTTGATAGGGCGCTGCTGCTATTTTTTCAATGACCGGTCGCGGCAGTTTGAACATGCCCATAGCCATATTCATATCGACCTCGCCAACACTTTTTAGGAGCATCAGATAACCGAGATTCAGGTTGTTCAGGTTTCTGCGAATATGTTTGATGGAGGGCGGCAATGTTACCGGCTTGGCATCTATATCCTGTGCGCGGGCCATGGTTACGCTCCGTTGATATGATGGGAGAGCTTGGCAAACCATTCTGCCGCCTCTGTAATGGATGGCTGAACCTGCTCCTTGATATATTTGGGTAATGTTTCCCAAAGGGAGTCCGGCTCGACAGTTTTCAGCAGGTCGAAGCACACAAAGCATTGCAAGATATTGGATTGAATTTCAATTGGTGAAGGTTCTGGATTGCGCAGTTCCTGGGTAGCCGCCGCCGCTTTTTCTACAGAGTCGAAAAACGCATCATCGTCTTCCCCGCCCATCCCGGTTCCGGCCATGACCTGCCGGTAGGCAGCCATCTCCTCAGTGGATTGAGTGGATTCAGTGGGTTGATTATTCCCCGATTCCATGCCCACAGAAGGAGTGATAGTGTGTATTTTGGGTTTGGGCTTCGGAAACACTTCACGCACTTTTCTAGCGCCATCCGCCAACCCATCAGCCAATGCCTGGAAGTTTTCTGGGTGCGATTTATACACCGCCGGAAGCTCGGTCATGGCATCCTTAATCTCTCCTTTCAGAACCCGTGTCGCGGCCACTTCCCCCGATTCGCCGCAGGACTTCAGGAGCGCTATGGCTGAGGCAAAATCACTGGACCGTTTGACCGTACCAGAACTGAGATTCCATTCTTCTGCCACTTTATCTGCTGTTCTTCCTTGCTCCTTTTCTTCTGTATTTTCTGAGTTGGCTCTGATGGATGATCTGTGGTCACGAACGCGTTGATAAATGCGGCCTAGTGTTAAAGCTCTTTCTTCATCCGTCAGGTTGCGTCGTCCTAACTGGTTTTTATCGACCCAATCCAATACGGCATCCAGACTGTCAAAATGCCTACTGATCGTTTTTAATTCCAGATGATGTTTTTGGGCAATGGCATATCTATGGTGACCATCAACGAGTATTTTTTCATGCTCTCTTTCCCATACCATCAGCGCATCACGAACCCCTTCATTAAGGATGCTGGCTTCCAGGTTGGCGAGTTCTTCTGGTTTGAGGGGATACAGCAGATCTTCTATTTCCGGCAAGATAATCAGGCCCGTCGAATCCATCAAGCTTTCTCCATGAGCGAATCATGTCTGAAAAAACTATATGCGCTTTTATGCCTTGTCAAACTATTTTTTTAATGCGTTTAAATACGGTTAAATTAAGCATGAAAACGATTATAAATTAGCGTAAAAACGATGATATTTAATACAAGAACGGTTATATGTAGCTTTAACCCACCCTGTTACACCATCACTTTAATCGGGGTTTTGTATAAGCCGATCGACTAAGCGGTGTCGTAGCATCCAACCTGAGTGTTCTATCTGTTTTGGATGGGATAGCCAAAATGGATCGCAGCAAGGTTCCTTTCAAATTGTTCCACCGCTTCTCTACCCTGCTTTTTCCACAAACATAACCATAACCAAGATAGAAAATGTGGATACCTCTTTTATTCCTCGTATTCGCGCACAAGCTATAGCTATCGCAATATAAACTTTAGTGATACCTCTTTTATTACTCGTTTATCTCTCGTATTCGGGCGCAAACTATAGCTATCGCGGCATAAACATTAGTGACACCTCGTGTATCCCTCATTTATCCCTCGTTTATCCGCGTGGATAAAAAAACGCCGCAGACAAACAGGGCAAAACCGTTTTTTCCTGCGTAGACACCGTCTTTATTCGCATTGCATGAACACCTGCGAAATTCGCCCTTCAGGAGGTTGGATTTCCCTGGAATCTGGGTTGTCGGTATCCCCCACCTCCAACTACCTATCCTGCGGTCATCAAAATAGGTCATCAAAACCCTGTTACCCGCCCAGAATGTTCCCAATCCTATGCGCGGCTTCACGTGTGGTTACCTGCTCCTTTTTTTTGCGTAAGCGTACGGCGCTATGCTTTCTGGTGACCAGCTGAATTTTCAAGCTATTAGACGGTGCGACACAGCAAAACGATCTGTTTTAAAATCGCACCTGTGATCTCTAAATACTATGTATATATAAAGGTTTAAAAAACGCGAATGTGATCTATTAGAGAACAAAACCTGTTTTGATCTCTAAATACTATATGTAGAGCCACAATTGCGATTCTTGCCATCGAGGTAAAAAACCGCGACGAAGCTACGCCAAAGGTAGGCACATAGGGCAAGGAAAGGCGAGAAATACAGCCAAGCCCAGAGGCTCATGCAGAGAAACCTGTCGAAGGCCATGTCACGAACAGGAGGGACAGGGACAGCAAGCACGCTGTAAAACATCATCAGCAGACGGACAATGGGACTCTAGCATTGAACCAGAAGCTAATGTGATGCCCAACCCTGCACTTCAGGTATCCAAGGCGGTTACAGGGCAAATATGGGTCATAAAAAGGCATCTGCAAGAAACAGAGGCAAGGACCATCCTGAACATCGCATACAGGACGGCACAGAAAGGCTACAGAAGGCCGTTTGATGGATAGAGCTCCAAAGCTCCACAGAGCAACAAAATGGTGTGCAGGGCAAATATGGGGCATTCCTGAAAGCAAGTGGCTCTTGCTCTGATGAAAAGGTTTGGAATCGCCCATGCTGGGAGCAACCCATGCTGGCTGCAACCCATGCTGGGGGCAAGCCTTCATGATGTGCTTGGGCTTACAGCAATCTGTAGTGATGAGGTAATATAGGGACAGGATGTAAGCGGTTCCACTCACAACGGAGAACAGGCGCAATGTTGCATTGGCTTTTTGGGACGCCGGCAGGTTTTGTGTTTTTGCTGGTTGCAGGCATTCTCGTCGGTTTGGCGATCTATGCTCTACCGGTGTTACTGGCCTGGAGCCTGGGGAGTCCTTACTTTTTAGGAATAACCTTGCTGTGTTTACTACTCGGCTGGACGGTCATTGGCTGGATAGCGGCGCTGATATGGGCGATGGCGTCGGGCAGAGATGTGGCTTTTGATGAGGAAGCTGATGACGCAGTAAATGCAGACCGGCATTCGCATTCCCAGTTCTAGTTTTTTGTTGCTGACCGCGTATCCGGTGCAAACCATGATTTCGGTGTTATTCATCGTCATTCAGGAACCACTTGGCCGTGTTATGAAAATCTGACTCTAAGTTGACGGGATGGTTGTGAGAATCGCCTGATAGGGGGCTGATTTTTCACGGCGCTGTTTGACTGATACTGGTGTCTTCTTTCCACATGAAAGTAGAACCAGAGGAGTTCCGCATTGACCAAGACGGAAAGGTTACAGAATCAATATCACCTGAGGATTTGGTCGTTGAGTCAGCACACTAGCAATGGGCTAAGCCCAATCGTTTGCGAGCAGAAAAGCGGCTGCTTTGCGCCGCATACCCGTCGCTGAACTTGTGATGACCCGACAGGCAAGCATAGGCAAAATCACGTCATTTTATCGCCGCCATTGAGAGTGGTAAACCACGAATTCCGCGCCACTTGTGCTTCATTCATATACGAAAGCGCTCCAGTGTTAATTTGCTTGAAACAACCCAATTGCCACTCTATGTTTGATCCCAGGGATAAACCACTGGAACTTGGCATCGCTGTAAATCCACAATATTTCGCGTGGCCACAATGAGATGGTGAACCAGCGCCGTGCTGCCAGCAAGCTATCTATCGCTGGCAACTTCACTCCGCGTTGTTCAGCAGCATCTGATACTTCCCCATGCGCTGGCGATATGCTCGTTAACAGGAAGAATACGTCCGACGAAACGGGCTCGCAGGTCAACGTCTATCCAATCCTGCAGCATTGCTCGCCTATCGCCGTCAACAAGCTTGGCAACGCCTTTTTGGAGATCTCCCAGTGTGAGCACACTAAGAAACCCCACAGACTCCCGCTCGTCTACCCATGTTACGACCCGAGGATCAGGATGCTTTTTGACCAACTCTGACAGAACGCAGGTATCCAGAAGGTATCTCACAGGCTGGCGTCGCGCCCCACATCGTGACGATCTCGTTCGACTTCCAGATCAAGCTCTCGCAGTGGAGAGTTCGCGAAGAATTAAGCAGTTTTGAAGACATAATAAATGCCTCAGCCATCTTCAGCAGATTTTGGTATGCTTCGACCATATTGATTTCCAAGGATACCCTACCGTTGACCTTGATCCCGAAAGATCTCCATTCTCTTGATGCCGATACACGAACTGTAGCAGATGCCATGGCACTGCTCTGGACCTCGCGCCCCCGAACAGCCGTTTACGAACTGATTCAGAGGTGGGGCTTAAAAAATCACACCGGTAAAGCCTTTACACAAATAGCCGTCAAGGATGCGTGGGCGCAGCTCCGACGCGCAGACCTGCTCGTGGAACATCCTCGACGCCAAGGCTATGCCCAGCTGCATGACAAGATTCGCAGTCAGGCCTATCGGGAGCTTTTGGCGCAGCATCCGATTGCCGAGTTACGCAGCGCCCTCCATCGCAGTACGAACTATGACCCAAGTCACAGCCATTACGGCTGGTCATTTTGGGAGGAGCCAGACGCCATCGCCATACTGCGTCTGGCGGTCTTTTCCGGGGCACCGTTCAGCGATCTGGAGGCCATGCAGAAAGAAATTTCCAGACGCAATGACTGGGGCACCATTTTTTATGCGGCGTGCATGGAGGCCTTTGATCCCGTACTGATGGAACGGGTCACTCCGGAGTGGCGTTGGCGAATGGCTACGAACGCCTTGGGTAATCTGTGTCAACGCGTAGATCCGGAATACCTGCCTTTCTTTCACTGGACCATGGAACAGGTAAAGACCGGGCGAGAGGCCATCCCAGGACCACTACGATTGCAATTGGCCGAAGTGCTGCTCCATCGCGGCGAATTCAGTCAAATGATAGATGTGCTCAAGCCATTAAAGCAAGATGCTGCGGCCGAAGTGCTGCGCGCGGGAATATGCATACAGCAGGGCCAATGGGATTCGGCGCAGGCCGAAATGGAAGCGGCTTTCAAAATACTGCGCAAAGCCATGGGTATACGTGCGCGACTTTTACCCTACAGCCTGACCTGGATTTATCCCTTGTCTTTGCTGGCCCAGAAAACTCCCAAACACCTGGACCTCGCCCGTAAATTCTGTCTGGGCGAGGCCGGATCGCGCACGCCATCGGCCCATGACTTCTGGGGAATCTGGGTGCATGCCATCAATGTACGATTGGGAGACGCGCCCCTGGAGCCCGAAGCGTTCCAGGCCGTTGCCAGAATCCGGCATCCCTGGGTGCACTTCGAGCGCGCTATTTTGCGCGCTTGGCTGCGCCCGGAACTGCGAGCTCCCACGGCACATTTTACACCCGATCCCGATCACGCCACAGCGGTGACCAATGCCCGTAAGGCTTTTCAGGACTGCGGCTTTACCTGGCTCGATGCGCAATTTGCAGCAGCCGAGAAGGCTTTCCGCAACGAGGATCCAGGCATTCCTTTTTTCGTAGCCGGAGGGCAGGAGTCCTGGCGGAATGTGCTGAGTTCCCTGCAATCCCTGGCCACCGATATCGCGCTGTTGCCGGATGCCCATGAAACCCGCCTGCTTTGGTCCGTTCACTTGGGGCCACACGGTACCGTCGAGACCATTGAGCCTTTGGAACAAAAACGCGGCCAACGCGGTTGGGGCAAACCCAAAGCCATTTCCCTGGCGAAAATTGCGGGGAATGAACGATTGGCGCCCCAGGATGCACAAGTGATCCGTGCCATCCGCAAGAACCCTCACTATGCCCGGTCTTTTTGGTTGGATCGTGCTGCAGCCCTCACTGCCCTCATTGGCCACCCGAGGGTTGTTCTCCCGGAGAACCCCGACATTCTGGTAGATGTGGTGGAAAGCCCTCCCGAAATCACCGTGTCCAGGGAAGGGGATGGCTATGTGATGCGGGTAGAGCCCATGCTGCAGATGGACGGCAATGAGGCCACCCATGGGTACGGGCTCAGCAGCGACGAAAAACGTGAGTGGGATGCCTTGCGCCTGATTACGGTATTGCGCGATTCACCACAACGGCTCCGGGTGATCCGGCTGACACCCGCCCAGCGCCGGGCCGCGCAGTTAATTGCCGACCGGCTCATCCTGCCGGCAGATGCGCGACCCGAGTTGCAACAGACTCTCCAGGTATTGGCCAGCCACTTTCAGGTCCAGTCGGACCATGCCCAAGCGGCGCGGGAGGTCCCCGCCGAGTCGCAATTGCGCGCAGAACTCTCTCCAGTCGGTGACGGATTGATGCTGCGTCTGGTGGTGGCACCTTTGGGCTCAGAAGGTCCTCGTTTCATGCCCGGACATGGACACCAACAGGTGATGGCGGCGATGAAGGGTGAGACAGTGGGTACCCGCCGCCAACTCGGATCAGAAAAAGATTATCTCAACGCGGTGTTGGATGCCCTGCCTTTCCTGCCACCACCGGGCCGGGCGGATATCGTTTGTGAATGGGTGGTGGAGGACCCCGAAGAAGCGCTGAATCTGATCGAGCGTTTACCACACCTGGGGGCAATCACCGCCATTGATTGGCCTCGGGGAAAACCGGTTCGCGTGCAAACGATTGATGTGCCCCATCTCAAGGTGGCGGTGGGGAGCAGTCAGGACTGGTTTTCGGTAAAGGGTGCGGTCACGCTGGATGAGGGACTGGTCCTGGATCTCAAAACGCTCATGGAGGCGGCACAAGGCAATAGTCGTTTCATCCCTATGGGGGAGGGGATTTATGCGGCCTTGACCCGTGAGTTGCGAGAGCGACTCAATGACCTCGCGGCAGTGGCGGAACCCGAAAAAAAAGGCGGGCTACGCGTACCACCTTTAGCGGCATCCTGGCTCGACGATCTCCTGACAGGCACTTCAGCAGAAATGGATGCTGGCTTTCGGGACCGGATAAAACAGTTGCAGGCGGCACAAGGCCTTCAGTCGGCACTCCCCACTGATCTGCAGGCCACCCTGCGCCCCTATCAGGAAGAAGGGTATCTCTGGGCGATGCGTCTGGCCGAGGCTGGCTTCGGTGCTTGTCTGGCTGACGACATGGGGTTGGGAAAGACTTTGCAGGCCATTGCCGTACTCCTCGCCCGAGCGTCCAACGGTCCCGCACTGGTG
This sequence comes from Acidithiobacillus sp., assembly GCA_028065135.1. The sequence goes on from JAPTWR010000075.1 coordinate 18,942, forward strand.
GTGGCGCCCACCTCAGTCTGCGGTAACTGGCGTGCAGAACTGGAGCGATTTGCTCCCAGTCTCCATGTCATGGTCTATGGTGCAGGGGATCGCAGTACGATCCTTGAAACAGCCGGTCCCCGGGATGTGGTTATCGTTTCCTATACCCTGCTGCAACAGGCACAGACGCAATTTGCCGCACGCCGCTGGTACAGCGTGGTCGCGGACGAGGCACAGGCTATCAAAAACGCCACCACCAAACGCTCCATGGCGCTCTTTGATTTGCACACGGATTTTTGTCTGGCCCTTTCCGGAACGCCGGTGGAGAATCGCCTGACAGAACTCTGGTCTATCCTGCGCTTCTGCAATCCCGGTCTTCTGGGACCGCAGTCCCGTTTCAATGAGCGCTTCGCAGTACCCATCGAACGGGACCGCAACCGCGATGCGCAACGGTTATTGCGTCGACTGGTCGCCCCCTTCATTCTCCGACGTACCAAAAGTCAGGTGTTGCAGGACCTTCCACCACGTACCGAAATGACCCTGACCCTGACCCCAGATCCCGAAGAGGCGGCGCTCTATGAAGTACTGCGCCGTCAGGCCCTTGCCGAATCCGAAAACGCCTTGCAAAACGGAGAGAACCAGGCGCAATTCCACATCCTGGCCCAACTGACCCGCCTGCGCCGGGCCGCTTGTGATCCGCGCCTCGTGAATCCGGATCTCGACATCGTTGGGGGCAAAGTCAAAGCATTCGCGGAACTCGCTGCGGAGCTCGCGGAGAATGGTCATAAGACGCTGGTATTCAGCCAATTCGTCGATTTTCTGACTTTGTTGAGGGCACCATTGGATGATGCAAATATTGCGTATCAATATCTGGATGGCGGTACGCCAGCGGCAGAGCGCGACCGCCGCGTCGCCGCATTTCAGGCGGGTGAAGGCCACCTCTTTCTGATCAGCCTCAAAGCGGGTGGTTTTGGGCTCAACCTCACCGCTGCTGATTATGTAATCATAGCCGACCCTTGGTGGAACCCTGCCGCCGAAGATCAGGCTGCTGGCCGTGCGCATCGCATTGGTCAGCATCGTCCTGTGACCGTCTATCGTCTGGTTACACAAGGGACGCTGGAAGAAAAAATCATCGCCCTTCACCATGAAAAACGGGCCTTGGCCGAAGGTGTGCTTACCGACGGAGGAGAGGGCACAACATTGCCTTCCAGTGAGGAGCTGCTCTCCTTAATGCGTGAGGCACATATTCCCAAGAGTTGAGGCTTGAAAAGCGGGTTTGGGTAATACTACTTATATCCTTGCGAAAGGTCGCTTTGCAGCGATTGCGGACATTCGCACTTGTCCATACTATGATGCACGGATGAAACATGTTATTGCCGAATTTAATTCATTCGTTAGGCAAGCAATAAACTGGGTAGCCCTACGGAGTAGTTAGTGCCTGACAGAAAAAGGGCGTTTTTTCAAAATTCCGTCGCGTAAAATCTGAGCGAAATGATGAATGGATAGAATTTAATACCCGTTTTTACAAATACGGAAGATATTATGCACATTTTTAATGATTTCAGCCGATTTTCGACAGCCGTTTCCCTGAGAAGTTCGGTAACGCTTCAAAAATTCTATCCGTTAAGCCGTTTTTCGATAGATACATCGTTGCTCCGCCTCCCGGGCCATTAAAACAGCCCCTAATCGATGCATGCTGTTCTAAGGCGTTAATCGCCGACTCAACCGCCGAATGCTGGTGGCGTAGACGGACGAATTCAGGATCCGACTCTCGCCTTTTTTCTTCTGCAGATGGACGCCCTTTTTTCGGTAAAACGACCATGGGTAGTATTTCTCTGAGCGCAGCCTGATTGGCTGGACTATGAAATCCTTTATCAAAACTCATGGAATGTACGTCACTAAAACGGGACTGGGTTGCTTGGGTCATCGGGACCGCCAACTGGTCATCGGTCGTCTGCCCCATCACCGCATGGTGCAGAATAAAACGGTGCTGATCTTCGACGATACACACCCGCAAACCCAATTCTACGGGAACCCCTGCTTTTCCTTTGCTGATCCATTCCGTGTGGGGTTCAAAGATCGAAAAAACCTTTTCGCTGTGTGGAATTTTTTCGCCGCGTAATACCCGGCGACGGATTTGGTCGATCTGTCGACGGGCATGTTTGAGGTAACCCTCGAGGGCTTGTGCGGCATCGGAGAGGCCTTCTGCTTGCAAAGCATGAGCGGTCTCTGTGGCCCGTGCGACATGCTGCTCAGCCAGAGCCAGATAATCCGCATAGGTTTCCCGCATCCGCACTTCATGTGCCGCACGCTTCTGCGGGTCTTGCGCCGTTGAGTGTTTTATTTTCTGGAGAGTCCGGTAGCTTTTTTTGAAGCGGTTCAATTGATAGCGCCATTGTCGCCACGTCGTCGAGCCGAGGAATGGGTCTGCCTGGCTTGCCGTTTCTATGGTTTTCCGAATCGCATCCAGCAGCAGGTTAATATCGGCCGGATAATGCACCCGCGTTTCTACGACGAAAGAATCACACCGCACGCTGAGCCCTTCTTCGGCTTTTTTTTTGAGCAGAACATGCCCCGCCTGCACCACTTCCTGATTGATCCGATCCAATATTTCCGGGGTAAACAATCTCAGGTTATCTTTGATGGTTTGCAGATGGTACCGTTGATCGGTATTTTCGCCCCATTCTCCATGCCCCAGCATTTCCCGGATGACCAGATGATGGTTGGCTAAATCATGGATGCGATCGTAATCTGCGTTAAGACCCAGCCGCATCGTACCCAACACCAATATTTTCCAGAGGGCCATTCCAGGGCGGCCTTTTTCGGCGCTGACCAGGGTTTTGCCATCGGCTTGTACGGGGCGCATATCCTCCAGGATGGTAAATACCCGTTCCCGGAGTTCCGGTTGCATATAAATGTGTTGAAGGCCACGCAAGAGTCGCGGAATATCATCCCGCGACTTGGGATCAATCTGGATAGCAGAAATATCGGTTTCTCCAAAAACCATTTGTGCGTTAATCACTTTTCTCATAACGAAGATTTTCCGTAAGTCTGCATATTCCGTTAAAAAACACCCATGGTTTCAATGGGTAGCCACCTCAGAAGCCAAAAAAAGGCATAAAAAGAGAATCGTCGCATCGCAAATTCGGCAACATACAAACGGCAGAATGTATTATAACACACTGTTTATTAAAGGCAATTATATTTTCGGTCAGGCACTAGTTATGAGTCCCACACTATGCGAGAAATGTTTCGACAATGACCTATGGAGGCATGAGGAGAAGATCGACATCCTGAGAACAAGTATTTCTTGCTGAGCGCAGGTTTTTAGAGGTGCCCTATAGTCGGTCGTGTTTTATCAGCGCATCACTAAATCAGGCTTGTGGCAAAATGGTCAGCACAGTTGGCCACACCCCTGCATTTAACATAACGAGAACTTTATATTTCTCTACCATTTGCTTGACCTGTTCATCCGTATCCAGATTAAAGTCGAACCCCCTATCACTACGATAGGGGCCACGCGGTTGCCAATACCCCATCCCTTGGTCAAGGATAATTCGACTCGTAACACCGGATTGCCAGTGAATTGTTAATTCACGGCTGTGTTGTATCTCATAGATTTGCTCCATAAGTTTGATATCCGTCTCGACATGCAACACTCCACCGAGCCACTCCCTTAGGACTGATTCTTGAACTTTCCAGTCAAACCAGTCGTGTTTGATCTCGACTCCTGGTCTTGTTGATGTTGAGCGCATTGTTACAAGCTCAATGGTCTTTAAGCTGTCGCTTGCAAAGACTGAGAGGACGTTGCCCAACAGCATTGTGGCCCACGGTGACTTTACGAATCGGTCTGAATAACTAATTGAAACAGCCTTATCCACCCCGATCAGATTATGCAGTTCGGGGACAGATGTACGCAACAGCTCTTCCAATCTAATGGGTAAAGTGCGGAGTGGCCCGTTCAGCTCGTCTCTCACTTCGATGACCTTCGCGCCAGCCTCGACAACATCCCACGAAGATATATCTAACGGGGCCATTGAGTATGGTTCGACATCATCCGAAGAGACCCAAACTGTGGAACTATCTGACTTGAGCCAGTCACTTCCCGGAAGCGATGACAGGTTGTTATTAGAAAACAAGGACTGCGAAGAAGTCCCATTATTGACTTGTATAGCCAGCGGGGCTTCATAGGACTCCCACGGCTTTCCAATTTTAAAAACCTGAACACCCAGACGCCATAGCGTAACAAGCCCCCTCTTGACTTCATGAGGTAGCGATTCAGGTGAATTTACCCCTAAACCCACGTGGAGCTTATCTACAACCGTCCACGTTAAAACTGTATCGCGAAAACCTGACGAACCAAGATCCCACAGCTGAGGGTCTCCGCGTAGTGCTACAAGAATCGAATCTGCCCCCTTATTAATCGCAGAACGGACGAAACGGAGCGGCTCATATGAGCAATAGGTCGCCTTAGGTATAACATCGAATATGCCAGGTAAAACAAGATGGGAAATAAGGTCATTTTCTGATATCCATCGAAAGGCGCCATTACGGTCAAGCTCTTCCAGCTCAACGCGACTATCTTGACCAGCGAGGCAATGTGAACAGACATTGTCACAACTGACAGGACAAGAGAGATTCTTGGCTGCTTCTTTGATCAACTGGACAACATCTGAGAGTCCAGCAAGGACAAATCCAGCCCCACCGCTTACCTGATCATAGAGCTGAATAACCGACCGCCCTGCTCTAGTTTCAGTATCCTTATCGAGGCGGACACCAAAGCCCATCTCTGTACTGGATACACCGATCTGTTCAGCAATCACATCGCGAATTGCAACCGCTAATGTCATGGCGATGATCTGGTGTTCTGCGCTATCGGAAAGCCATGCCCCTGTTTTTGGGCTACGCAAACATATCTCAAGGACATCAGTACGGGTGTGGTAACCAAGATATACGTTTGTCTTGACGCTTGAGCCGGAACAATCCTTCTCCTTTTTGCTACCGGTCACGCCACCGACAGGGCGGTGAAACTTATCTGGCAGAAGTGCTGCGGGCGTATCACCATTGCTTAACATTGATTCAGCACGTCCGCACTTCATACAAACTGCATAACCTTGCCCATTTTCCCCTGAGGAATGATAGAAAACGCTACCTTCGTGTCCGAACCTAACAAATCCGCACCGTTTATCTGGAAGTGCATTTACTTCACCATCAAGATGAATCCTTGGACGTTCTACACGAATATACTTTTGTGAAGACACATCATTAGTGGTCGATTCATAGAAATCAGTAAGAAATCCAGACGGTTGAAGAACATCTTTCTTCTCACCAAAAGGGATCTCGTTTGCACAGTGTGAACACTTCAAATCAGAACTGTTCGCATAGGCATTTTCGACGATACCTGAAGCACCACAATTCGGGCACCGCCACGCCACATCAAACTTTTGCGCTTCATTGACTACCCCGCCAGAGTGCCAATGTAGACTTACTCCCGCAGATCGGTACACACGACCGTCAATCACCACCTGTGCGCCAGGGGCATATTCCCGTATTGCAATGTCCAGCCCTCGAGTTGGTTGCTCCTTGGTTGTGAATATATTATCCTCACGCACCAAGCCATCCTTACGGCGTGACTTATTTATAAAATCTTCAATATTATAGGTATTGAGGTTAACAACATTTGTTGGGAACCCATAACCAGGAAGAAACGCTTTTGCCGCCAGGTCCCGAAGTAGATACTCATTCTCATGACGTTCGAGCTCTAATAACAAAGCCCTTTTATAAGGCTCATCCTTTGCTAAAGATATCTTGTTTCTGAGATTATTAAACTCTGTAGCCCAGCGATCCTGGAGGCCGGCCAGATACCCCGAAGACTCTTCAGCAATTGATGATATAGAGCGTCCAGCTAGCCCAGTCCCTCTAACCAACCGCCTGACAACAACCTCGACTCCCTCGGCGCAACTACCTAACCAATCAACAAAAAGTGAACAGATCGAGTCTTCACCCCCGTAAAACCAGCTTACAGTCAACTTGGTATTATCTGAAGAATCCGTCTGCTTATTGAGATAGATAGCCAACAGCAGTGAATTCACATGCCTTTGCACAATACGATCAGAACTGAGAGTGATGCTAGGAGCAGGTATAGCTGTCACAAATGGCCAGTCTGGCTGTGCAAAAACCCTCTGGTTGTGTGGATCTGCCTTACACAACGTATAGGCGATTGCCCTCGCCTCATTACGCCGGCCTGCACGACCTGCACGCTGCAGATAGTTAGCTGGGTGGGGTGGCACGTTATTCATTACAACCGCAGAAACACCACCAATATCGACGCCCATTTCCATGGTAGTGGAACAGTTAAGGACATTTATCCGTCCTTTCTTGAAGAGGTCCTCATAGGTGTCCAGCTTCTCAGCTGACTGCTGTGCAGAGTGCTCAGCAGTGCGGTAATAGAACCCGCCTTCGACAGTCCGATCACAGATGTCGGTCCAGAGATTCTCACTTCGCAAGCGACTGACGTCCTTATCTATAGATACCTGATATCGGATCTGCCTGAGCTTTGACATACCACTACCGTCTGGCCTGAAGGAAGATAGCGCAGGAAGCTCGACCTTCGTGCATCGAAAGTCTCGGGATAACAGCATGGAAGGAAGATAAGGTGTCAATCCTCTGAACGTCGTATCAAATATCCGATGTGTGAGCGGACATACCCATCCATTGCCCGGAAGCGAGAAGGTCAGGGTACTAAGATTAAGCGAATACCCAGAATCCATCGGTTCAAGGATATGCGCCTTGATTAAATCCTGCCAGGCTTCTTTGAGCCAGAAATTAATCTTATCTCGATCTGTGCTGATTGTTCGGTTTAAGGCGCAACCTAATTCAAGAAGTTTTATAGGCCGACTTGGTACCCCCTGCCGGACTTGCGGCCAAACTTTAACAGTTGTACTTTCTACAACGCCGCTTTCCGGTGGGTACAGTATCTTTGAGGTAAAGCGACTTCCCATCCACTTTTGCATGGTTGGAACCAAGCGGAGGAAGGTATTTTCCCTAACATAAAAATCAAGAACGACTTTCAGAAAGTCCTTCCAATCCTGAAGGGTAAGATTTGTTTTTGCTGCGGGAATAGCACCTTCTGCCGGAAGCGCTTTGATTTCTTGCCAATACTTGGGTGGTTTATCTATTTTATCGAGACCGGCGTAGGAAATCTTTACCAACCCAAGCGTTTCAGTACTATTCTGATTTTTTGGTCGACGTGCGTACTCTCTTGCCAGAAGTAACCTCGCCATAGCTGTTCCTGCTTCTTTACCAGAAAACAGTTCTGGGTTTGTATATTTGTTGTAATCAAGAATAGATTGTGAGATGTCTTTTGTCGTCGCCAGTTCCGCAACCATATCTAGCCATGAGGGTTCCTCGTCATTTCAAGTGGGTAGCCTGAGATCCAGCTTGCCCAGGATCAGGTAGGCCATGTTGATAAAGTTCTTGTGCGTGCGGTAACCCCGAGCCTTGGCCTTGGCGGATTGAATGAGGCT
>JAPTWR010000053.1 GCA_028065135.1 Acidithiobacillus sp.
AGGCGCCGGAAAGCGATCGCACCCAAGCCCGCGACAATCCCCACAAAGAACGCCAGAATCAGATGAAAAGCCGGGTTCGTCCGAAACACCCCCTGCCATCCCTTGACGTGGCGTTCCATGACGAGGGCATCCATGTTGGCGGGCAGGGAAGAATCGTTGGCCATCAGCACACTCCGGGGACTCACTTTTAAAAATATGCTATTCTTGCGGGCTAATCAAATCGCTTTAATTGAAAACAATATCGGAGAAGCCGATGACGATAGGTGTCGAGCAGTTACTTGCCCTCCTCGCGGTTGCAGAAACCGGCAGTGTCAGCGAAGCCGCACTACGCCTGGGACGGGGACAGCCTGCCATCTCGGAACGCTTACATAAACTGACACAGGAAATCGGCGAGCCATTATACCTCCGTGAGGGTGGTGGTATTAAGCTGACCGCCGTCGGGCGGGCACTCATCCCTGACATCCGACAGTTGCGTGCCACCTTGCAAGACATTGAGAACCTGCTTGTGCATCAAAAATCTCTGCAATCGGGAGAACTTCGTGTCGCTTCTACCAGCCTTATTGCCAATTATTTACTACCGCACTATTTGCAAAGCTTTCAGAAGCAGAATCCAGGGATCAATCTCTACATAAAGAGCGGAGCGACCTATTGGGAACATATCAATCTTTCCGAACTGGACGTTTTCTTTTTTGAAGGAGAGATGGATATACCGCATCTACCGGACAGTTATGAAATACAGCCGTGGCTAACAGGTGAAATCATCGCGGTCATGCCCAAAACGCATCCTCTGGCGTCGGCATCGACACTGAGTCTGGAAGATGTGCAACCTTTTCCTGTGGTATGGCGAGAACCTTCTTCAGGAGTCCGTAGGACACTGGAAAAGGCTTTCAGGCAAAATGACATCCAGCCGACGCATTTCATTGAAGTGGCTGATGTGGAGTCCGTTGGCGCTATGGTGAAAGCGGGTTTGGGAATAGGTTTCATGACGCGCACAGTGTTTGAGCAGAGATCAGATTGGGGCCTGATCTCTCAGCCCATAACATCCTCGCAGATGATATGGCAGAGTTATATGGCTATTCCCAATCCGGCGAGGCGTTCCCGCGCGTTGTCGGTTTTTTTGGATCTTATCGACTCGTCTACCCCATTGGACCGAGTTTCTTCTGAGTCAGCGCTATAAAATCCTGATGTCTCGGCGTATTGAGATCCAAGTGCTTATATACGCGGATCTTGACCCAATCCTCAATGAATATCCAAAGGATACAATATACCCATACTGCACCGGCCTCACCCCAGGTGATGGAGGGTACCAGACCCATGGGGTAAACCACGAAAAATGTCGCCGCAGCCTTGGTCAAAATGGCAGACCAAAGGAGTGTCGCTGAGGGATAGGGTTTCCTCAAAAAAGATTTGTGCGTCCGCGCAATGAACAAAGTCAAATGCCCGGCAATCGCAAGTTTGAGGAAAACCAGGGTTTGCAGATGCGGGATGTCCATGTGGAAATAATCTTTAGCGATGAGCAGCATGCCGAAGGTTTCCACAACTCCGATGAGCCCCAGTACGGTGGACACCGTGAGGACGCGGTGCATGTCCCAACGTACAGGTTTGGGATCCAGCCAGGTGTTGTCGGTGGCGATGGCCATGATCGGCACATCATTAAAAAACGCCAGCAAGATGATCATGATGGCAGTAATGGGATAAAAACCGAAAATCAGCATGGCGAGCACAACGAAGACCATGATACGGATAGTTTCAACGATACGGTAAATTGCGTAGCTGTTCATGCGCTCGAAGATGCGGCGAGCCTCCTCAACAGCGCTGATGATGACATTCAGGCCCGGCGTCATCAGCACCAGAGCGGCCGCTGCCCGAGCGGCATCCGTGGCACCGGACACTGCGATGCCCACATCTGCCTGCTTGAGGGCCGGGGCGTCGTTGACGCCGTCCCCGGTCATGGCCACCAAATAACCGTCGCTTTGCAAGGCGTTGACGATGTCATACTTGTGTTCCGGGAAGACCTGGGCAAAGCCATCGGCGGCGGCGATTTTCTGCCGCAGTTGCGGTGGAAGATGGGCCCCATCCATCCTTTTGCCAAAGACCTCGTCGGCCGGAAGGATGTTCGTACCTAACCCCAACTGTCCTGCGATCTCCTTGGCAATGGCCCCGTTGTCGCCGGTGACCATCTTCACCTGGATGCCGTGGGCCTCGGCTTGGGCGATGGTGCTCCGGGAGTCCTCCCGGGGCGGATCGAAGAGCGGAACGATACCGAGGAACTGCCAGTCCTCCGTCCCTGTCTTGCGGGCCACACCCAAGGTGCGGTAACCCTTCTCGGCCAGGGCCTGCACACGCCCTTGCGTTTGCTGGAGCAAAGGCTTGGGCAGATGGCAGAGGCCTAGGATCACCTGGGGTGCGCCCTTGGTCACGGTCCACTCCTGACCGGAGGAGTCCGTCACCTGAGCTTCGGTGCGTTTGCCTACTGGATCAAAGGGGGTGAAGTGCGTTTGTTTCCAGCCCGTGAGGAGTTGGGGATCCTTGACCGCGCCGAGCACCGCCAGATCGATAGTGTCCTGATCTTCCGCCTTGGAGGCCAGCGCCGCAGCGCGTAAGACTTCTTCCTCCCCAATACCAGGGGTCGGCTCCAGGGAGCCCAGGGTCAGTTTGTTCTGTGTAAGGGTCCCGGTCTTGTCCGAGCACAGTATCTGCACCCCGGCCATCTCCTCGATGGACTGCAGACGGGTGACGATGGCCTTCATGCGTGAGAGCTTTAGGGCGCCCAGGGCCATGGTCACGGACAGTACCGCGGGCATAGCCACCGGGATGGAGGCAACAGTCAAAATGAGGGCGAATTGCAGCAAGGTGAGGAAGGATTGACCGCGAAACATCTCCACGGTAATGAGCACGGCCACCAAGCCCAGGGCGATATAAATGAGATAATCGCCAATACGCAAGACGGCCTTCTGGAAATGGGATACGGCGCCGGCCTTTTGGACAAGGCCCGCCGTCTTGCCAAAAAAGGTGTTCATCCCGGTGGCGGTGATCACGGCCACCATCTCGCCTTGCTTGACGATGGTGCCGGAATACGCCACGTCGGCCACCTTCTTGCTCACTGGCAGGGATTCCCCGGTCAGCGCCGACTGGTCCGCGCTGAGATAGTCTCCTTCCAGCAATTGCACGTCCGCAGGGATGATGTCTCCCAGCCGGATACGGATGACGTCGCCAGGTACCAGATCCGCGGCCAGAACTTCTTGCCATTCGCCGCCGCGCAGCACCCTGCCCTTGAGAGCCAGTTGGCTTTTGAGCACCTCCAGGGCGTTACTGGCCTTGTATTCCTGCCAAAAGCCGATGGCCGCGTTGAAGAGCAGAAGCAAAGAGATGATGGTCAGATCAGCCCAATGACGCACGACGGCTGACAGGATAACCGCCACTTCGATCATCCAGGGTATGGGTCCCCAGAAATAATGCAGAAAGCGCATGAGGGGGCTGATTTTCTTTTCCTTGAGAGCGTTCGGACCGTATTGCTGTAGGCGCTGCTCTGCTTCGCTGCTCGTCAGGCCGGCCGGACTGGCGTGCAAATCAGTCAGAGTTTTCTCGATAGGCTGAGTTTTATCTGGATCGGTCACGGCGCGCTCCTGTGAAGATGGTGCAGATATATTCGGCAAATTTTAAATCGTCCTAAAAACTTTCATCGTTCTGTGATGGCTCGGTTAGCCCATCGCGACGACAGCTTGGGAGGAAGTCACTGAGCCGCGGCGGGGTAAATGATCTTTTCGGATAGTAAGGGTAACCTGCGGGCAGCCGGTTCCGCCATTGCGTCCCTGTTGAATATATAGGTATGAAAAATATGACCATTATGTGCTTTCCGGTCGAGAGCCGTCGAAGTCCTTCCACTGGACGCGCGCCAGATCATCTGCGGTGTGAGGCGGTTGGCCGCCGCGATAAAGACCTTGCGCAGGGGACTGGGGGGACACGCCGCTGCTTTGGCGGCATGCCACAAGCCTCCAGCGAATAGATGATAGGCGAATCGATCATGCGTCGGTGCGCAGTCTGCTCATGGCAGACGCATCGATGGTTTCCATAAAAAGTCCTCCAAGAGGATTACTGCAATTCGGTGTAATGGCGCAACAGCTCTAAGGCCTCCTCTTGCAGCTGCCTGACCCGTTCGCAGCTTACGCTCAACTCTTTACTGATGGCGGAAAATGTCTCCCCGTCCTGACCGTCCATGCCGAAACGACGGATCAGGATCATGCGATATCGCATGTCCAGACGCATGAGGGCTCGATGAATTTGCCTTTGGAAGTTCTGTTCCTCAAGAGATGCCTCCAGATCCGGCTGATCCGTGTCCGCCAGCGTCTGGGCCAAAGACGGGCTGCCCTCCCGTCGGGAGGAGGGAACATCCAGACTGACCACATGGCGGTCCTGCTGCAGACAGTCCTCCACATAGGCGACGGACTTTCCCATGGCCTGTGCAACCTCCTCTACGCGAGGTTTGCCATGCATCGTTTGTGCGAGCTGCCGGGAACTGCGTAGCACCGCGCTCAGATTTTTGATGATATGGATAGGCAAACGCACCACCCGCGACTGGTTCATGATGCCGCGATCAATACCTTCGCGAATCCACCAGGTGGCGTAAGTGGAAAAACGAAACCCCCGCGTAGGATCAAAAAGCTCTGCGGCACGTATCAATCCGAGATTGCCTTCTTCAATGAGGTCGAGGAGCGGAAGGGGGTGCCGCTGCTGGTAGCGGCGCGCAATGCGGACAACAAGACGGAGGTTGCATTCAATCAGGCGATTACGTGCCGTGAGATCGCCCTGTTGTACTCTGAAGCCAAGGGAGATCTCCTCCTCCACCGTGAGCAAGGGCTTGTGGCTGATTTCCTGCAGATAGAGACTCATGGCGTCGAAATTATCGGGAGCCTCGTCGGCTTCCCAGGCAGGCTCTGCTATCGTTTCGAATTCCGGTGTTTCGGGCCAGAGGCGGGCTTCGCTCTGTCCAACCTCGGCCATTTCTTCAAGAGCGTCTGGAATATCAGCGCCGGCATCTCCTGTCAACATGGTCGATCCTTTGCGCTGGACTCAGGCAGCCGTTGAGGGAAACACCGTGATGCGCGGAATATGGTTCGAACCGCGCTTGTCACACATCATCATGTTCACATAGCGTTCAATGGATTGCCGTGAAAGGGCATCCATTTCGCTGCAGCGCGCGGCAATCCAGCATTCCGCCTTGTAGACATTGCCCAATCGTGCACGGGGCGCATCGAAAAGAGATTGCGGCACATGGAGTTCCAGATGGCATGCAGTGCGCGCGGTGAAATCCAGGATGGCATGGTCACGATGGGAGATGGTGGCGACGGAGACGGTTTCCTGATTAGCATAGAGAAGTCCATTGTTGATCTGATGCTGTATGGCGTTCGGCAGATCCATGGAGCCTCTTTAGCGGATATCCTTACTAAAGGATCTTAACATAAGAAATAATATATCCCAAGCGCACACCCTATAACAGGCAAGAACCGTCCGTGAAACCTCGCCCCTGTTTTCAGGGGAAACTTTTCGAGCGCGGCCCCTCTTCCCAAGAATATGTTTGGAACGCTCCAGCTAACTTCCTCGCCCCACGAATGCACACCCGTCACCAGTACCAAGGTATATACTATGACTTTTCAAAGGAAAGTCATAGTAGCGCGTGTTTACCAGCAAAACTGGCGGCGGTACCCAGTTCTTCCTCGATCCGCAGCAACTGGTTGTACTTGGCCACCCGTTCACCACGCGCCGGAGC
>JAPTWR010000148.1 GCA_028065135.1 Acidithiobacillus sp.
TATCATCCCCTTGATTATCGTTGCCTCTCTGGCCTTTGGAGTCCGTCGATTGATCACCAGGGAGACGATTTACACGCGCAAACTGATCCGCCGCGGTCATTTTATCCCTGAGGCGCGGCACAGCAATCTCTATCTGATGCGTCCGGCTGGAGAGTTTATGGAGACCCCGCTGATCCGGGTAAAAGGTAGCAGGACGCTGGCGGATATCGCGGTACTGCTCCATCGCGGCCGTGAAATACCACACATCCTGGTCCTCGAAGGGACGCAACCCCGTGCGGTACTGACCGCCCCGCGCGTGCGTGAGCTGCTGCGACACCGACAAACCTCGACCCCCATAGGGAATTTTGCCAGCGAGGATTGGTTTAGTGTTCCTGTGGATTGCCAAATATATGACTTGGTCGCCAGATTCCGTGCCACCCATCAGGAATGCGCGCTACTCTGCCGGATCGATCCCCCGGAACATCACGAAGATGTTATCGCTATTGTGACGATTGAGGATGTGCTGGCCTACACCTCCCTGCCCATGCGCTTGCTACGCCCTCACGCGGCGCAATGATGGAGCATGTCGATTGAAACCTTCCGCATGGTTTCATCGCAGTTTTGAGCCGCATCACGAAGGTCCTGGTTTGATTTTGCTGGGTGCCGGAGTGGGTTTATTGGCCGGGCTGGGTGCCGTACTTTTCCATTATCTCATTGCCGGCATTCATAATGCAGCGATTTTAGGCACTTATGGTATTGTGCAAAACGCACGGGAACATACTCCCGTCTCCCCGTGGGGCGCTTGGATTATTCTTGTGCCAGTGATCGGTGCCCTGCTGGTAACGGTGCTGGTGCGCAACTTCGCACCGGAAGCACAGGGTGCCGGTGTCAGCCAAGTATTACGTGCGGTACATGCCGATAGGGGCCAGATGCGGCCGGTGATTGCGATCATGCGACCGGTGGCGACAGCCATCACCATTGGCACGGGCGGTTCTGCTGGCCGCGAGGGCCCGGCCATGCAATTCGGTGCCGCTATCGGTGCCCTGGTAGGGTATCTTTTTCGGGTGCCGGATTACCGGCGCATCCATTTGTTGGGTTGTGGTGTCGGTGCCGGTATCGCCGCCGTCTTCAATGCGCCTCTGGGGGGATGGTTTCTGGCCATGGAAGTGATCGTGCCCGACTGGCGGCCCTGGACCGTCCTATCCACCCTCGTGGCAACAGCCTCCGCCAGTTGGGTGACGCAGGAGGTGTTCGGGAGCGGCCATCTCTTTGCCCACGCCTATATCAGCCATTGGAATGGCAGCCTCATGTTGCCGACTTTTGCCGTGGTGGGCAGTCTCATGGCACTGATGAGTCTTGGTTTTATTCGGCTCATGGATCGTGTCGATGCCTACAGTCGGAAACGGCTACAAAATCCTTATGCGCGCCATATGTCCGGTATGTTGCTGGTGGGTATCCTGCTCTATGTCACCTGTCGGTTGACGGGCCATTACTACTTGATCGGCGGCAGCTATGCTGGGATATCCGACATATTGCTCCACCAGATGCATTGGCCGCTGCTCTTGCTGCTTTTGCTGGCCCTCAAGGCCATAGCGACCAGCCTGACGATCGGTACCGGTGGTTCCGGGGGAATTTTCTCCCCTTCCCTGTTTATGGGGGCTGCACTCGGCAGTTGTTTGGGAATGCTCCTGGAACCCATTATCGGTGTCCCGCATCTGGCTGCCCTGTTCGCCTTGTGTGGAATGGCCGGCATGGTGGCGGCCACCACCGGGGCTTTGCTCAGTGCGCCCGTGATGGTGGTGGAGTTAACTGGAAACTACCATGTTCTGCTGCCGGCCATGGTGACGGCTCTGACTGCTTTTGCGGTGCGCCGTGTGTTTTTGCAGGACAGTATTTATACCCTGCCACTGCATCGCGATGGGCTTACCGTTCCTGAAAACCATTATATTGTCGAAGAGAAAATGGATGACCAATGATCCACACTTCCCACACGCCACAACCTCGTTTTTTGAAATGAGTTACCCATTTGAGATGATGAGGGGGACCAACAAGATCATATCTTGTCCATCGACCACAATGTGGCATAAAATGATAAGGTAACCAACAATGGCATACCGCAATACCTGTCGCTGTTTCTTGGTTTTATATATGGTTTTACTGGGTGCTCTGATGTCGTTACGCAATGGAAAAAGAGGCTTGCGTAAAATCTATTTAAATCCAATCAACAAGTAATCAATCATTCGTTAATAATGACCACAATAACCCTAGATAAGGATAAATATGACTACCTCACAAAACGCACTGGACGGGCGTGAACGCCGATCCATTATTGCCTTGGCCGGAATATTTGGTTTACGCCTGCTCGGCTTGTTTCTGGTATTACCGGTGTTTTCCGTCTATGCCCACGGATTGCATGGGGCAACGCGCCATCCAGTACTCATTGGCATTGCTCTGGGTGCTTACGGCCTGACTCAAGCCATTTTCCAAATCCCCTTCGGCAGACTGTCAGATAAGTGGGGTAGAAAGCCTGTCATTGCGGCGGGACTCCTCATTTTTGCCGTTGGCAGCGTTATCGCCGCACAGGCCACCAGTATCGAATGGCTGCTGGCAGGGCGAATCATACAAGGTGCAGGTGCCATAGCCGCAGCCATTATAGCGCTCACCGCGGATCTGGTGCGCGAAGAACGCTGGACCAAGGCTATGGCCACTATCGGCATCACCATTGGCATCAGCTTTAGCGTGTCGCTGGTGTTATCCGCGCCGTTAGCCCAATGGATCGGGGTGCAAGGGATATTTTGGTTGACGGCGGCGCTGTCCATCCTCGCCATCGGCGTGCTCTACAAGGTGATTCCGGATGTTCCGGCACGTTTCCATCGTGATGCCGAAATGAATCCTGCGGCGCTGAAGGACGTACTGAGGAATCCCAACCTGCTCCGTTTGGACTTTGGTATATTTTCACTCCATACAGGGCTGACGGCGCTCTTCGTGGTGCTTCCGCTGGTGCTCATTGATCCGCAGCATCCGCTCCTCTCTGAGGCGGATCAGTGGATGTTGTACCTCCCGGTCATGCTGCTTTCTTTCGTGGCAATGATCCCTCTTATCATTGTCGGTGAGGCGAAGCATCGTCTCCGTGAAGTCTTTGTGCTGGCGATTGCAATTTTGCTGGCCGCGGTCATCTGGATGGCGCTCTCCAATCACAGTATCTGGTCTATTGCCATCGCGCTCTTTTTGTTTTTTGTGGGTTTCAATGTGCTGGAGGCAAGCTTACCTTCTCTGGTGGCCAAGTTCTGCCATCCGGGCGCCAAGGGAACGGCCACTGGCGTATATACCACGGCGGAGTTTTTAGGGGCATTCACTGGCGGTTTGTTGGGAGGATTACTTTATCTGCCCGGTCAACACAACTACAGTGATGTCTTTTGGGCCGTGGCGGCCATCTATTTGATCTGGTTGATAGTGGCACTCACGATGCAGCAGCCACGTTACGTCGCTACCAGGATATTTCCGCTTCCTGTCGATAGTCAAGACAACACTCAACTCACCCGGCAACTTCTGCAATTGCCTGGAGTGGTGGAAGTAGCAATTTTTCCGGATGAGAATGCGGTGTATTGCAAGGTAGAGAGCAAAATATACGATGACGATCGGGTGCGATCCATTATTGGATATGCAAATCAAACATAGAGGAGATGTATAACGAACGACGGAGCATGGGTTTATTGGATTGGTCAGGTTTCGGCTGCCATCCTACATCAGGTACGCGGTGATCCTGCCTGCCGTGCGATTTTTGGGAGCAATCAGGTCACCCAGATGATAGACACTAGAAGCTCCCTCACGGCAATTAAATAAGTGTTACCAATGATCACATGAGCGTTGTCACTCAACAGATAATTGGGGGCTTGAAAATGTCAAAAACCATGACAAAAGTGATAGGGTATTTTTTATTTTTTAGCATCACACCAGCAATCGGAATAATCGTCTACTTTTCATTTAAATTTTTTGGAATAGATATCGCTTTTAAATACATTATATATTTGTTGATATTGATTCTATTTGTGAAGATTATTATTGGCGGAGTAGTTATCACTGTCCTCAAAAAAGCTAAAGAAGACTGATTTCCATAACAGCTGACGGCCTGAATCCGCACTGGTGCGCCCCTTGATCGATCAGGATGTCTCCGCGCTCTTTTATGATCTCACCAGCATCCCCAGTGAAGGTTTGGCCACGGCCCCCAGGACATCGCCCGGCATCGGTTCGGCGGTGGGGATTTGAAGCCGCCCCTATGGGCGTCTACACTGAAAAGGTATTCGCCACACCATCTTCCCGGCGGCGCGGGCGTTTCCAGAGGGAGATCTGACCCTGATGAAAGAAGATCCGCAGGCTATTGAAAAATCGGCCGCCGCTTCCATCCTTGGTCCCGGTGCCGTGCCCATTGTCCTCCGGGTCAATGGCGAAGCCCACGCCCTGCTGGTCGAACCGCGCACCACCCTTGCCGAAGCCCTGCGCGGGCCTCTGGACCTCACGGGCACGAAGATCGCCTGTAATCAGGGGGCCTGCTCGGCCTGCAGCGTCTGGCTCGACGAGCTCGTGGTTGCCTCCTGCAGCATCCTGGCCATCGAGGTGGGGGAACGGCGGATCACTACCATCGAAGGGCTGGCCGCGGACGAGGGACTGCATCCCGTCCAGGAGGCTTTCATCGCCCACGACGCCGTGCAATGCGGCTTTTGCACCCCCGGCATGGTGATGAGTTGCGCCGCCCTGCTGGCAGAAAACCCCCACCCGGGCGAAGCGGAGATCCGGACCGCCATCAGCGGCCATCTCTGCCGCTGCGGAACCTATCCCCATGTGATCCAGGCCATTCTGGCCCTGGCCGAGGCGGAAGGAGATTGAGCATGGATGACGAACTCCCGCGGCGCCGGGAGAAATTCCCCTTCGGCCTCGCCCATCTGGGGCTCGATGCGGTGGAACGGGAGATCCCTGCCGACGAGCCGCCGCCATTGGCGCCCAATGCCGCACTGACGCAGATCGGCAAGGATATACGCCGCTGGGATGCCCGGAACAAAGTCACGGGCGCGGCCCTATATACGGTGGATGTGCATCCGCCGGGAATGCTCCATGCGGCGGTGTTGCGCTCGCCTTTGCCCCATGCCCGCATTCGCTCCCTGGATCTTTCCCCGGCCGCCGCGCTGCCCGGCGTCCATGCGGTCCTGACCGTGGTGGAGCCCCCGGCGGATGGCGCCTCCATGGTGCTCCGCTATGTCGGCCAACCCGTCGCCGCCCTGGCGGCGGACACGCCGGCACTGGCGGAAGCGGCGCTGCGCCTGATCCGAGTGGAGTACGAGCCCCTGCCCTTCGTCGTGGACCTCGAGGGGGCCAGGCAGGCGGATGCGCCCCTTGTTTACCCGAACGGCGAACGGGAGAATATCCCCTCGGCCGGCCTGCCCGCGGCAGCCGGTGATCTCCCCATCGCTGGCAATATCCGGGGGCCCGAGAGCAAAGGCAGCCGCGGCGACATCGATGCCGGTTTCGCCGCCGCCGAGATCGTGGTAGACGGAACCTATCATACCCAGGTCCAGACCCATTGCTGCCTGGAACCCCATGCCATCGTCGCGGCCTGGCACGAGGACGGTCTCGACGTCTGGATGTCCACCCAATTCACCGCCGGCGTGCGCGCCCAGTTGGCCCGCCATTTCCAATTGCCCCTTTCCCGCGTCC
>JAPTWR010000114.1:0-1222 GCA_028065135.1 Acidithiobacillus sp.
CTCGCCGCCGCCAGACACGCCGCTCGCGCCGACGTTTGTTCCCGAATCTCTCCGATATACAGGGTATCCGCACTGGAACGCAGTGTGTCCATCAATACGCGCTGTATTTCGTGATCTTCTGACACCTCTTCCTGATAGCATTGCCCCAGTCCATGCGCTCCCTGCAAGTCGTACTCCACGGGATTCTCCACCGTCCAGGTGAAGCCGCCGATATTCATGAGGCGATCCATCAGCAAAGCGCAGGCCGCCGTGGTCTTGCCGGCGCCAGGACCGCCGACGAATAAAAGAAGCCCCGCCCGCAATTCCGGATTGCGCAACTTCTGGATGATGCCGCCAGGTATTCCAAGTTGATCAACTCCAAGCAGCACATGAGCGATCCTACGCAAAATGAACACTGGTCCGTTTGGTGTCTCCCGCCGTTGCCCGCGCATGAGCAGTCCGTCCCAATTTAGCCGAAAGCGATATTCCGGCATTCCTGCCATGTGCGCATAAATGCGCTCCAATTCCGGCCAAAACGTCTCCGGCACCGGCTCCAGACGCAAATCTCCGGAAAACCGCTTGAAACGGCTGGCCGCCGTAGACTGCTCGACGGCCAGATCCGCAAAAGGCAACTCTGGTAAAGCCGGCATATCCAGTATCAGGTGTTGTTGCCGAAAACGAACTCGATACTGGAAGCGCCACCAGAGCAGGCCGCAGCAGCCTGGGCACCAGTCGGCGAACCGTTGGAGTTTCCGACGGCGGTACCGTTCACCTCCGTGGAAATATCCGCTACACCAGCAACGGTCTTGGCGCATGATTTCTGATTCAGCGTCAAACCGTTCATCTCCACAGCAAATTCGTTGTTTGGCAGGCCAGCCGATCCAGAGGCAACCGCGAACGTGCCGCCTACCGGCGTATTGACTTGCAAGGACTTGGGAATCACTGTTGCGGAGTCACTGCTGATGCCAGCGTAATCCCCCTGTTCGCCGAAAGAGGACTGCGCATTGCCCATGATGGTGAACACGTCCGTCGATACCGCATTGGACGAACCGCTGTTCAGCAGGGAAAGCCCTTCGTAAACGCCAGCCGCCGCTATGACGATGGCGAGAATAACCGCGAAAACCATGGCTACCGGATTCATGTTACTGCTCCTTTATGTGAAAATTACACTGAAAACCACCTACCCAACCTGCCGCTTGCCGTCCCAAAGACATGTCGTCCGCAGAACGTACTGTTCGCAGGA
>JAPTWR010000114.1:1322-81602 GCA_028065135.1 Acidithiobacillus sp.
CACGATCACCAGGATGAGGGCCACAACGGTCCAAGGGCTGTTTGCGATGGCCGCCATGGGCAACAGCAGTTTCGACAGTGTCGGCCAGCGATCCGGATTCACCACGACTTCCATGGGTTTGATGAGCCGGGAGCCGACGATATACACGAGGTAGAATCCCAGCCCACCCATGATGAGCGGATCCATGGATTCCGAGAACAGGCGCATGATGATGCGGCTGGTAAGCCCCTGCCCGGCGATGGCGCTGCGCAGCGCCGCCGGCAATGTGCCTGATGATTCCCCCGCCTGGATGATGGACAACTCGGTCGCCGGTGCCCAATCCTGCAAGGATTTCGCCAGCGTTTCGCCGTTCGCCAGCCGGTCGCTCAATTCGGTGAGCGCGATACGATCCGGGTCGAACGACGACAATGGTCCTTTGCTTCTCAGATCCACCTGTTTGCGCAGACGTAGAATCGCTTCGCGCGGCGGTTTGCCATTTTCGACATGAACGGCCAGACGCCGGTAAAACGCCATACGTTTTTTGCTACCCCAACTCTTATGGGCGAGGCTGACGAAGAAATCCGCCAGCCATTCCGGCATGGTCCATGGCAAGGAGAGTTCCATTAGACGTCATCCTCGGTGAGATCGCGCAGATCGGCTGGTCGACGGGGTATGGGACCCAACATCTCTACGACGAAGCGTGGATCCGTGATACCACGGAGCATCTTGAGCGCCGCATGCGCTTCCATGGGGATCTCCGCATTGGGGCGCGACTGGTAGTTCTTGCGGGCGATCATTGGACCATTGCTCACCATGTCCACCAGCAAATCTTCATCCGTCGGTATGACCTGCGCCACCACAGTGCGGCTATCCGTACCCCTGCCGTGACAATGCGGGCAGTCCTTGTCGTGCCCCTTCATACGCAAACCTGAGACGGGAAACAGGTCAGTAGCCCAGGTCATGAGGTTGCCCCAATCTTCCGAATCCAACCCGTCAGCAATCAGCGCCTCCCTGTCTGCGGGCACACTGCAATGTGGACAGAGCACTTTTATCAGACGTTGTGCGATAAGTGACGACATCATTTTGGGGTCTTGGAGATAGAAACCGTCGATGCCCATGGCGACTAGGCGTTGCACAATCATGAACGGGTCGGAAACGTGCAGCGTGGTCCACACCTGATGACCGGTAATCGCCGCGTTCACCGCTTCTTTTGCTGTTTCCAGCCCACGAATTTCACCCAGCATGATGATGTCGGGATCCTGGCGTAGCGCGGTTTTGAGTTTTCCGGAAAACGCACGGCTCTTTTCCTCGTCGGTATTCGCATTGGCGATTTTGTATTGCCAGACGAAATCCGAGTCGAACTCGAACTCCACGGGGTCCTCGATAGTGATGATCCGATTGCCTGGGCGGATTACCAGCATGGTGCGAATCATATTGGCCAATGTGGACGACTTGCCGGACCCGGTCGGACCGGTAAACGGATTGATGCCCATGGTCTGCCGTGCCAATTTACGCAGGACTTTGATCTGTCGATTGGAATAACCGAGCATCCCGATCAGATCCTGTGCGGCATCCGCATGTTCCATGCGATAGAGCAGTCTGGCCGCCAGATTCATGCCGTCGTATAAAGGTGCTTTTGCCAAACGGATACCGGACAACCCCAAAGACTGCCCGGATTCACTACGCAATAGCGCAGGATTCACGATTACCGCATGCTGGTCCTCAGTCTCCCGGAAAGATGCGTCCGCTACGGCGGCCATGCCCTGGAACATGGCACGGATCATGCGCGCGCCTTCGGTTTCGGTGAACTGCATGCGGTCTTCAACCGATCCATCAATGCGGAACTGGACCTGCAAATATCCCTTGCCACCATCTCGTTCGCGCAGCGTCATGTGAATGTCACTGGCCCTTTCCGCAACAGCGTTGGAAATGATCCGGCGCACATTGCGCACGACAGAGAGGTTTGCGGCGTCGGAGGCGAGATTCACGTTTTGAATTTGCACCAGGGTGCCCATATCGCAGGATTCGATACTAATAATCGCCCCCCGGCGGCGGGCTTCCGCCACCCAGGACTGCACCATCGTCTGGCCCTGACGACCGGCCAGCAGGTACAGCAGAGCGCCGGTAGCGGGATCGCCATCCAGTACGGCGATGTCCCGCATGTCCGCAGGGAACGGTGGCAATTCAAGTTGCTTTCCGGACGCCGCCATGGATTGCTGACTCAAGGCTTCATTGATTCTGGTGTCGGTTGTGAAACCCTTGAGCACTAGAATTTCTCCCAGTTTTTTGTCGGGATAATCCACTCTGGCTTTAAGGGCGGCATCCAGTTGCATGGCGGTGATTACGCCGCTTTCCAACAGGATTTCCCCCAACGGTTTCTTCGTATCTTTCGCGGACTTGCTGTCAGACGCGGACTGCAACGGGTTGAATCGGCTGAGTACGTTGGCCATGTCAGCCCCCCTGTCCAGGGAGCCCCATATTGGGCGCTATACCCGTGCCGGGCGCTATCCCGCCGGGGATCGGAGGCGGCATCGAAGCGCCCATGCCGTCCACAGGACTGCCGGGAGTACCTATATTCGGCGGTGTGAGAGAAGACATCGACGGGGCGCCGCTCATACCGGTTTCACCGGATGACCCACGTTGTTCGCCACTCTGCGGCGAAAAGGCCAATGGTTCCACTTTGCCGTTATGTGCGGCCAGCACTCCGTTGCTGTCCACCTGGGTGACCTTCCATCCATCACCGATGTTCATGCCGGGGTAGACCGCCATGATAGCGCCGTCCGGTAGGGCCAGAGTGGCGGTATAGCGGGATCCTGCGCCCATCAGCGACAGTACGCGCGGGGCCTGTATGGTCACCTTTTGTCTTGTCGGAGACTGAAAAGACATGGAATTCGGTATCCTTGCTCCGGAGGGGAACCCAGTGCCAGGGGTGAACCCAATGCCTGGCGCGCCGCCAACGTTTGCATATGGATTGACCGGTGAAGGTGAATTCGAATTTTCACCACTTCGCACTTTTTTGATCTTCGCTTCGAGGGTGGCGATCTCGAGTTTCACTTGAAGCAGCGCCGCCTGCGATTGCGCTTGTGCGAGCCGTCCGGCGTTCGTCAACGTGTGGTATGGCGTAGCAGTGATTGCCGGCGATATCACTTGATCAGGCACAGTAGTGGTGGCTGGTACAAATAAACTCTTTGGCCGAACGACCTGATCTTGATGCGCCGAAGGCAAAACTCGTGTTGTTTGAACATGATTCTGAACACCCAAATGGTTAATTACGGGCGTTGCTTTCACTTGCGGCGATGGTACAGGTTTCTGTATGGGCGCCGTTGATTTCGTGATCGATGGTGCAGAACTGTTAATCCCGACAATCTTTTGGTGTGGTTGAATACCCAATATCTGATCTATACCATCAGCGCTCGCTGCGATTGACGGTGCGGCGTAAATCAGTAGTGCGCCGGATAAAAAAGAAATGATTGTTGACTGTTTATTGCGCATGAATATTATCCTCGCGAAGCATTTGAAGGGGTTGCCGAATACCGGCACGCTCTTGTTGAGAACTGCGGACATAGAGCGTTCCCGTGATCAGGGTGATGGATCCCGTCTGTTTGTTTTTATCTGCGGTGTCGGCGAAAACCTTGAGCCTGTTCAGGCGCAAACCAGGAACACTGTTCCACCAGCTTCCGGTATTCAACAAAAGAAACGAGGGTCCCCTGATGCTGACGGACAGGGCGTGCCACAGCGACCCGAAGGCCGGATGCGGCACAGGTTTTGGTGCGCCTGGCATACTGTTTCTGGTGGCTGGATTTGGTGTTGACACGGTAGCCTTCACGCCTAACGCCTGTGCCTGTCCATAGAGAAGGGCCACCGCATGTGGCGCATCCAGTAGTTGGCCGTCATGGTCAATCGAGATCTCCATCGGCGTGCCCCATGCGCCCGTAATATGATTTCCGGTGCGCCCAAGGACGCCGTTTGGCTTTGCCAGCGCTGTGGCGCCCATGACGCGCTTCCAATGCACGTTGAGTTCTACGGAAACGGCATGTGGTGCGGGGTTTGCACCCTGCAAGGGGCGCCCAGTGCAGACCATCCCATCCAGCAGCCAGCCGTCCACGGACAAGGGGACGCCGTACATTTTTCGTGCGCACAGATCCAGAAATGAATCGGGACTAGCCTGTTTCAGCCATGGCACGTTGGCTGCGGCCTTTTTTGCTTGCATGGCACGCAGGACCAATAACCTCTGCTGGGCAGCTAGCAATCTGGCGTGTTCCTCAGCTTCCTCGCGCTGATGCCAGACCGTCATGCCGCCTATCGCGACACCCGCCAGCACGACGCCGGCAACCGCAGGCATGACCCATGGGCGTTTGCGTATATCTTTTACGGCCCATGTTTTTTTCGATTTGCGGACAAGTTCCGCGATCTGGTCGGTTCCGCCGTCCACGAACCCTTTTTCAGACCACTCACCGTAACCTGCATGTTCCCGGCGAACGCGCTCCACGGTATCGAAATCGCCGACAATGTCTCCGTCCGGCAGGATCTCGTAGTTGTCGCGGACGGCGATGTACCAATATTGCCCATTCCCCAAATCGAATACGCCTAGCCACGGCTCCTGCAGAACCTCAGCGACGGTTGCCGCCAAAGAGACCGCTTCCCCTGATACGGGTTTGCCTCTTTCGTTCAGAATTGGCGCACAAAATCCTGACTGTGTGGTTCGGCTAATTGTGCGTCGGACAGACGTCCAGTAATCCCGATCCTGGGCGCCTTCCAGCAACCGCTTGCGGTTCGGTTTCCGGTCTTCATGACGCCAGTACATGCCTGCTACGAATAGGCGTTTGTCACCGGGTATCTGGATGATCGTCGCCATCAGAGGATCTTCGCGGTGATCACGATGGCGATCATCTGCTTGCTGGTGCTGGCATTCGCGCCGCCGCCCAACAGCGGCAAATACGGACTGCCAACACCATTGTGGGACGTGTCGCCGCCGGACTGGGAATATCCGGTCAACAGCAGGGTCTGCCCAGGCTTCAGGCTGACCGACTGCTGAAAGGTGCTGCTGTCCACGGTCGGCACCTGAATGCTTTCCTGTCCGGAGGAGATAGTGTTGAGCGACACCAGATTGCTGATGGTCATATTCATGCCCAGCAGCACCTGACCGTTGTCGATCCGCGGCAGGAAAATCGCAGTGAAACCAGTGGTCACCGTCCCGGGAATTAGTCCGCTGGTTGCGCCCACGTTGGCAGTTTGTGTGGTACTGTTTTCTGCCAGATAGGAGGTTTGTTGAGCAACCTGGATGGGTGCGGGTTCGCCGTTCATGCTCATGGCCGAGCGGCTAAATACCTGTGTTACATTGCCCAGCGTAGCGAGGGCCTGAACTGCCACCTGACTGCCGCTATATTGACTCATTGCGCCGGAGGCGCTGGACAACACATTGGCGCCTAGTGCCATAGGTGTAGTGTTGGACATCCCACCGCCTGTGGCGGTCGGCGGTGCAACGCCTTGCAGGCTGACTCCGTACTGCTTGCCGATATTGTTGAAGACCCCGGACAGGTTCAAACCATAATTCTGGCCGCTGTTCATCTGCACGTTGTAGACATGCACAGAAATGATGACTTGCCGTTCCAGTTGCCGGGTCAACCCGCGTACCCATTGGCGTACCTGGCTGATTTGCGGGGGCGTGCCGGTCACTGTCAAAGTGCCAGTGGAACTGTCGGCCATTACCCGAGCAGCACCGCCCGCCACGGTTTGAGCGGTCTTTTCCAGATTTTTCCAGACGTTTACATCGGAGGTGTTGACGATATCCGTGGTGCCTGTGGAGATGTTGCCCTGGGATGAACCGGATGACAGTCCCATGGCACCACCGACACCGCCCATAGCGGAGCCGCCACCCATCATGCCGCCACCCATCATGCCGCCGGAACTGCCGCTGCCGCTCGCACCCGCCGCAGCAATGATGGAACCGCTGGCTTTGGTACTCCACGCCAGCGCTGGTATGGAAAAGGTCTCGGTTTCCGTGCGATAGATATGCACTGCACCGTTGCGATATTTCCACCAGAGGCCATCCTTGGCCGTCACGTAATTCAACAGACCCGCCACGCTGCCGTTCCAGTTGAGTGGAATGCCAGATTTTGCGTATCTGCCTGTACCAGAACTACGGCCCATTGTGGACAGATTTCCGGACATGCTGGGCAATGGCGGAAGGATGGTGCCAGGAGTCGAGGCGGATGGCGCCGATTGGTTGTCGATATTGACGGGGACGCCGGTCAACTGGCTGATGCGTGCGCCGATCTCGCTGATCGTTAATGGATTGGCCGACACCAGGGTGATGTCCTGCTTCAGGATAGCGGGCGTCGGATGACGCACATCCACCGCAGTACCCATCAGAAATGGAACATTCGTCACAGTCACGACAGGTGGCGGGGCTGGAGGCTGGTAGCGCGCAATGGCATGCTCCGCCTGCGCCTGTTGTATGTGCGCCTGATGAAACGTGGCGCAACCCGCCAGGATAAATGGCAAGATGGCTGTGGCGATGGCGGTTTTCAGGATGCAACCCCTGGTTACCGGGATATGCTTATTGCGCATGCAGATGTCTCCGTTTGGTAGGCGCTCATATTCGTGCTGAAGTGGTGTTTGGCTTGAAATAATTCGCACCAATCACGGCTTTGGCATGACGCTAATGTTATGTCGGTTATTCACATGAGATCTGAGTAATAAAAAGAATAATTTTTCTATTTCTGATTGCGTGATGAATTTTTCCGCCACACAAGTTCCAGGATTCAGCCAGACGGGGTTTGCTTGACAAGTTCGTTGTCTGGCACTGGCGTTAGTGTTTTCGCCCAGAACCATCCTTGCCCCAGATGCGCCCCGGCGGCCAAGGCCAGCCGGTAGTCCGCTTCCGTCTCGACCCATTCCACCACCACGCGGGCACCGCCATGGGACAGGTGACGGCAGAGGTCGCGTAGCCGCTCCGGTCCTTCGTTTCGGGTTTTTTGAAAATAAACTCCGTCGATTTTGCAGAAACTCGCTTTGACGGACCCTGCCCGCCCCAGACCATCTACCCCAGTACCGGCACCGATATCGTCAATGGCAATGTGGAAACCCAGGCCTTTTAGAAAATTCAACTTAGCTAGCACATCCACAAGTTGCGCGTCGTGAAAATGTTGTTCCGTCCACTCTATGACGATACGGCTGGAGTGATTACGCAGTGCGCGGATGGAACCTGAAACATGCCAATCAAGCAGCTGGTGCCCGTCAAGATTGATAAATAGCAGACCACTCAGATCAGGTAGTAATAACGGTATTTCCGTAGCAAGATACGCATACCAGTCTCGCCATTCCGCCTCACTCCAGGATGGACAGGATTTTTCTCCTGCCAGCAATTCCTTTCCGATAACATCGCCGGTGAGCAGGTCCACGATGGGTTCCAGGCGATATCTCATTGAAGACATCATGGGGAGGCATCCTTTTGTATGGTGACGCCGTGGTCCGGCAATAGGGTTTGCAGTTGCGCTTCGAGATCGCTGATACCCATTTCCTTGGTCAGCGTGACGATGGTGACCCAGTGCCCCACCTGGATTTCATACGCGTCCTGCAAGGTTAACGGCAGGGATTCCGTGATGATGGGCGGTAGCGGCATCGCGGAATGGAGCACGATGCCGAGATCGTGTGACTGTTGCGTCATCACCGCGCGCAACGCGGACTCCCAGAGGTCAATCACTCGCCAGGCCAGGTGGCTTTCAAGGACCGTTTGCGCGTTGGAATCCTGCGCACAGCGCAACATCCATTCGGCGGAGAAGGGCGCTTCTGTAAAAATGCGGTCGAACAGGGTGTCGCCGCCCACACGCCGGATGATGTGCGCCGGTTGTCCGTCATGCGCCTTGGCCACCGCGTCGGTCAGCGATTCGCCCCAGGGAGACACGCCTTCCAATAAGCGGTTGGGCAGGAATATGCCGATGCGGGTGTGCCCGCCGATCAGCGCCACGGAAACCTGTCCGGCCAATTCCTTTTCAAGGACGGCCTTCCCCTGCCAGAAACCGTACTCCCGCAGAGTATCCACGGGGGTGAGCGCGGGGATGGCGCCCGCGCGCCAGAACCCATGCGAAAGGTTGCCCGCTGTCCAACGCTCTTCGAGACGCCTGTCCAATGCAGTGAACACGGATTGAAGAACGTCTGACACATACTGCATTCTCAACTGAATATCCTCATCCATAGCACATTCCCAAATATCCAGTAATGCGTGATACCCACGGCGTCGATCATCAAAAACACCGCTTGCGCGGACATCAGCGACCACGAACCCAATCGCCAGCCATACCAAAACCAAAGTACGTTGGAGCATGCCCAGGCAACGAACAACCAGCGCATCGGCGGCACATGAGTGATCGCCAGCGTCAGCGCCGCGGCAATGGTCAACGCGCTCCCTCCACGCCCCGCCCATACCCACAAGGGTGCCGCCACCCGAATCCGCCGCAAGGAGGACGGCAATGTAAGTGACCGCGTCATCGCCCGCCTCCAGCCCCGTGACGGGGTCCTGTCGTGATCTGCCGGTAACGCGCCAACACCATCGGCACATAATTTTGTGTTTCCCGATACGGCGGGATCCGGTAGCCCGCATTCACCACCGCCTGGCCGCCCGCGTTATAGCCGGCAAGCGCCAATGGCCAGCTTCCGAGCTTCAAGGCCAGGTGGCGGAGATACGCGGCACCCGCGAAGATGGCGGCTTTCGGATTGAAAGGACTGCCATGCCCATACCGGATCCATGTGCCGGGCATGAATTGCATGAGGCCCTGCGCACCCACAGGGGATACAGCATCCGGATTGAAGCCGCTTTCCTGGGCGGCCACCGCCAGAATCAGCGAAGCGGAAACGCCGGTCGCGGCGGCCGCCTGATTGGCCCATCGCACATCCTGTGGCGGCATGACGCCGATGTGTGATGGATAGGCTGCGCCGTTGTACGTATTCCGACCACTGGCATCGCGCTGATACATGCTCTCCACCGCGAGAATCCATGCGCCGGCGGCGATGCCCCAGCAGGTGCTGTTGCGCACCAGTTTCACCGGGAAGCCGTAGGCGCCAAGCACCGGCATCCATTGCGCGGGGATGCCCATGGGGCCGATTCCCGCGGAAGGCGTTCCCGCAGACAGCGCTCCTGCGGAGGGCGAACCATGCGCGGACTTCGCCGCGCCCATGACCCGCTCGATGGCGGGGACGGGGACGT
Source organism: Acidithiobacillus sp. (assembly GCA_028065135.1). The sequence continues at coordinate 10,507 of JAPTWR010000114.1, forward strand.
GATAGACGGTCGCGACTTCGCTTATGCAGGCGAGCATGTTTGGGCCTTCTGCGCGGTATGCCATCTACAGGAATTGGCGAAAATCGATCCTTTTTTATACACTGACGTTGCCCAACCAAAGCGATTGAAGAAAGGATTAGGCACCATGAAGAACGCACGCTTAATTTGGCGCAATAATCGAAAGCGCCAAGCCATTAAAAAGATTTTTACATCCGTGATTTTAGTTTTGGCTTTTGCCGGCTGCGCGAAATCCGGCTCAGACAATCCACTTAAGTTGCCGTCTGACTGCTTAAAGAAACTCTGCGCAATATCCGCCCTGGAAAAAACCGGGATTTTGTTCAAGCTAGGTGCGGACCTACCAGAAGGCAGCATAAATTCATCGGTACGTGACTTCTGGGATATCCAAGAAAATGACCACTCATTATTATGGAGGCAGGCAGAAGACATTTGCGGAGATATGGAACAGGATATCCTGCCGAAAAATTTGACTGAAAAACAGACGGACAACATTCTCCTAGGGTGCCACGCTGAGAATCTATTATGATTAGCCATGTTCCAGCACCATTATTTTCAGACGATCTTTGGAATTTGACAAAGGGAGTTTGACGCCGTGTTTTTGATTGGCGGGTATCATTGCCTCACCATGCACAAAATAGTTATGCCGTATTGCATAACTGAAATTTACCAACACAGCATACGGTCCTTTTTGGATCATAGATAAATTTATCAGAGATGGGTCGTGCCGAACAATTATTGCGCTCTGGATACCATTTTGTAGTCTGCTGCTGGCGAAAAGAAAAAACGGTTTTCCTTTTATTTCTCCATGTATGACGATGTTGGCCGCACGCGGAGCGTGCGAGCACATGGCATACTGCACGCCTGCATAGGAAATAGAGCCGATAATTCCGACGGCCAACAATCCGATAGTGATATTTTTGTGTGATAAAGCTGTCATCAAATCACCCGCGTCAAATCTCGCACTGATGCTTGCAACACTCTATCTGCAAGCAAGAAAAATAGCACCTAAAGACCGCATCCAATAATTATGTTAATGCCAATCTCACGTTTGTTTCTATAATGAGAGATTTCTTCACAAGATACGCCATCCACAATAATCACATCCGGATCAAGGCGTGCGGCTTTCTGAAAAGAAGATGCGCGCGCTTCGGAGGTGTTTGCCAGAAACTGCCACACATCACGCATGGATGTTTGAAATGGCTTCTGAAAAATCCCTACGATTTTTTTGTTCTCTGAAAAATCAAGTAAGGCATTCTCAATCAGGGTGTAACGGCTATCAACTTGTTTTTCACAAATGATGCTTTGCATAAGTACAGCCTCCTTTCAGTAACTATCGATTTCCCTTTGGTTTGACAAAAAGCTAAAAATAATTACACCTTGCGACACGGGAAATTGCGGAGATGCTTTAGCGAATTCCGACCTCACTCCCCACCCCCCGCGCCGCTGATTACCACGGTATTGTTCGCCGTATGAAACACCGCATGGACGTTCGCGCCATTCGCGGAAAGCGCCTGAATCACCTGGCTGACCGCCTTCTGAAAATCACCGCTGAACGTCGTGGTGTTCGGCACCTGCCAGTCTTCCGGCACCTGCCAGATCACCGTCCAGGCGGCTTGTTTGGCCCATTTCTGGAGGTCGGTCAGGATGAGATCACCACGGTTGAGGATGAAGACGGGGGTGGCATGTGCAAGAGAATTTATTGGTAGATTACCGGTACTTGATATGGTTGTTTCGCCAATATTATGACCTTTTGCAATTTCCCCATTGGATTGTTGCGGCATGGCCACGTCTGTAATGGTGGAGTTGGATGGTACCGTTGCCAATGGCTCTTTTGCATTGGAGATCCCTGGTATGCCAACTAAAAGCTCAGGAGTTGGATCAATTAAGATGCTCCGTTTCTCGAAGTTGATATGGGCCACCCAGGCATCGGATTTGGCCATGCGATTCAGGCTGGTGGTCCAGAGACCCTTATGCCAAGTAACAGGAATAGTTGGAGAGATGTATTTACTGATATGGGTCTGCCAGCCTTCTGGGACGATGTGGAACAGTGCCCGTTGAAGTGGCATGATGCGGCCTTCTGCACCAGGAATGAAAAACACTTCGGAATGGTGGCGGGGCTGGAGGGCAGGGTGCATCCACTGGTCCGGCACGGAAGGAGAGTTCCTTTTGGGCGACACAGTGATGGGTGCATGGGGGTTTTTGATGCCTGCCACTTGAGATAGCGCGGTTTTTCCCTTTGTGTTTTTGATTGCCACAGGAGCTGCAGGCGTTTGAGCTACCACAGGCATCGTATTGGCAATAGTAGCTTGCGCTCCTGAAACTAACGCCATTTGTCGCGCGGCCCCAGTCGCTGTAGCGTTCACGACGCCTCTGGTAGTAGCGAAACTCCACTGAGTAGACAATCCGTTAACTACCCAGTAAGGGCCTTTACGCGCAGGGGATTGTAGCCCGCTGCCGCCTGTAGCCGCCTGCAACTGAATATTAGAAGGCAGGGACACGTATGTGTGCGATTCTCCGGAAAACACTTGCGCCTGGATATCGGATGGTGACGACACCACATAACCAAACTGATAGTGGCCGGTTGCCGGTCCGCTACCGCTTTCGTTCATGGATATGGGTTGCATGGCGCAGCCGGTAGCTATCAATGCGGTGACACCCATCAATGTGGCACGCACCGCAACAGCCATTTTGCCGGAAGTGACAATTTTAGAGTCAGACATGGAGTCTCCAGGGAAAGCAAGATATTTGGTTGGTGATGGAAAAGTGGCTCGACGATATGTTCGGGATCAAATTGATCCCGTTCAAACCATGTTGAATAGTGAAATTCTGGTTTTGATCCAATGGCGACTTGCCGTGCGTTTGTTCGAGCATCAGTAGTTTCTCGCGGTATTGGTCAAGGCGATGATCGTGTCGTTTTTAACCGGGATCAAATTGATCCCGCGCGAAAGCCCTAAAGTGTTTTGCCATTTCCATGCCGGAGCGCGCCATTTGGTCATGACTTGGTGAATGTATTGTTGCTGCCGGGCGGTGTTGCCACCGTGATATTGCCCAACGGCAGACACCCATGACCCGGTTTGCGCATAAGCGTCGCGGAGTATTCGCGCGGCGACCGCCACATTGCGCAGGGGATTGGCTGCCGCCCGGACACTGCCAAATCGCCAGCCGTGGTACTGCCAGTCCACCTGCATTGGGCCGATGTCAACCAGCGTAATTCCGCGGGCCAGAAACCTTTTAACGGCGGCGACGGTCTGCTGCTCATTGGTGTATCGGTAAGCCTGCCCATAGACATTGAGCGTCCACGGCCACGGTTTTCCGGATATGCCTGATTCGGTCAGACTGATCGCACGCAGAAGTCCTTTAGGCACCCCATACATTGTGCTCATCACCCGCATGGTGGATGCAATCAATCGCGACTCGTGCGGTTTCCCTCCTGATTCAATTCGGTGTCTTATTGAGGAAAAGGTTGGTGAATTAATGACTGGTGTAGTGTTGAGTAAAGACGACTGATGGAGTGAAACGGTTGTGTTGGATATATCACCCGTTCCGGAAAGGGCCACGATGCCACTACTGTCAGACCATGCGCATTGTGTTGAGAACAACGTCATAGAGGCGAACAGGGACAAGCTAAGATAAGCTCTACCAAAAACTGGTTTTACCTTGCTATTGCTGCCCATGAAAATCCGCGCCTCGCAAAATTTAGTTTCCCATTTTTCGTTGATTAGATTACGCTTCATTTGTCTACGTCCCTGACGTATTAAACAAACTATTTTCGACATTGTGGGGATCCGCATTATCGAAAAGACTCACGAACAATGCCGCGATGACGGGTGATGGCATGGAACAAGGAATTGCCATTTAAGCGGCTCCCGCAGGCAGCATGACGGTCTTGTTGACCATGATGCGGAAGGATGTGCCGGCAGGAACCGTGATCGTCGGCTGGATATTGGAGTAAGGTTGCAGCAGATTTTGCGCCTGCTGTTCCATAACCTGCGCTCCTGCTTGCGTTGGTGACGTACCGGATGTGCCAATAAAGGTATTCCCGCTAGCCTGGCTGTTGGGATTCGGGATGCTGTCGACGCCGGTGGTAATCATCGCGACCAGCAGGCTGGCACCCAGATCCGTCCAGAAATGCGTATGCACATTTCCATACAGTCCATTTGCACCGCGTGGACCTGTCCCATCCATGCCGCCCAACGCTATTTCCTTACCATCCGGAAAAATGACTCGGGTGAAACTCATCATCACCCGTGTCTGTCCATTGAACGCTTGTCCGTCGTATTTTCCTATCAAGCGTGATCCTGCCGGGATAGCGATAACGCCATTGTTGCTATATACCGTGCGTGTCACCTGTGCGATGGACATGCCCGGAGTCTGGGTGTCGAGTCTGGACACGGTCACTGCCGGGATAATCGTGCCAGGATAAAGGGCGACCTTATGCAACGTCGGCATGGTAGGAATGATGGCGCCATAGCCGGATTGACCACTCGCCGATTTTTGCCAAGCGCTCATCGCGGATGATGGTGTCGTTGGTGTCTGCGTATGACCGCCGAGTCCGGCCATGGCCAGTTTGGTCAAAGTATTTGCGCCAAGATTCTTTTGCGCTTGGGCATTGTAGGCAGCTCGTTCCTGTGCTTTGAGTTGCGCGATTTTTTGTTCAATGCTTAATGCTGTATTGTTTGCCGCCGCAGCCGAGGTCGAGTTCGCCTTAGGAACTTCCCCGTGCAAAGCGATCAAGGGCGCCGCAGCGATTTGCGATCTATGGGCTTCAATTTGCTGTAGAGACTGCGCTGTTGGGGCATGTTCTCCGGGAATACCCTCGCCGAAGTGCAGGTTGTTGCCGGTATCGCTTTGCGCGGATTGCCCGGAAGCCGTTAAGCCAGATACGCCACCGTGACTCGTTGATTTTGACGAAGCCCCGTTTTTTTGTTTCTGGCTGGTTAAAGCTGCCTGGTTTTCCTCCTGCAATAAATTGGTCAGCCCTACAGAGTTTTGCGTTGTGCTGTGTGGCGCCACTGTCAGGGGTTTTTGGGACGTTGCATGCGTCTTTGCCTTTATGGATTTGCTTGGCCCGCCTCCGATCAGCGCTTCAATGACGAAAGCCAGAACGATGACCAGAAATAAAAACATGGCCGCCATGAGATGGAGTTTCTTCGAGAGCAGTCCAGTTTTTGCCGGAGTTTCTGGTTTTCTTTTCAAGGTGCGATCGCGTGGGGGTGGAGGAGGTACATGGGTTTGCGGGGCGTCCACATCCTGCAGCGCTGCATCTTGGCGTGGAGCAAGCGGTGTCAGTATGTCCTCATCCTGCGGATTAGCCATGATTTTGCTCCCGAATAACAAAAACCTTCCGGTTGCCGATGCGGAGTTCGGCTTTTTTGAACAATTGCTGGACGATTATGTAATGACCACGGATGGTGTAATTAGCGATGGAGTATTGACCATGTTCTTTAACGAATAAGGCTGGCAACGGCGCATTTCCTGACAAGGGAACGGAGATCCAGGTGAAAGTACCGTTGTTGAAAACCTCTGTCGGCTTGAATGAAGCATCACCACTTACCCGATAGCCAAAGTGAAGATTGCTCATGTCTTTGATACTTTCAGCCTGGCCGTCATCTCCGTGTTGGCTCGCATGATGAGATGTGTTGGTTACCTGAGCAGACGCAGGCGTTGGAGCGGGTGGCGTAAAAATGGGCAAGGCCGATTTTAGCGCAACCATTGGTCCTGACATCCAGGATACCTGCTGGTACCAGTCATTATTTTTACTGGACGTGATCAGCAGTTGATAGGTATGCAGATTGGTAACCAGCGTTCCTGAGGTTTCCAGTCCTGCCTGGGTGGGTTTTAAAAACACATTCCCCGGTGCGTCAGCGGTGATCCACTGGTCCGTATTGCCGAGCACCAGCGTTTCCATGACCTCGCCAGGCGCCAACCGTAAATCGGTGATCATGTGCGGGCGTGTTTTCACATGGAAAACCGTTTCTGGGCTATAAGTGAATCTCACAACATTATGACTGTCCGGCGACACGATCGGGATGGCACCGTCGGCAAAAGCGCAAGAGACAGACATCGGTATCAGACACATAGAGATCGCGCACAGGCGCAACAGACGGAACTTATTGAACGAATGCATGGGCCGTAACCTTTTTGGCATTTGGAAGCAGAAAAACGAGAAATGGCGGCATCAGATTCTCCTTCACGGCTGAGACAAGCTCGGAGTGATGGAGAAGTTCTTCACCCTGAAACCAATAGGATTCGCGTAAGCTTGTTCCACGGTGGTTGGAGGGGTTAGCGTGTATGAAATCGTGATGTCGAATTGCTGTGACGTGGTTTTGCCATGGACTTCTTTCGTCCTGGTGGCTCGGATGAATGCGTGACCAGGGCTCATGAAGCTGGTACTGTCTATAGTGACCGTGCTTATTAATCCAGGGGTGGTTTCAAGGACATAAATTGGTTTATGAATACTGACCCAGTTTTTGAAAAGCTGTACGGCCGGTCCTTCCGTTTCACCGTAGGCATGCTTGAGATAACCAACAGTTAATGTCCGGTTCAGTGTCAACATATCGCGCACCCAAACCGCCATGAAATACTGAACTTCCAATTGGGATGGTGAGAACTGCCCAGCTATTTGAATTGGACGTGATATTGGTGTACCAGTTTTGGCGTTGACAGGGACGATCCATGGCACTTCCTTGTGGAACGGGATCAATTCAAAGATTGCCGCGGAAAGAAATAGCACCGAGATCCCAAATACCATCACCAGCATGTACGCCCTGTTTCGTTCCACCATGGGCTTTACATAGATCTCGTACCACGAGCCTTTTGGTGTTTTATTACGGTGCGTGGCGGGAATGTTGTCTGTGGATGTCTGACGTTTCATTGTAAACAAGGGCGCTGTCTCCATTCTGTCCGGGACATGCTAACCTATGCGTTTTGATGCTATAGCGACATTAACAAGATAAATTTTGGTTATTTGGTTTCGTTATCATGAACTCGTCTACTTGGAGAAAACTTGTAATTCTGGGATCAAATTGATCCCGGTGAAGGTGTTATGGCTAGGTATTGACAAGATTCAGACAAAGCAAAGGGACCATGAAGGCCCCTTGCACTAACTCAGTGGATCTGGTGATGCTGAAATGCTTCATCCGCTGAAGCATTCTTGGCCCGCATGAAAGCGGGCTGTTCGTACTGATCCCAATCAACCACGGGGCTAACCGGAACCGCAGGGGTCGCTGCGGCCTTCGCCTGTGCGACCTTGTTGGTGCGGTAGACCTGGTACTTGCCTACTGCAGCCTTACCGCCAGCCTTGCTCACCATGAGGGTGAACCGACTGACTTTCCTGATTCCCGCCCAGAGGCGGGGTGCGGTCCACTTGATCCCCCTGAAGAGAAGGACGGTGGACTTGTGCATAAGCCCTGGACCTTTGGGGGTCGCGGGCACCGCCGCGACCGGAGCGGTGACTTGCTCAGCCACCCTTGCATGCCGCTTTTCAGCGAGCAAGGTGGCGCGGGTTGCCCGCGTATGAGACCGCCAAGCGAGACCAGCGGGTATCCAAAAGCCGAATGACGCAATGGTCATGAATACGTCTGGTTTTGTCCACATGGTATTTCTCCTTTTCCGGATAAAGGTCGGGAGATCCACCACCCATATGGGAGGATGAATCTCCCATATGGGAACTACATGAACGACGGTAGCTAGCCGTCGTGATATTCTGGCTGTAATGCCGCCAGTGGTCATCACCGAAGAAAGTCGATGCGCTTTGAGACTTGATCATGACACGTGTCGTACCACTGAAAATTGCCAAGAACACAAATTTTCATGGCATAATAATTGTGTAAAATAACCTCGTGTGGAGGACTGTGGTGGACGAAGACCTCAAGCAATTGACGGAAGGCAAGTCGGACGGCGAGTGCGCGATCATCTGCGCGTCGTGTCTGGAAAAGACTTTGGAAAGCGTCTACGGCGCAAGCGGACCTGGGTTAGGTCAAAAGGCTTCCACCGTGGCAAAGCGATTGCCGGCCGGGATGGACGATAAGCTCCGGCGTATAGCTGGTATACGGAACAGTGCCGCGCACGACCCGCTGGCGTTTTCGTTGCGGAACCGCCCCGCATTTGTGGCCGAGTGCTCCAGGCTTCTCGACGTGCTGGGCGGGGAGGGGATCAAACGGCAGTCGCAGCAGCCGACGTCAGGACCATCGGTGGCATTCGCCTGGGAAGGTTTGGCGGTCAAGGTGATCTTCGCCATAGCGCTGGCAGGTAATGGGATGCTGTGGTTGCAGTTATTTGCCAACGAGAAAACGGCGCTGGTCAAACCCTCTCTGCATGTGCTCGGGTTGTCGTTATTATTGACCGTCATTGGTATCTTTTTTGCCATGATGACAGCGGCAGTCATGCGTTATCTGGGATCCAGTGATCACTCCGTGATGTGGCATGCTTTTCACCACGGTGGGCGGCTACATATTCTGGTTGGGGTATTTTTGGCCTATTTTGTATTTTCGTGGTATGTGTGTGCGCCGTTGGTCATGGGGCTGTTTACGGCGCTCTCCATTCAGAGCGTGTATGTGGGCACGCCGCTTTCGGCCTTTGCCATTACCTTGTTGCTGCTCATGCGTGGACGATGGGCACAGGCGGCGACATCGTGGCGTGCGGTATTGACTCTTGTTCCACTGGTGACTTTATTGGTTTATGCAGTTCAGCTTTATTTGAAGGGCAATATGGTCGGTGCGGCCATACCGTTAATTAGTCTTGCCATGGCCTTCTCGCCGCTGGCCTATATCACGCTCAGCGAACGTTGGAAAAGTGTTGAAGATTTCTTTTATGCCTTGTTGCTGTTTGGCGGGGCCGGCGCTAGCAGTATCGTGTTTATGCCGTACATATTGCCTGCAACAACAATGTCTGCCCACCCACTACGAGCGTTGGAAATCTTTGTTCCGGCGTTACTGATAATCGCCGCAGTTCTGTTCATCATGTCGTTCCTGTTTTCCTTGCCGTTCCGTCAGAAGTTTGTCAAGGCTCAAGTTGGCGCTTCCGGAAATGCGGTAACGGCCGACCCTGAATTCATTGACCAGTTCACCAGCCAAAAGAGTATGGTGAACTTCTCACGGATAGCGGGCATGACTGCGATGAAGGAAAAATTGCTGACTGCGGCGAAAGAAGCGAAAACGGGGGGGCGCAATGGGATATTGCTCTATGGAGAGCCAGGTAACGGTAAGACTCTCTTCGCTGAGGCATTGGCGGGTGAAATTGGGTTGCCTCTGGTCAAGGTGTCCATCGCGCAGATCAAGAGCCGATGGGTTGGGGAAACCACCCAGAAGCTGATGGGCGCGTTCGCCTTTGCGAAACGAAAGCCGTGCGTATTGTTTTTCGACGAGATCGAGGCGATCGTTCCGCCGCGGGACCGGATATCCGACCCTAGTTCGGAAGACGCAAAAATTACGGCCGCGTTCCTGACCGCATTGGACGATCTGCGGGCAACCACGAAAGTAGTGATCCTGGCTGCCACCAATTATCTGGACAGAGTGGACCCCGCAGGCATTCGGGAGGGGCGTTTCGACTGGAAGATAGAAGTGCCGGCACCAGATCAGGAAGCGCGGCGGCATATCCTGTCGAGCGGCCTGCGCAGCGAGACAATCGGGTTATCGGTCCTCGATGCTGCGGCAAAGCGGTTGCGCGGGTACAGTGCCGCCAAGGTTCGGGCAGTCAGCGAGGAAGTGGCCAGAAACACGGATGGCGGGCAAGAACTCACGCTGGAAAGCTTTATTCTGGCACAGAAAGCGCTGACCGGATCATCAGGGCACGGGGTCGGGGAGGACGCCCCTGGTTTGGACGATTTGGTGCTTCAGGAATCGGTTCGGGTGCATCTGCGTTCGCTCATGGGACGCATGCTGGACCCAGTTGGGGCACAAGAGAAGGGGGCTACCGTGCCGTCTGGGGTGATCTTCTACGGGGACCCGGGCAACGGCAAGACCATGGCGGCCCGTGCCTTGGCTAAAGAAAGCGGCTGGAGCTTTCTGAACGTCACCGGTGCGGATGTCGCTAAAGAGGATGGCGTCAAGAACCTGTTGAAGCGCGCGAACGAGATCCGGCCTTGCATCATATTCCTGGATGAGGCTGACGGAGTTCTGGCCAACCGGGATTCCTGGCAAGCCCGGGCGGACACTATCAACGGTCTGCTGACGGCAATGGATGGCTCCGGCGGGCGGATGAGCGATATTCTTTGGGTCGCCGCGACTAACCGTATCGAGGCGATAGATCCCGCCATGTTGCGGGGTGGACGATTCAGCGAGAAGATTCGTTTTCCCAACCCGGACAAGGACATGATGGCGTCCGCCGTCAAGGTTTGGCTGGATGCGCTGAAGCTTCCGATAGCCTGCACGGTGCAGGAGGTGGCTGACGCATTGGCCGGATTGTCTTTCGCCTCTGCGCGCGAAGTTATACAGGGTGCGGTGAATCATGTGGTTGGTACCGATGGTGAAGCGCTGGCGGTTGCAGACATTGTCCTGGCCAAGGAATTGAATGAGGTGTCGTAACAGAAAGGTTTGCGCTCCTCGGTCGATTACGAAGGTGTTTTACGTCAGATTATTAAATAATGGCGTACTTATGTTTCATATTGTCGGCCAGGATAAAACGCTGCTACTATCACTCCTGCAAAATTTCATGGCGGGAGGCATCAATGTCAACGGTAGGCGAAGCCGTGATCATGCAACTGGTTCCTTTGCTGGTCATCGCACTGGTTGTGTACTTGGCGGTTCGTAGGCGAGGAAGCCGTACCAGGTTCATTGACAACAAGAACGCCGACACTACGGATTCCACTGGCGAATACGGACCTGATCAACGCGAGAAGAACCGAGTTGGAATGGGCTCAGAAAAAATTATAATGCTTGTTTTCAGGATGATTGTTTTCCTGGCGATACCTGTAGAAATTGTGTTTAGTGTAAAAAATATAAATGATATTGCGCAAATTTTTCCAGCGTCTATTTTTATCTTTTTCTGGTGCATGTGCTTTCTCGGCCTGAAGCAAATTAAGGAATGGATATCCAAAACACCGGATAAGGTGGCCTTCCTATTCAATGTGAACACATTCGTCGGTTTCCTGGTCGCGTTGTTTTTTGGGCCATTAATACTGTTCATCTTTGGTGTGCAACGAGCGTTGTCAAAGCTATGGAACAGTGTGGCCCCGCCTGGCCGCACACGGTTGCGCGCGGCGAGGATCCGCCCAGCGCAAGTGGATTGGCCTGCTATCTCTGACATCCCTTTACATGACTTGAGATCCAGGATTCAGCATTGGTTGATGCTGGTGAAAACAAAACAGGTCCAGGAGGACGGGGTCAAAAAAGCCGGTGAGGAAGGCGAGCGTAAAGTTCTGGCGCTCATGGACGGGCATCGAGGGTTGAAGGATGCGCATCTTTTTGCCGGTCGCAGGGTTCCAAAAACAAAAGACCATCCGTTGATTCCAAGCCGTCGTAGTGAGATTGACCTTATCATTCTCACTCCAAAGGCTGTTCATGTGATCGAGGTGAAAAACTGGTCTGGGGAGGTTTGGGAGGATGAAGAAAATCCTCGGCAATGGTTCCGTCGCAGGCGCAATAGGGATGCTGAAACCATCCACAGTGTGGTTGATGTTAATCGTGCCAAGGCATGGTCCTTATGCAATTACCTGAAAAGCAATGGGGTTACTGTCGTTGCTGAACACATTCATAGCCATATTTTCTTCACAAACCCCAACTTGAAAATGGACATAGTCATTGAGAATATGCCTGATGTAGTGACGGTTCATCATATTGGTGGGTTCTTATCCGGCACTGGGACGAAAACGCTGGATCGCATAATTCTTCTTATGGCGAAACTGGTTCTCGATAAAGAAAACTCTGACTTGGTTCAGCAGGGTCTTGCCGGCGCCATGCCACAATCCATGTACGACCAGATCCTTACGGAACTCGACCAACTTCACACGTGGGATCGGTTGCACCTTCATGGTGGCGCGATAGAAACTGGTGATTTTCTGTGGGCGAAGAGCCACGGGCAGACTCTAAAGACGGACGACCTTCATCCCGGAGAGCAGATCAGAATACAGTGGCAGCGTGGACGTATTTTGTCGCTTTTGAAAGCGGTTATGGGGAAGCATCTTGGCCATATCATTACCGCCAACCAAAAGATTGGCGTGGACATGCAAGGCCATGTGCTTTTCCATTTCGCAGGACAGCCGGAGCCTGCCATGGTTCATGTGACTTCTGTGGATATCATTGAGAGGGGATGAAGGGGGGCGATAAGCGTCCATCCTTGTTTGTCACAATATGCAAGATCCTAAATGTTTCGAATACGCGTTGTACTGTCACCGTCATGCTATAATATTCATATGATAACCAACTAAGGGGATATTCATGAACCGCAAAATGAAAACTGCCGCAACTGTCGCTTTTATGTGTGTTGTCGGCCTACTGACAGGATGTTCGCAAAATGCTGGACCGGAGGGGGTTCACAGTACGGCGTGGTACGCAAAAAATACGGCAGCCAGGCATAAAGAACGGGACTGGTGTAAACGGATACCGGTAAAGGACGCTTTGTCCGTTAAGTGGCAGGAAAGTCCTGCAGGGGTTGCGTGTTGCGAGGCAGGTAATGGTAGTAAAGCTGAGCAATACAATATCAAGCATGGATACGTAACGGCTGGTCAGGATAAATGCCATAGTTAATTATTTTATCAAAAAAAGCTGGCAACACCAAATCCAACAATTGCTGCTATGGCTAGCATAAAGACGGCCACCAACTCAGGCATGTCCTGATTTAGCGTACCGATATTCCAGACCATCAGCCCAAGAAATGATTTTCCGTCCTTGTCGTCCATGACGGCAAGGCCCCTGGTCTCTTTGGGCATGGATCTACGGATTTCCAGTTGCGCTAATACCGCATGGACCGAATCGCTCGCGCTCATTAGGCTAACCCCTTTGTTCCTACCTTTTTCGCTATTTTGGCCGCGCCTCCGCCTGCATCCAATCCTGACAAGTTGACACTGCCGGCCATGGCATGCGCGAAAGACGGAACCATAAACATGGCCATCACCCCGACAAATTCAAACATCAATAATTCGTACGCCATGCCTATGTTGACTTTCTGCCCCTGGAGGGTTGTTCCCATCACCACCATGTTGTTGGCGAAAGTGAGCATGCCCGTGCCGATCAACGAGGCAACTACCACAGCGGCCAGATAATAAATACCGCTCATGATCAGAAACTTCAGCCATCCTTCAAAAAGAAATCTGGTAATTGGTAAAACCAGAAACGGAATAAAAACTGGCCCCACCGCAATGGCAACAGCAATCACAATCTGAAACGTGATGAACAGCATGCCGAACAAAAAAGCGATAATCATCATCATTAAAATCATCGGGACGATAATCCCGACATTCTGGAAGGCTCTGTACAGAGTAGTGAAAAACAGGACAATATTATGAGGTATTTCAGTTGGTCCTGAGAGAAAGTGAGGATTAAGCGAATGGATTAGTGCACTTTCTATGCTCCCAAGGGTTGAAAACATCTGATAAACCACACTGAAACCGCTGCCCGGAGTTGTACCGGTGAGCACTCCTGCGGAATAAATAAATCCATCCACCACGTCACCAGAAAATGCAGAGTAATATTCAAGCATGGCTAGTGTTATGCCGATGTATATCACCAGGATGAATATAGGACGCAGGCCCATATGCCAGACGTCGGCCTGAGAAAGCATGATCATGATTCCCAGCCAGGTGAAGCCGAGCCCACCTAATATACCTGTAAGTACTTCAGCATCAGGGACGAAGCGGTCCGCCATAGTGACGCCGGTCTGCTGCATCACGTGGATTATGGAAGCGTATTTTGTGTAATTGATCGGGTGGTTATTATTACCCACAATAATATCACCCGTGGCTGTATTTGCTGTCGGCGGTGCGTTTTGAATGTTGACTTGTAGCTGTACAGCTTGCGGATTTTGTCCGGTTACAGGTCCGGTAACAGGGGCAGCTTTAGCTGTCCCGATACATATTGATACGAAAACCAGTAGAACTAAGACCGTCGTTTTAAGGTACGTGTTGATTATGGACATGTGAACAGCGTTCCCCCGTGCATGATGCATGACTGCTGCGATTGAATATTTGCGTCTGCTTGTTGGGCATCAGACTTTGACTGTGCGTTAGAACTTGCCATACTGGCAGTGACCTGATCCATATAGTTATTACCAGCCTGTTCTGCATAATTATCTGCGTTGGCGGCAGATATGTTTGTCGCCGTCGCTGTCGCCTTCTGCATCTGCGCCTGCTGGATATCCGCCAGCATCAACTGGTTTTGTTGTTCCAGGGTGGTCAACTGTGCGGAAAGCTGCTGGAAACCAGCCACATTGCCGGAAATGTTTGGCATTGTGGCCTGCTGTTGCTGAATGATCGGCGTTTCCTGATCTACGGCCCGCATGGACGCAGCAATAGATCCTATCTGGGCCTGATTTTGCTGTGCCTGATAGCCCTGTGATTGATATACGGCGGCTGCATAGTTTTCAGGTGACAGCGCAGAATTGATCATATACATTTGCTGTTGCGCCATGCCGTTCTGAATGTTTGACAAATTACCGTACATGTAACGGTACTCGTTCATGAGCCCTGTAGCTTGCTGGTAGTCATACATGGCCTGTTGGTAGGGCATGGTGATACTGGAAATTCCCTGGGCCGGCATGGATGCCAGATTCTGCAAATCCGCCATGTACTGATTGAGCGTATTGATTCTGGTCTGCACGTCGGCCATGGCGGATGTCACATTTTGACTGTACTGCTGCAGTGCGGTGAACTCCTGAACGATTTGTTCAGGAAATGTCGCGCCTCCCGTAAGCGTGCCTGCGCCAGCGGCCGGGATCAAATTGATCCCGAGCGTCAGCGCCACGGCGGTGGCGACGGATTTAATCGAGTGCGTACGCGGCTTCCACATAATGCGCCTTCCAGTCGGGGTTGCCCGAATCCATCCATTGTTGAAACAGTTTTCTGGCCGCATCGTCGGAGCGCAAACGGGCCAGCACTTCCGTACTGAATTTGCAGTTTATCAGCTTGGGAACCCCCCCTTGCACGACGAAATAGTCTTTTTTTGCCGTGATTTGAGAGAGCAAATCCACCTGATGGTCTTCCAACTGGAAGGCGTCCTTGTACAGCTTGCGGAATGCCTTGGCTCGGTGGTTGGGCAGGAACACCATCGTTGGCACGTTGTCCAGAATAGACGCAAACGCTTTGGAATCAGCGGCGTCCAGAGCCGATTGCGTGGCCATAACCACAATGACGTTCATCTTGGCAAGACGCTTGAGCCACTCTTTCAGTTTTTGCGAGAACACCGGATCTTCGAGGGCAAACCAGGCTTCTTCCAGATAGATCACCGTCGGTGCGCCATCCAGACTTTTTTCGATGCGATGGAATAGGTACAAGAGGAAGGCCCGCGCCGCGTCCTTGAAGTCCAGGATGTCGTCAACGGAAATGGTGGTGAAGCGGCTGAACTCGATGCTATCGCTGCTTCCGTTGAAGAACCGTGACCAGATGCCGTTCCCGATCCATGGCGCCAGACGCCCCTTGAGCTTCGCGGCGACCTCGCCGCTGAAACAATCGTTCAAGGTGGAGAGGGTTCGCAGGTTTACGGGCGAGCTTTTGAGGCGTTCGACGGCATGGCTGAGTTCGGTGATTTCATCGGCGGTCAATGGGCCGTCGCGCACGGAGAGGATCTGATCGGCGAACTGTTTGAACCAGTTCCAGTCGGAGTCCGTGGACAGGTGTTTCACGGGATTCATGGCGAGGCCGCCCGGTTCGTTCACCCCCATGTACTTGCCGTCGTGCATGTGGGTCGT
This sequence comes from Acidithiobacillus sp., assembly GCA_028065135.1. The sequence continues at coordinate 26,362 of JAPTWR010000114.1, forward strand.
GATCCAGCAACTGCGGTCCTTGTCGAAGACGACGATCCGGGAATTGGAGTAGCGGTGGAACTGCGACAGCAGGAAGTTGACCCATACGCTCTTGCCGGAGCGGGATGGTCCCACGAGCAGGGTGTGACCGAGATCGCCGACGTGAAAATTGAAGTGGAAGATGGTGCGCTGGGCGGTATCCATGACCGACAAGGCGGAATGTTGAAACCCGCGTTGTTTGGTGAGATACGCGTTATATGGTGCCCCCTGGTAGATGCCGTGCAGGGGGAGCATGTCGGCGATGGGGCCGCCGGTGAGAAACACCCATCGCACGGGGATGGCCCATTGACCAGGCAGCGTCCCCGCCCAGGACGACAGCAGATGCATGCTCTCCCGGATGGTCATGATCTGATTTTCGTGGATGGCTTTGGTCATATGTTCGACGGAACGCTTCAGGTCACCGGGCGAGTCCGCCTGTACCAGCACCGTGACGTTGGCATAGGCCGCCACCGGGCTGTTGGAGAAGTCGGCCATCGCGGCGTCCGTGTCCTGGGCATGGACATCGGCGTCGTAGTTGATTTTCGACGATTCCGTGTTGGTGACGACCTCTCCCACCATGGTCATGACGCTCTTGCGGGTATTCCGGTAGAACCGCGAGAACTGGCGAACGATGCCGCGGGCCTGCTGGAGGTTGGTCATTTTCAACGCCATGCAGTAGGTCCATTCCGCATCCACGTCGTAGATCTTGTCCATCATGCCGGGGTTGGTTTCCTCCGGGAATGATTCCGCGTCATTCTTGATCGAGATCGCCGCGACATATTTGCGGGCGGTGTGGCCCTCGAAGACGAGATGGTCCCTCTCGACTTCGATGGTATCCTCACCGAGATATCCATCCAGCAGCACGCCGGATGCCGGCAGGCTGACGGGATGTTCCTGGGTGGACGCGGAAACGAAATTGTTCAAAAGTCCCCAGAGGGTGTTCCCCGAAACCCTCTGTATCTTGAGGGGAAGGGTCGCGGTGAAATAGGAAATCAGCGTCTCGAGTTCCATGCGCTGTTCTTCGAGGCGATTGTTTTCGGCGATCTCCATGGCGGAGAATCCGATGGAGTTTTTGATCGCGCGCCCGGCGCTGCGCACTACCCCGCGGCCCTGCTCCATGTTGTAAATGAAGGTGTCGATCATTTTGCCGCTGCGCTTCTCCGGGCTCAGCAAGACCGCCATATAGTATTTATGGGTATAATGGATTCGCTTTTTGTAACTCTCCGCATAAAATGCGTCGACCTCCCGAGCCGTCACATTATCGAAGGTGCCGGCAGGGTATCCGTGGTCTTTCTGTCGGCGCGCGATGAACCACAGCATGACGTCTTCCCGGCGCATCGGTAGCAGGGCGCGTTCGGCGGCGCTGGCATCGCCGTCGACGTCATCAGGGGATTGGCCGTCCGGGTCGGGCGGCGCATATTCAAAGACGGCCATGAGCGACCCATCCTTGCAGAGGACGACCTCGTCGTTCAGGGGCATCAGCCACGGGATCAAATCCGTGAGCGACCGGCTGGACTCCAGCACCTGTTCGGCGGGTTCGCGCAGAGGGGTTACCATGCCTCACCCCGGGCGAAATGCTCCGGACGATTGTCGGTGACCCTTTTCCCGCGTCCGGCATGCGGCCAGGGTTCGTAGCGCGTGCCCTGGTACACGAAGCGGGCATAGGCCTGGAGCACGGATGGGTCGTTTTTACCGGCTCGGCGCAATAGCCAGTGCGTGACGAACGCGACGCCGACGAGCGGCCAAATCGCGGTCATGTAGGCGAGTCCGAAAAACACGGTAAAGTTGCCGACGGCGAGGCTGTAGTCTACACCGCCGATCTGGCGGCGCCCAAGGAGGGAGCGGCGGACTTTACTGTGGCGGCGCTGTCCTGATGATGGGGATTTCGACATGACTGCCTTACGCGATATCAGTGATGGCAGTGTCCGCCTGGACAGTGCGGTTCACGCCTTGCTTGTAGCCGAGCCGGGCCAGTCTTTTGCGGCGTAGCCGCGACAGATCGCGGCCATGGTGTGCCATCCAGAGGGATCCTTCCAGAGCGTCAGGCTGACCAACGAGTCGTGCCGCATAATCGTCGGCCTGAAATTCACGGTGGGTAGGGAACCAGAGCATACTGGATTTTGAGATGATCAGCAGGAGCATGACTGCCGCCGCGACGGATCGCATACTTGGACCACCATAGATGAAGTACCACAGGCTGGTGATATAGATGGCCGCCAGAACCGGATACAGGTAATTGAGCGCGGTGTGTCCGTTTCGGATGTGGCCCAGTTCGTGTCCCAGGACGTAACGCCGGGTGACAGTTGGCGCATCCTCCTGCAGATGGCGGGAAAGGATGATGTAGCGCATGTAAGACCAGGCGCCGTAGTGTACCGGCCACCAAGCCGGCAGCACTTTCAGCTTGGCCGGGATGGAACGGAACACCCGCCGCCATCCCGGTGCGGCGAGATCCCGCGCCATCAACGTCGCCAGATCCGCTTCCCATGTCTCGCGGCTCACCGGGTTTCTGGTGCCGCAGAGCGCCTGCTCCCCCCACATCATGAGGATTCCGGAGACGACGACGGCGATGCCTGCCGCCCATCGGGCGACGTTGCCCGACATGTCCGCCCAGATGATGCTGAAGAACGAGTCCCAGGGCAGCGTGCCGGCGGCGCCGAAACCGCCGGTGGCACCGCTATAGGTTACCCCGTTCAATGGTGTTGAACTGCTGTTCATAGAAAAATAATTCACCAGTTCGGCAGCCCCCAGGGCCAAACTCATGCCGAAAATGACCTTGGTCAGGGTGCTGAAGTGTTTGGATATCTCATTGGATGGCAGCAATGCCCCCAAGGAGATGCCTATGGACGCCGCGACCAGAGGCCACAGCCCGATGAAAGGATATTGCTGTATGACGTTCATGGTGTTAAACCTCGCTGGTGTTGATGTCGGAAGACGTATTGGTGGGACGGATGTGCCGGTACTGGTACTGGTTGTCGGCATCGCAGCCCTCGAGCGCTAGAATGTCGCTGATGACCCGGTCGCCGCTGTCGGAGCGACGCATTTGAATGACGTAATCGATCGAATCAGCGATGCTGCGGCGAATCGCCGCGTGCGGCCAGTTGACACCGGCGCGTAGGACCAGGGTTTCGAGCCGACTAAGCGCCAGCAATGGGCTGTTCGCGTGTATGCTGGTCATCGACCCGTCATGGCCGGTATTGCAAGCGTCGAGCATGTCGAGCGCTTCCGGCCCGCGAACCTCGCCGACGATGACCCGGTCCGGCCGGTATCGCAGGGATTGGCGGATCAGATCGCGCGCCGTGATGTGCAACTCGTCGCTGGACACCATACGGACCAGATTGGGGGCGGTGGGCTCCAGTTCCGGCGAGTCTTCTATGGTGAGCAGCCGTTCGTGTTCGGGAACGCGCGACAATAGGGCGTTCAGGAAAGTGGTTTTACCGGATGAGGTCCCGCCGGACACGAGTATGGTCTTGCGGGATCTCACTATCGTTTCCAGCCAACTCAACAGTTCCGAACGGTTTTGCGGATCCGGAATGTCCGATTTCGCGGTGAAGGACGCGTTGTTCGCGTAGCCTTCCAGTGGCACAATAGTTTTAACCTTACGCCGAATGGAGAGGCTGTCCCCCAGGAAGGCCGTGGGGGCCATGGTCGCGGCAATGCGCAAACCGTTCCAGTACACGTTGATAATGGCGCCGCGCCCGCCGACGTTGTTGGACATGTTGGTCAACTTGACGATGGCGTTTTCCAGCATCTGTTGGTCCAGCTTCTCCGGAACGCGAAAGACGCGGCCCTGTTTCTCGACCCAGATGTCGTCAAAGCGGTTGATCATGACTTCCGACACGCCGTCGCATTGCGACACGTCTTCGCCGATCCCAAGATACCCGCAGATGGGGTTCAGGTAGTGGGCGATGTACTGGTCGTCCATGGACAGGGTGCGCGGTTCAATCATGTGAGGCATGATAACCGCGAAAGTCTATTGTGAATCCGTCATTACAAGCGCTAATATACGGTTTTCACAGGACTGAAATCGAACATGCCGGAGTAGTCTTTGTCGCGACCGTGCAAAATATCGAAATTTGCACTAATTACGGAAATCAGGCGTTACAATGATCGCCAGCAAAGGCTTGCTGGGATATCCCATGTGTCCGCTCGAAGTCGCCCCGCAGGGCAAGGATTGTCAACTCAATGTCGATATCGAAATCAGAAAAAAAGGTCAAAGTACCGCGAACCGCATTCATCCAGCGCATCGAACAAGTTCGCAAATACATGGAACTCACCAACTCAGGGTGGGTGCCCACTCACTATCGATTTCCGGAATGGACGGGCATTACCGGGAATTTTGGCGCCTGGGCGGTTTGGGTCAGACAAGCAAAAAAAAAGGGAAAGTTGGGCGCGAAGCAAGTGGAGGCGCTGGACCGGCTCGGGTTTATCTGGGGCAAGGATGATGTGGAAAAGGTGTTGTCACGCACCCAGATCAAACACGGGGCACCGGAGTCGGACACACCGTTCGATCCCGGCAGAGAACGGAAAAATTCCGTCCTGCGAGCCTCCAGACACCGCGCCGATAGCGGTCCGGACACGGTGCGTGATGTGGGTGCGGCGGAAGATCTGAACCTGAGTTTTGGACTGTTCTTTTCGGATGCGATTACGAAGTATGCCAGGGCGGACACGGACGTGGCGCTGGCGAAGCAAAACACGGGGCGAATTTTGTCTCGATTACGATGCCTGGAATTGGACCGCATCGCCATGGATGATGCGACCATACTTTTGTGGGCGCCACCATCCCTGTTTTGCGAAATTATTGATTTGTTCGATCACTGGCGGTTCAGTTTTGCCCATGCGGGTTATTGGCGCAAAGGGGTGAAACCCGGACATTGCCATACGCGCGAATCATACGAATACTACCTCGTTGGAAAGAGAGGGGATCCATCGTGGGGATTGACCACGGAGTTTGGGCGGTTCCTTCGTGGATACGTTGGAAGCCATATTCAACACGAAAATCGGATCATTGAGATTTTCCACGCAGCATGTGAGGGGCCAGCGCTCGAAGTTTTTGGAACCGAACCGCGTCCTGGGTGGACGATCTTGCGTGAACCTGAACCCAAAGAACGGCGAGTGGACACCTTATTGCGCCGCACGGTGGAACCATCGGTGTTGCCCCAACTGGCGACGAACGTCTTCTGATGGCGCAGCGGGATCAATTTGGTCCCGGTACGTACCAAGCACTTGACGCGACATGATCCCCCAGCATGATGCTCATTAACACATGCTGCAAAAAGGTAGGTCATGGCAAAGAGATCGTTGTCAGATGAGCAAAAAAGGCATGTTGCATCAACGCTGAGGATCGCGGGGATAGGGGCATTTGTGGTTTACGGATACCCGGAGGTCACTGCCAAGGCTTTGGTAGCTAGTTCGTTGACGAGTCACTTCGCTGGCGGCGGTTTCTTACTTTTCGGATTCTCCCTCTTTACATCAGCGGAGTTCATGGCAGTTAGAGTGCTAGAAGGAGTCAACTGATGAGCAACCATATGCGCTTTTCGTGGGGTTGGCCGTTGATCATGCCGGTTATTGTGTTTTTGATGGTTGTTGTCCCTCTGAACTTCTGGACACCAGGATGGCTGTCGGGCCACTGGCCCATGTTACTACCTGCCGCAGCATTCTTTGTGGTGATTGTGTATTTGGGTTACATAGGGACACACAGCGGTGGTAAAAATGATGATCATTTACGGGATCGGCATCATGAACCATGATGAGGAACGGATGAGTTCCGGTCTGGTTGTCCCCCGAGAATTGCCCGGGATCAATTTGATCCCGGTTTAGGCACCTTCACAGCCGCTTCGGAAGCCAGGCCAACCAGATTCTGACGCTCACGGCCATCAGCAGCGCCCAAATGGGTATCAGTAAAGGCGGAAACGGGAAGGGGACAAAGAACAATATCCAGAGCGCGGCTATCAGTATTTTCGTGCTGCGATTGCCGAGAAAGTGCCGTTGAGGGCTTTGAAACTGGAACCGCCACTGGCTGATCTTGCGGGTCATGAGACCGTCCGCACCAGCCGCGATGATCATGGGGATGAGCGCCGGCATCCACATGGCCCAGATCATCATGCGATAAATGCCGATCCACAAGAGCCCCCAGGCGGCGAGCACCCGATCCCTGAGCAGCCACATGAGTTTCGCATTGAGCGTCAGATCCTCCACGTCGTGCGTTGGCGGCGGCGCGGGCACGCTGGCGGAGTAGATATCCGTGTTGATGATCGCGCGCTGGAAAATCTGTCCGGTGATATTGTGGATATCCGTTTGCGTGGAAGCACCCAATTCCTGAGTCACCATGACGGCCTGCAGATGCTGAAATCCGCGCAGGGGGATGCCGGACCCCAATATCATGATCGTCGCGAATTCCAGCAGGATCAAACCGAACAGAAATTTGGCGACAACCCGTTCTTCGGAGATGAAGTCAGCCATTGGAGGCGTCCCCTAATGCCGGCTGGCCGGTGCTCTCGGTCAGAAACAGATGCTGAATCTCCGAGTCGGTCAGTTCAGAATCCGGCACGGGTCTGATGATTCGGCGGGTCATGATCCGCAATCCCGCGATATCCGGATCCCGCCGGTCCAGACGAGCCGCTTTCCCGGCACCCAAAAACCCGGCGAAGGGAATGTCCGTCCAGTCCCATGCTTCGCCCTGTGCATTGGTCACGGTGGTGCGTGCGCAGGCGGCCAGACTGGTCAGGATGCGGCGACGGACGGCGGCTTTCAGCGTGCCGTTGCTGAGTGCCGTGCCCAAGTGCCCGATGTCGTACAGCACGTTGTGTATTTCCAGGTCGAACACCCGGTCGGTGCCAGGCGTGAGCATGGGCAAACCATGGAAATGCGTGTTCATGCGTTCCATCCAGTCCCAGGTGTCCGGCCATATGGCGAGAAGGTACCGAATGCCATTGGCGGATCTGGAGGCGTTGATGGATTGACGGAGTTGCTTGCGGGCGAGGCTGATAGGTTTCACGATGAGTCGTCTCTAGTCTTTGATCAGGGGCACCCGGCATTTCATGATTTTGCCGCCGGCGAACATGGCCATGAAATGCAGCGGTGGAAGCGAGCTGAACAGGTCGGCGGGAAACAGATCGGCCTCCGTCGGCACCAGTCCCTCGGCGTAAGTGCCATTCGACATGTCGTGGGGGGCTGGACTGACGCCGTGCCCGTAAGTCATGTTCATGCGGCGGATGGCGGCCTTGCCGAACGACTCTGAAAGGGTCGTTTGGGTATCGCTGTCCTTGATGCGCAGGGCGATGACGTTGTTCATGTTGCCGATCACCTGTAAGGCGCGATCTTTGCTGCCCAGGCGCACGGCGATGTCCGCATAGGTCTGGGTGGCGAGGAATAAACGGAACATGGACCCGCCGCCCTTGTTGGCGATCTGTATCAGTGGTTGGTTGAGGACCTCCGCCCCCTCATCCACGAAGATGTTGAAGGGTTTCGGGTTGTCGGTGTAGTTATAAACATTGCCGGCTTCCGCGGCGATCCCGGCCAGCAACACGGAACCGATCGCCTGGCCAACCACGGTATCGGATAGCGTGTCGAGACCCACATACACGACGAGATTCTGGTTGAGGATGCGGTCCGGAGTGATGATCCGGCCCTCGAAAGTTTTTGGATCCGGGGACAGCAGGCTATCCAACGGATGGCTGGTCAACATGGTGAGGATAGGCGTGAGTGACACGATCATCTTGGAAAGATGTTCCTTGTCGTGTTCCTGATCGGCGAGAAGCCCGTCGATTTCCGGAGATGGATGATCCTTGGAGTAAATCTCGCGGTAAAACCGTTTGTAGCCCGCCAATTGCAAATCCACACCCTCCAGCCGTTTTCCGTCCTTGCCGATCAGATAGGAATGGATGGACGCCTGCTCGACCTTTTCCTGCTGCAAGAAGTCTTTCAGGACGGCGAGCACAAAAGCTTCGGCGCCACCATCGACCAGCGAGCGCAATCGTTTCAGGTTGGGTTTTTCTCCCAAGATCATCAACCCGTGGACAAAGTTATTGACGATGCGCCAGACAAAGGAAACGAACGGATCGCTGTTGGCGTCACCGCCCGCCGCGAGGAGAGCGGCGACGCGAGAGGCGAGACTTGTGGCCCGGGACCAGGATGCCATGACATCGATGGCGTCGGATTTTTTCGGGTGCGCTGGGTGAAAGTAGGAATAGCGTTCCGCGTAGCCGTATTTTTCGCAGGCTCTCTTCGCTCCTTCGGCAAGTCCTTTATCGCCTTTGGGGTCGATGATGATGACGGCCTCTCCGCGGCGGACGCATTGTTCGATCAGCACCTCGAAAGTCCTGGATTTGCCGGACCGCGTGGTGCCAACGATGATCGTCTGCCCTTTGAGCAGGTCCACTGGCACGATGAGATCTTTTTCGTCATCCAGGTGATGCAACCAGTGTTTCCCGTTGAAATCGTCGGCGCTGGTTTCCAGCTTTTCCTCCAGGGGTTGCACCAGTGGCGCGCCCGGCCCCAGCAGGTAGTGCGCTTTCTCCGCGATGGCGGGGGTCCATTCAAAGCCTTTTCCGTACCACATGCCATCCACGTCGGTGGCTCGTTGAAATTTGAGGTCGGCGTCGGCCCATGGCATGAACCAGAGTTCGCCGCCGTTCTGGATGCGGTCCAGCTTGAGTTTTTGCCGGTACCCCTGACGAAAGCGGATGACCCCCATGGTGAAGGACATGCTCATGCCGATGGCGACGGGGAAAAACGGCACATCGGTGATGGCCCATGATCCCAGCGCCATCAGGGATGCCGCCCCCCAGCCGGCTGCCGAATACAACTCGTATGGGGGCCTGAAGGGTATTTCGTAAACGGGCACGCGCCGGTTGAATTTCTGTTTTTTCTTCGATGCCATGACCAGACTTCCCCTGTTGATTACTCGCTGGATGCCTGAAACCGGATGTAAGGGCCTTCCGCATCTTTGGTTCCTGGACCACTATCGAAATGCCGGAGGATCCATTCTGGACAGGACTGGTTGCCGGACCAGGAGCGCAGATGGAACACCGCCCAGTCTGCCGGCAGAAACCAGAGTCCGGCGCTGCCTTCATTTCCTGATTTTTCAGGGGCGAATCTGCCCGTCGGACAACTGGCGGCGATACTGGTCAGGTAGGATTGCGCCGCCTTGACCTGCGCCGGCGTGATGTCGGCATGACTGACGCCAAGGCACGGGACCGCCAAGATGCCATGTTCGGACAGCACCACGACTTTGCTGGGTTTGGCGTCCCCTGGTAAATTCATGGTTTGGATCATTTTTTCCGGATTGGTGGGGTCCGGCTTGAGCATGCCTTCCTCATCCAGCATTTTGAGAATGTCGATGGGTTTGTATCCAAAGTCTTCCAGGGCCTGCGGGAACCGCAGCATGGCACTGTTACCTGCGGGGACAATAATGGCGGCGTCTCGTCTCCTGAGGGCGATGTCCATGGCCAATGCGCGCAAAATTCTGGTGGCCGTGGTGAGGTTTTCCGGTTCCGGCGTGCTCTTGCTGGGCGTATTCGGTGGACTTCCTTCGAGTGTCGCGGGCTTTTCGGAAGAAGGCGTTCGCCCCGCCAGAAGTTCCTGTTCAGACCTGGGTTGATGAAATTCGCTCGCCTTGGGGGCGGGGGCTTGTGGGCGCGCCGCTGGCTTTTGTGATTTAGGCGCAGTGCTGGGCGAATCGCGCCCAGCAGGCGCTGCGGGGGCGGGCGCCGCAGGTGTGGAATTTTCGACATTCGTAGCCGATGAAGTGGTGCGGTTTGCTGAAAACAACCGGTTGTCGCTGGGGGGTGGAACGGGATCCAGAAGGTATTCCGCGTGGGCGATGACCAAGACTTTTTGCCCTATCGCCGCAACGACGGCCGTGTCCGCGGACCCCATGCCATTTTCCTTATCGTTGGCGGGGGGCAGCATTTGCCATGTGTTAATACTGGAATTGTTTTCCGTGCTGGGGCGTGCCGGCACCGCAATGCCCCGGTCGATCAACATGCTGGCCACGATATTGGGATCGCGCGGGACTCCAGGTATTTCATTCTTGGCCAATCTGGCGATGATCGCTTCACCGGCACGTGGCCAGAGCAACGCCACGATCGGCGTGCCCGGAGCGAACGGACGTTCAATCCCTTCGTCCGGTGCTTTGCAGACCCAAATGACGCTGTTCTTCTCATTGGCGGTCCACAAGTTCTCGAACAGCATTTCCCTGCAGGCGTGCAGCATGTACCGCTCCAGTGGAATCCCGATATCGTTTCCGGATTCCGCGCGTTTGGACAAATCTTCTTTCACGGAAATTTGGTCGCCTGTTATCGCGTTATCCCGGACCGAGTTGGAACCGGTTTCATAATTCACCAGGGATTTGCTGAGCAGGTCGACCCAGAGCGCCCCTTCTTCCGACTCATGCATCCATGCGAGCGCAAAATGGCCCATCAGCTTGGGGAGCAGAATCGCCGAAACCGCTTCATGGCGTTCCTTGCGGTTTTTGCGCCAATGGATATGGTAGCGTTCCACCCCGTTGCTTGCGGCCCACTCCGGCAGATACTCCAGCAGCGGGTTCCAGACGGGACCGCCTTCATACGCGGCCACCGTCATATCGCTGATGGGTTTCCCCGTGTCGTGCAACAGAGCCGCGCAGAAGGTGGCGAAACGTTTGCGATCGTCATATTTTTTTCGTTCTTCGGCATCGGCTTTGTGCGCGGATTTTTTTCCGGCGTCCTTGCCATCCACCAGGCGTACCGCATTGTAGGCCGCCTCAAGCCCGTGCTGGAAGAGCCCGCCCGCCCCGCGATGGTGGTTGGTTTCGCTGGCCGGCAACAGATGGGCATGGCCGGCGTAGTTATAGATGATGGGCAGGTATAAAGACCGCCAAAGGTCCGACGTTACGCCAGTGGCGCGGTATATATCGCGGATCAGTTCGTCCTGTGAGCGCACGATCTGCTCCGCGGTGACGCAGGGCAGGCCGTTACGGAACGGCGGGTAGGTGGGGATGGTTTCGCTGGTTTGCCGCGCCCATTCCCTGGGGGTCTGGGTGCTGGTCGCGCCACCCGAGTGGGTTGTCAATGGCGCCAACAAATCGTCGGGTGTGTGATGTCCACGCGAAGATGGCTCCAGCCATTCAAGGAATCGCTGGGTGAGTCTTCGGGCGTGGGTCCTGACGTGCGTGTAAGGTTGGCTCATGCCCGCAGTATGCCGCGTTCGTACAGCCGTATTTTTATTAAAAACCGTGACTTGTTTGCCTTTCTGACGTCCGGCCGGACTGTGCTTGTCGCTATATTGGCATGGCGGTCTGGACACACCTTGTCTTTGCCTGCCGGGTTTTAGTGAATGTCGCGCAGCAAGCAAAACGCATATTCAGAATGAACAAAAAACTCGTTTTATTGCGACTTTTTGCCCATCTCTCCGGGGATACGATTTCACCCAATACTTTCGCGTAAGCAAGGGGTGACCGGATGTTTGTTCTCGGTATGGATATTGGGTACAGCAATTTGAAACTGGCGTTTGGCGATACGGGCGAAGGGGCGCCATTTACAGTCAACTTACCAGCGCTCGCGGCTCCGGCCAGCATGGTGGCCAGCACGCTCTTCTCGGATGGCGGCGGCGACGGCAATGAAGACGGCGTGAGGGTGCTGGTGAATGGCGAGCCTTGGGTTGCCGGATTGCCCCCGTCCGCGGTGCAACGTCATTCACGAGAACTCCATGAAGGATATGTGGGGAGTCCGTCATGGACGGCGCTGGCGCATGCCGGCATGGCGCTGGCCGGAGTAAACATAATCGACCTGCTGGTTGTTGGACTCCCCGTACACCACTTCGAAGAGAAGTCCTACCGGGACCGCTTGCGGGCGCTTCTCAAGGGGTCGCATCAGGTGAGTCTCAAGCGGAATGTGGAAGTGTTACGGGTTGAGGTTGTACCGCAACCTATCGGCGCTGTTCTCGACGCCATGCAGTGGTATCCGGATCCGGCGCAGTTGGAGGAGGAAACCATCCTGACGCTGGACCCCGGCTATTTCTCGACCGATTGGGCCATGATTCAGCCCGGCTTGCGGTACGCAAAGGAATCGTCTGGCAGCAGCCTCAATGCCATGTCCAGACTCATTGAGACGGCGCGGACAAAAATGGCGGATGACTTTGGGATGGCGCCTTCGCAAACCCAGGTGGAGGACGCTATTCGCCAGGGTCGCAAGCATTTGCGGGTGTTCAGTGACACGGTGGACTTGGCCCCCTATCTCGAAAAAGCCGCGTTATCTGTAGCCGCGCAGTCGCTAACCGAACTACGGACGAGTATTCGCCATGTGGATCACGCCATCACTTATCTGCTGTTGTCCGGTGGCGGAGCGGCTACTTACAAGGCTGCCGCGGAGGAGGTTTTCCCGAAAAGCGAGGTGCTGATCAGCGAGGACCCGACACTTGCAAACGCGCGCGGCTTCTGGAATTTCCACATGGCGCTGGCCGAAGAGCCAGTCAAGTAAGGAGCGGGTATGCGCGTTATTACCGAGATCAAGCCAGGGCACAAGGAAATTTACGAAGACATCTTCAATACCCCCTCTCGGGAACGGGCGGATAGGCTGAGGTTTTTGGCCATGCTGGGGTCGCTGGTGCTCAGGGGTCAGGTGGCATTGCACGGGGGAGCAACGCATGGGGTGCTATCGCAACCTTTGGTGGGAACCCCCGTGACACGCCCGGACCCGCATACGGCGCGTGAGGAAAAGATGCTGCGAAACCGCATGGCGAAGCGGTTAGTGGCGGGGTTGACGGAGTAATTCATCCAAAAAAGGTTTTCGGTGTCATGACAGTGTTAATCTTTTTCTGATGTCTTTGTTGTTGTGCTTGTTGGTGTTTGTCCAGTTTGTGCGGGAAACCATGCTCGTACATTGTGCTTTAACTTTAACATAGGGGTTTGAAATGGGAAATCTGAAATACGCAGTATTTGTTGCCGCACTCCTGGTCTCCGGGTCTGTATTTGCCGGTACTGTCAAGACGTTTAATATCCAGACATCGCCAGGTGCCATCACGGAAGTGCTATTGCCTGCCGGTGTTCATGTCGAATCCGTATATGCGTCTACGGCCGATGTGCACATCAAACCGGTACGATTTGGGAAAGGGCCTTCATATCGAGGCGGGGTTGCGCTTATCCCGGCAATGGGGAGTACCAAGAACGACATTATCGTTAATGGCGGCAATGGCGACACATACGTAGTCTGGGACCACAACAGCAAGCAAGTTCCAGCCAAAGTGGTTTACCAACTCCGCTGATTGATGCTGCTACTGAGGCGCGTGCTGCCACGCGTAGACCGGCAGCACGCCTTCGCCGAGAAGACCGTTTCCAACGTACTTTTTCGTGCTTAAATTAATGTTCATACCCCGTCGTTTTTGCTTGCAGAATTATACTCTGATCGGTGATGCCCATACTTGTACCTATCCTGATGGTGAGTTAATAGGAGATGTTTATGCGTGCTGATTTTGATTTCACCACGGAGTTGGCCGATCTGGTTTCTTTTATGTCGCGCGTAGCTATTGCCATCCGGATGCATACGCCGTATAGCGGCAAAACACGATACGAGAGTGCTGAGGGTCATTGTAAGCACGTGCTCTGGCTTGCCGATTCTATCCATTCATTTGACAGCTTGTCCTACGCTATTGCACGCAGGAATATCGATGCCATAGTTTTTGCGGCAGACCTTAATATTAACCGTTACCGAGTATATATGACTGTTGGCGACAAATGGGTCAGCGATCCTATGCTGACATTTAAAACAGTTGGGGATTTTCCTGGCGAACGTTGCGACGCCTGGATTCTGAGTGAAGGTATATCCTTGCTGGAACGCATTAAGACTAAAGCCGAACAAGCAAGTCATGTTCAAACATTGCCTTCAGAAATGGTTGAAATTGATGTCCCACATTGGGAGGAGATTGTCAGTGAGTAGATCATTGCAAGGCGCTGGACTAATCGCTGTACTGGACGTAGATGGCATCCTCACGGATTTCGACGCCCACTGGCGGCAGTGCGCGGAACACCTGCTGGGGCGCATCCTGCCACAAGTTAGCCGGGGCCACAGCATGCGTGTGCGCTACGCGCTGACGCGCGAGGAATGCGACGCGGTATGGCGAGCCTACCATGCTGATGAATGGCATCGCCTGCCACTATATCCGCATACCGCCGATCTGGTGCACGCCCTGGAAGATCTGGGTTGCACAATCTGGGCGGTGACCAGCATCGATGAGCGGCATCGCGCCGCGCGGGCGGAGAGCCTTGCTGGGCTGATTCCAGCCGGCCGCATCGTGTGTGTCGGCCATGCGGCTCTAGCCGGCGCCAAGGCGGACGTGCTGCGGGATTTGGGCGCAGTTGCGTTTCTCGACGATCACCCGGCTAATGCCAATGCCGCATTAGGCGCGGTGAGTCTGCCGGTTCTGCTGGATCGCGGGTACGAAGGGTTGGATGCCCCGGAATACGGGGTGACGGTCATCGATGACGCGATGGATTTCCCGGTGCTGGTGGAGCAGTTGTTGAAGCGGACGGGGAGGATGGTGGCATGAACGAATGTGCGACAACTTTCAGGAATGGAGAGCCTGTCATGGTGATAGCCGACACAGATGTCAATCACTCCGGGCTGAAGCCCGGAGCTTGTGGTGGAGCGCGACTGCAAGTGCCGTTGTGAGTTCACGGCGTGATTGGACAGGGGAGTAAAGCAGGTCACGAAACTGACGCTGCCGGGTGAGATCCCAGCCTGGCGAGACAGAGGTGCAATCCCTTGCTGTGAGCGTCGTTCACAGGACCTGTTGCATCCGCTTCGCAAGAGGCGGGTGTGCCCCAGGGAAACGTACCGCACGAAAGTGCGCCAGATCATAGGCGTCTGAGGACGGTCATTGAAGGAGATGGAAGATGTTCGTATTCGTAATGGATCAACATGGGAGGCCCGGACACCCGACGCGTCGGATGGACTGGGTGCGCAAGCAGGTGAAACACCAGCGCGGGAAGATCGTGGGCGGCGGCATTTCCGGGAAACCGGCGGTGCTGGTGCTCCGCGAACGGTCGTTTGACCGGAGCAAAACGGTGAAGCGGCGGTTTTACGTGACGCTGGATACGGGGTACAGGAATGTCGGCTATGCCGTCACCGAATTGCTGGAGGACGGCACGCTGCGGGTGTTGCTGAAGGGCACGCTCGCGGCGCGCACCCCGGATATCCGGGGATTGATGGACGAACGAGCCATGTACCGGAATTCACGGCGGCATCACAGGCGGAAGAACGTGCAGAAAAAGGGGCAGACGGCAAAACACCGGCCGCCGCGCTACGAGAGCCGGGGCAAGCGGGATTCGGTCACCCTCAAGCACGGTGTGCAGACGCACCGGAATCTGTATGTCCGGCTCGCGCGCCTGGCGCCCTTGCCGACCCATCAGGTGACGCAAGGCTTCGAGAGCGCGGCCTTCGATCTGCGGGCCTTGGCCCACGGCAAGCCGCGGACCGGCTCAGGCTATCAGGTCTCGCCCATCGGCAAGGCGGCCGGAGAAAAGACGCACCGCTTCGTGGTGCGCCGCGACGGCGGCTGCGTGGCTTGCAAAAGCAGGAATCGTTTGCATGATCATCATCTGCGAAAGCGGTCGAAACAGGGCTCCGACCGTGCCGGCAACCGGGTGACGCTCTGCGAAGACTGTCACGATGACGTGCATGCCGGACTGATCGCTCTGCCCATTACGGACGGCGCGCAGTGGCGGGACACCAGCACGGTCAATGCCGTCTGCGGAAAGCTGCGGAAACAGGCGACGGATGCAGGCTTGGTGCCGGTCCCTGTCGAACAATCCGTGGCCGCCCGCCGCCGACTCGGCCTGGAGAAAACCCATGCGATGGACGCGGTGTCGGTAGCCGCCGCCATGACCGGCGCCGGCGCCATAGACCAGCGGGATACGCTGGACATGGACATGACGCAGTATCGCCGCCATCGGCGGGCGCACATTCACGCGCAGCGGGATCGGCTGTATTACCTGCCGGGTGAGAAAAAGCCCGTGGCGCACAACCGCCGCAAACGCTGCGATCAGGGCGACGTGGATTCATTGGCCGAGTTCCGCAGGAAGCACCCGCGGGACATTGGGCGTTTGAAGGTGAAAAAGGCGGTGCGGCTCTACACGCCGAACCGGGCGAAGGCGCCAGCAGTCGGCGGCGACGTGAGAACGTGGCAAGGGAAACCGTTTGTTGTGCATGGCATCAAGAACGGCGGCGCTTATCTGCATTCCGCCGAACTCCAATCCCTGGTTGGGAAGACCTATCTACCCGTTTCCCAGGCAAAGCCCTACCTGTGTAATACCGGAATGGTGCCGCGCGCATGATTTATCCACAAGATAGCACTGACACAAGGAGAGCGGGAATGGGGCGGTCTTTGACCGCCGCGCTATCCCTCCCCGGCATGAATGCCGGGGTTTCCCGCGCAAACTGGATGAACAACCTTCGCCACATGCTCGGCATCGGTTCGCACACTAAAAAGCGGCAGTGGGGCTACCGCAACCGTTTTGCGCCAGGCGGCGCGGATATACAGAGCATGGAACGACTGGAGACCGCAGGCTTGGTATACAAGGGGCGGCCTTATGCAGATACCTATTTTTATCATGCCACGGAAGCGGGATGTGTGGCTGCCGGGTTGAAGCCGTATCAGATACGAAAGGCGATGGAGCCATAGGGAGAATGGTGGCATGAAGAACTGGACCCCAGAGCAAGTCGAACAACGCAACCGAATCCAGCGCGGCGAATTGGACGGGAACCCGCACACCTGCCCGAACCGGTCCATCATGCCGCATCACGATAACGGGCGGGACATTGGCTGTCTGTTGGCCACCAAAGACGGATGGGTGTGTCCGGATTGCGGATATACGGAGGGTGTGCCCATCGATTCATTGCCGGAACCCCTGTCGGCAACAGATATGTTCGCTTTGGGCGCTTAACTTTTAAGGAGAGTCAGGGTGCAAAAGATATACAGAGCCGGGATCGTCGTGTTGTTGGTTGTACTCGGTTTAAGCGGCTGCGGATCCTATCGAAAGACCGTTGCCGACATTACCGGCTACACCAAGGTTTGCGTAAACCATGTGGAGTATCTGCAGTTCCCGCATGGCGTGACGGTGCAGCGCAATCAGCACGGTGGGGTGGTGACATGCGGGTAAGCAGCAATATCGTCAGAAAAGGCCCAGTCATCGGACAATACGAAAACCGGCCCATCCACGAGTTTTTGGTGTACGACGATAACCAGATCATCCGGTTTTCCCATGTCGCCCCAGTGGAGCGCGATGGCACCATCAATCTATTGCGGCTGTCTGATGGAGAAGTCGTGGTGAGTCCAGGACTGGTGTATCGCATGGATACCCGTTCTGAACCGGTCTGTCTGGAGGCATAGATGGCCCGCCTGACGCTTACCGACTCTCTCCCGTCGGCCGTCCGCTTTGCTCTGCGAATGGTACTGGTTGGCGCGATAATCACGTCGCTGGCTGGTTGCGGGACCTATTCTACCAGTAACCCCTATCCAAACTCGTCCTTGTGCTGGTTCAAGTTCCATCCTCGATCCGACCACCAGGAATTGACGTGGTGCGACGTGAAGCACTCTGGCAGGCGTGAGGGGTGGACTACATGGGCATCCTGCCAAAACGCTCGCCGTGGATGGTATGCGCGGCATTTTGTGACGGGATTCAATCCGTTCGGTAAATCTGGAGTGTGTAATGGCCCGCATCACGCTGAATGACCTATCGCCCGCCGTCCGCGACCAGGTGATGGCGCAACACGGGTTGGCGCCCAGCAAGGGCATTGCATCGAAGAAAGTAAAACCCAAACAAATCGGCGCGGCCCTGTCGCCCTACGCGGACCTGCTGGGCAATGCGCTGGACACGCGGTTTCCCGCGCAAATGAATGGCCTCTTGCACTTAAGCATGGGATCCATGTGTCACTGATATATTTACAAGTGGGGTTTCGATATGGGCACTGAAAAGCCAAAGATGGTGTGGTACAAATTTTTCATCGCTGACTATCAGCGGGACGCGGCACAGTTGAGCCTGATCGAGCACGGAGCCTATCGTCTTTTATTGGATCAGGCCTATCTCTCAGGGGGGACGCTTCCAGCCAACCCGGAACGTATTTTCCGCCTGCTTGGAGCCATCAATCCTGCCGAGCAGGAGGCCATCAGAAGCGTGCTCGCCGAGTTTTTTCACAAGGGGCGGGATGGGTACACACACGCTCGCGTCACTAAAGAGGTAAGCGTCTACGCTGAGAAAGCGGAAAGAAACCGAGTGGTTGGGGCTCGCGGCGGGCGTCCTAAGAAGCTTCTCGATGACATCGCGGAAGAACCCAGAAATAACCCAAACGGTTTTAAGGACGAAACCCAGACTGCAACCCAAACGGTTTTAGTGACTGAACCTAAAAAAAACCCAAACGGTTTAAAGAATGATACTGCTGAGAACCCAGATGGTTACGATACGGGAACCCAGACGGTTCCAAAAAACACGGGCAATAACCATATAATCACTCATTCACAGATGGCCGCGTCAAGCGAGATCACAGCTAGCGGAAACGTCATATTAGACGATGATGATTTTTGGCTAGACAGAGTCCACACTGCAGAATGTCCATTCGATGACTCGGTTTTTCAAACGGTTATCGCGAGTAATGAAAGCGTAGAGGAACCCAGAAATAACCCAAACGGTTTTGAGGCAGAAACCCAAACGGTTTTCGAAAACGTACAAACTGAAACCCAGACGGTTTTGAAAACAGAACCCAGAAATAACCCTAGTCAGAATACAGAATACAGAATAAAAGAAGAAAAGATTGCGACAGGGGTGCGCAAGCGCACCTCCGTCGCATCCGCACCGGCTCCAACTACTGCCACTTGGGAAGCCTACAGCCAGGCTTACCAGGGTCGCTATGGCACAGAGCCCGTGCGCAACCAGAAGGTCAACAGCCAACTGGCCAATCTGGTCAAACGACTCGGTCAGGCTGAGGCTCCGGCCGTGGCCGCCTTCTTTGTCAACCATAACGGCCGATTTTATGTGCAGGGCATGCACCAGGTGGACCTGTTGCTCCGCGATGCCGAAAAATTGCGGACGGAGTGGGTGACCCGGCAACAGCCGGTGAATCGCCCGGCCCGTGGCCCTGGTGGCCCGTCTTCCAACCACCCAGCTCTGGGGCGCGCCACCGTCGGCAACGACACGCAGCCTGCCTCCCGGCCCACCGTTGTCCGCCTCTGAAGGAGATCGCCATGAGCACACCCAGAAAACCAGTACCACCACACAACAAGCCACGCGCTGGTGTTCCACAGCCGGTGGGCGGCCTTTCGCAAGACCTGCTGCGGCGATGGGGTTTCGACCTGGAGAACATCGCCTTGCTTCCGGATCAACACCCGCAGTTCCGCGAATGCGAGCGGCATGGCGCTTACCCGATTTCCATGGTCGATGAGTTTGGGGACGTCCGGTACATGGCGCCCGTGTGTCCGGCGTGTGTTGCGGAACAGGCGTCCCGACGTTTGCTGAAAAGTGCGGCCATTCCGGGAAAATTCCAGAACGCCATCCCGGCGCGATACCAGAATTGCTATTTCGACACGTTCATCGTCGAGTATCCGGCTCAGCAGGTCGCCCTGGATACCTGCAGGGACTATGCCGAGCATTTTGCGCGGTATGCGGCCATGGGCATGTGCATGGTGATCAGCGGCGGCATAGGCACCGGCAAGAATCATCTGACGACGGCGATAGCGCGCACGGTGATGGGCATGGGGCGCAGCGTGCTGCAGGTGACCGCCTACGGGCTCATCACCCGCATTCGTCAAACCTGGGGGAAAGGTGGCGGCGGCCAGTCGGAGTTTGACATCGTGCGCGCATTCGAGGAGGCGGACCTTCTCATTATCGACGAAGTGGGCAAACAGTTCGGCGGGGAAGGCGAGCAGGTGCATCTTTTCGAGGTGGTCCATGCCCGTTATCTGGACATGAAACCCACGATTGTGCTATCAAACGAGTCTGCGCAGGGCATTGAAAGCTATCTCGGTGTTGCCACCTACGACCGTTTGTGCGAGCGTGGCATTCTGCTTCAGTTCGATTGGCCAGGCTATAGCTATAGGCGTGGCCGTGTTGACGCCTTTACGCCCGAAACAGGATCGTAAGGTGTCCACCGGCGCTATGGGATGGAGGCTGGTTTGGAATCTGCTACTCTTCGTGCTGGTTTTCCATTACATGACGAGGAGGAAGGTTTTGGCGGGAACGGCATACACGTTGTATGCCACTTGGCGAAACGCTTTTGACACACGACCTGTTCCTTCGGCAGGTGAACGGAGTGAGCGGCTGCGCTTGAACGCCTGGGCGATCGAGGGATTTCTCGCCGCGCATGGCATGACCGGTGCGCCGCTTTGGAAATGGGCGCGAGTCGTGGTTACCGCAGCCTGGTGGTTATTGGGTTCGTTGTTGGCGGCGCTTGTGGGCATAGGGGTTTGCAACTGTTGCCCTAGTCATGGAACTTTATAGATGTTGATGTGGTCCTATTAAACATGAGACTGAGCGCATGGGCGAAGACGCAGGGTGTGACTTATCGCACCGCTTGGGAATGGTTCAAGAACGGAACCATGCCCGTGCCCTCCCGTCAGTTGTCCACGGGCACCATCCTGGTGGACGTGCCGGAAACCCCAACCGGCAGAACGGTCGTGTATGCCCGCGTTTCCAGCCATGACCAGAAACCCAACCTCGACGGGCAGGTGGCGCGTTGCGTGGCCTTTGCCAACGACCGCGGGCTTTCCGTGGCGGAGACCGTTACGGAAGTGGGATCCGGCATGAATGGCCATCGAAGGAAATTGCTGCGTCTGCTGGGCGACCGCACGGTGGAACATATCGTCGTGGAGCACCGCGACCGGCTCATGCGCTTCGGCGCCGAATATGTGGAAGCCGCGCTGGCCGCCCGCGGCGGCACACTGCTGGTGGTGGATGAATCCGAACTCAAGGACGATCTGGTGCAGGACATGATCTCGGTGCTGACTTCCTTCTGCGCACGGCTGTATGGGCGGCGGTCCGCCAAACACCGCGCGGAGAAAGCGATGGCCGCCTGCACTGCGGAGGACCCGGCATGATCACGCTGCATACGCGCATCCGAAACCTCACGCCAGCGCAAGATTCTGCCTTGTCCGCTTATGCCGAACGATTCAATCATGTCGCCCACCATCTGGCCGCCGATATGGTCAAGGATCGGCGCACGGGGCCTTCGTTCAAGAATGCCTATCTCCGCCGTTTCGACATCACCGCCCGGCAGTTCAATGCCGTGCGCCGGTATGTGGAAGGGATGGCGACGAACCGGGTGGAGAACCTCAAACACCAGGAGAACATCCTGAGCGACAAAATCGCCGCCACGAAAAAGCTCCTGCCGAAGATCGAGAAGCAAATTGAAAAGGCGAAGAAAAACGGCGTGTCCACATCGGATCTTCAGCGCCTGGAAAATCGTCTGCATCAAAAGAAACGGAAGCTCCGTAATCTGCTAGAGCGGCAATCCAAAACGATCGATGATCTGCATCGCCCCTTCGCGTCCGGGATCTGCTTCGGCGGAAGAAAACTGTTTCACAGCCAGTTTCATCTCGAAGAAAACGGCTACAAGGACCATGCGGAATGGCTGGCGGAATGGAAAGCCGCACGCGCCAGTCAGTTCTTTGTACTGGGTTCGAAGGACGAGACCACAGGCTGTCAGGGCTGCGTCGCCCGAGCACAGGAAGACGGCTCCTTTCTTCTGGATGTGCGATTGCCGGGAGACAGCGAAAAATGCGTCACCATCGGACCTCTTCGTTTTCCTTACGGCGATGAGAAGTTGCGCGCGGCGCTGTCTTTGCATACGGGGTTATCCAAGACCAAACTGCCCAGGGTCACGAAGCTGTCCAAAGCCGGCAAGCCGTACTCCCGCTTCGTCTATCCGAAAGATCTCAGCGCGTTATCCTGGCGTTTCCAGCGGGACGGGAAAGGCTGGCGAGTACTGGTGAGTTTCAAGGAACCACAAGTTACTGTTACGACCGATACGAAAGCGGGTGTACTGGCAATAGATCTGAATGCAGATCATCTGGCCTGGGCGGAACTAGACCGTTTCGGGAATCCCGTGGAAACAGGGACCATACCCTGCGTCACCTACGGAAAAACGACGGAACAGGCCAGCGCCATTATTGAGGCGGCGGCTATCATGCTGGTCAACCGCGCCTCGCAGGTCGGGAAGCCGCTGGTTTTGGAGAAACTGGATTTTTCCAAAAAGAAAGGACAACTCACCGAAGTGGACGGCCCGCGGTATGCGCGGATGTTGTCCAGTCTGTCCTATCAGAAAATCCTTGGAGCCGTACAGGCGAGGGCCAGAAAAGAGAACGTGGCGCTCATGCAGGTCAATCCGGCATTCACGTCGGTGATCGGGCGGATCAATTATGCGCATCGTTATGGCTTGACCGTGCATCAGGGCGCGGCTGTGGCGATTGGGCGCAGGGCTTTTGGCCAGTTCGTGAAAAATACGCGAACCGGCAAAGTACATAAACAATTCGGACTTCGGGAGACCCCGATAGGCCAGGCAGGGCGTGATGGCGTAAAAACCGTCACCGCACCAGATGGACGCGGTGCGCAGGTCACCTTTCCTTATCCCGAGTGGAATAAGCGAAAGCATGTGTGGACTCTGCTGGGCAAGGTTTCCCGGAAGATGAAAGCGGCGCTTGCAGCGCAGCGTGTGGCGGAGAAATCCGACCCTCCGGAACGTACGGTGGAGTCCGCAAGGATTCAGCCAGAGGTCCCGGTTGTGGCGGCGGCTTAGGCTGCCCTATGCCCTTGCCGGCGGGATTCCGGCACGCGAATCGCCGCTCTTATCGTTCGGGCGACGTCTTGGAATAGATTTCCATGGTTTTGTGAACGGCGCTGCGCGGACAACCGGGCCATTTCGCGGTGTTCGACGTCGTGCTGTACCTGGCGTTTCTGTTTTTTCTGCTGCTTGACGTGTTGCTCGGTGTTTTGCAGGCGCTATTTGAGCGTGTTGCCGGTATCCCGTTCAAGTCGCGGACACGATTAGAGGCATGGTTCCAGCGTCATCCGCTGGAGCCAACAACTGTCGAAAGACCAGAAATGGTGTTCGCCAGAGTGTCTGAACAAGCTTTTGGGCGTGACCTGAAAAGAGTGCCCTGGTGGTTCACCCCTGGCCATCCGTTGGTTCGATGGCCCGCATGGATACAATCGCTTGCCAGTCCTCTGGCGGCTGTTTTAGCCGTCATGGTATATGGCCTCCTGGAAGGCAAACACTTCGCGTTCAGTGATGCCGGTGATGTCGTGGTGTCCGGTTTCTTTTTGGTGTTCGTTTGGGTGGCGCCTTTGGAGCGTGCGCTGCAGGCGGCTCCCTGGACAGGATATACTGAAGCTGGTCCGGCGCTCGCGGTGTCCTGGATGTTGGAAAATTTTGGCATCTTTCAGGATGAGTGACGTACCACAATACATTTTTCTTGGCAAAAGGAGTGAACATGGATATTGAAACCGTAGAACAGCAGTACAATCAGTTGCAGCAGGAAGCGCAGGGCGTGTCGCAGGGTTTGCAGGCGCTGGCGGGCAAACTCAAAACCGCCGTTGACGCCGGAAACACGGATGCCCGCGAGTGGCTGCTGGATCTCAAGGAACTGGCCCTGAACATCCAGCAGGAGCAGCAGCAGGTCATGATGGTGATGCAGGCCATGCACCAGGCCGTGCAGAACGATCAGCAGGCGCAGGGCGGTCCGTGGCAGGCCGGATATCCGCAGACTCCGCAGGCACCCGTCTACGGGCAACAGCAGCCGCAGTCAGGCGGGTTTTTGAGCAGCCTGGAACATTCCGGTTTTGGGCAGGCCATCATGATGGGTGCCGGATTCGGTATTGGCGATGATCTGATCAATTCCATTTTCTGATGCTGGCGATTTTCACCGTCGGCACGGCGGCGTCCGGCAAAAGCACCTGGGCCAGATCGGTTGTGTCGAAATATCCGGGATTACGCATTGCCGTCATCGAGCGGGATGCGATTCGGATGGCCCTGCATGCGGCGGAGGCGGACACGCCTTTTTCCTGGACCAACTGGAACCGTGTTCTTGAGGATAGGGTTCAGTGGCTCTGGGAACGCGCCGTTCGTGACGCCGTACCGGTGCATGACACGATCATTTTGGCCGATACGCATTTGGATCCGGATCTGCTGGGAAAGGAGGTCGCTGTGCTGCGCGGCTTGGGCGTGACGGACTTGGCGATCCAGTATTTTCCCGCTTTGCCGTTGGTGGATCTTATCCGGCGTGATCAGAGTCGGGCTCATTTCGTTGGTGCCGGTGTGCTTCGGGAACATATCCAGAACTTGCAGCCAGAAGATCGCTACTGGGCGGCACTGGAGCAAACACCGCCCACACCGGCTGAACGCGAAAAACGCCTGGTTGCGGAAGTCTTGATGTAGGCTGATGTCATATACGCTACAGAAGGATGTTGTGATGTCGAATGTATTAGAACCGAAACGCATTGAACCCGGATGGGAAACCCGCTGGTGGCAACAGGGCACCGTACTGGCGAATCGACGGCCGCTGCTGTTTGGCCTCTTCGCGCTGTCCTCCGTGACCATCGCCGCTTTGCCCATGCAGTGGCGGGTTCCCATGTCTTTCGTGATGATGCTGGCCGGCTTGTTGTTTGCCCTGTCTGCGGATCTGCAATACGGATTTGTAGAAACGTTTTTGCATGTGAAGGGCTACTTGCTGGGCGCGGTGGCGGCGCTGTTGTTGTGGAGCGGTTTGGGCGTTCTGGTGGTCATGGCGTCGAGCGCCGTGTTTTCATCCTTGGGCAACAGCGAACGGGTGGTGAGCGGGTCACTATTTGTGACCCGGTATATCTCCAACGGGGTGTTCGTGTTCATCATGACGGTGCTGGGATCCTATATCAGCATCCAGATAGGCCTCCTGGCGCTGGGTCTGATCACGGATTTTGGCCGGAGTTACGTGGTCGCGTTGAACGCCACGGCGAAGAACGAAGAGATGTTCATTGGCTGCCTTCTACTCAGTTTTGTGGTGACCGGCGTTTGGTATTTGCTTGGGCATTACGCGGGTAACGACGTGGTGCTGTTTGCCATGGTGGGGCCGGACGCCGTCCTGAATCTGCTCGCCGTGATCGGGCTGTACCTGTTTATCCGGGAAAGTATTGGCGGCGTCATGGAGAATAAGCCGTTGCCTGAAGAACTGGTCAATGTTCCAGAAAGTCTCATGTCAAACAATTACCACTAACCGGCTGAAATATGCCACAAAGGAAAGAAAGATGGATGTTTCAGCATTTTTGTTAGAACAGATTTCCGGTGCCGTGGATAGCGCGTTGTTGTCCATGTCCAGCGAAGAGAAGGGGGAACTGGATTCGGTCGTATTGGTTTGCGTGCGCAAAGGTGGGCAATCCGGGTTGGTCAAGGTCTTTCATGATCCGGACAGTTTGCCGAAGGCGGATACGGGCAAGAATCTGATCGCTATCCATTCAATTCACTATGCCGTCGATATTGCGCAGCAGAGCGCCGTGTCCATAGGGCGATTGATTCCGGTGCAGCCGCGGGGCGGGGCCGAGCGCGTGCATTAGTTTGTTGGGTTTGTTGGTTAGCGTGCTTTGGCCCCGCATGGTCGGGGCCTTTCTTCGCCAACAAGCGAAAAACTCCAAAAAATCTCAGATGTGGTTTTTATCCCCCGACGGCATCGCTGAAAGCAGGTCATCACGGAATATCCACACACAGATTTCCTCTGCGGTATCGATTGGGTGTCGGTAACAGGCAAGCGGTAGACCTGTCCGAATAACCACAACGAGCCAGGAGAATGCCAGGAGCAGGAATGCTGCGGCCTTGAACGCAAATGTCGCCATTGACCCAACCTGCGGCGCTGGATAGTGCAGAAACGGCGCCATGACCGGGACTGCCGCGATGGAGAAATACACGAGCCAGCGCGTAAACGATGCTGGCTTTGCCGGGTACAAGTACGGCGGAATCCAGGCATCAGATGACAGGGGAATGGAAGACGCAATCTGTGCAAAGGCGGTGGATGGTTCGCCGGTGGCGTTGCTCAAGGAGATCGCCTTGTCGAAAGCGCGATGCATCCGGAAAAAACCGGGCAGAATGGCTGCCAGATAGGGAACCACGAGTATTCCAGCTAATCGCTCATGCCCCGACAGAATCAGGACAATCAGTACCGGGCCAAGCAGTAGCGCGGTGATCCAGATGGCAAACCACAGTAGGCGGGAATGGTGAACCGCATATTGATTCCGCCAATGAACTGCTCCCGCCAACCTTACGGTATGGCGAGAGTTTCGTGCTTCATCGCGGCGAAACTTCCACCGCTCCACACCTCGGACGGTTCCCGCCCGGAGCCGGATTCACCGGCCAATCTCATTTTAAGCCACCGCAACAGTACCAAAGCCGCATTTTCGTCGCGGCCACAGGTGACGCCGCAATGCGGGCACTGGTGTTCCCGGTCCGAGAGCGTTTTCTTCTCATCTGGTAATTTCCAGCACGCATGACAGCGTTGCGTTGGCTTGATCTCCCGCGTCGGAGCTTCCTCGTACCACGACCCAGCCTCTTCCGCTTTGGTTGTGGTCATTTTGAGAAAAGTCGCTGGTGCGGCAGCGTGAATCTCGCGGTTGAGCCCTTTCTTATGAGCGCCACCGCCATGCACCATGTTTTTTACGGCCAGCACCTCCGTGGCCAATACACCAAACCGTTTTACCAACCACGCGCTGGTCTGATGCATAAAGTCTTTGCGGCTTCGCGCCACCTTGGCATGCAGCCTGGCTAAATCCTGGATGGCTTTGCGCAGATTGGCCGATATGGGGAATCCTCGCTGTTTTCCGCTCAACTGTTGAGCCATGCGAATTTTACGGGAGACTTCCTGCCCCAACCGCTTGATCTCCGCCAGTTGGTTCTTGAGATGGCGAGGATTGGCAACGGTTTCGATGCCTTGGGGTGTTGCAATGGTCAGAAACTCTTTCAGGCCCCAATCGAACGCACCCATTTCCGTGCCACGCGCCCTTTGTATGGCATCGACTTCGAGAGTGACCGATGCATACCACTTGCCCGCCTTGTGAACGATTTCGCAAGTGACAGGGGTGCCTGCCGTTCTGGCTTTGCCGCGAATAGGCACCAGGCCGATACCCTGAAGATACAGCTTGCCGTGGGCACCGTTCTCACCGGGGCTTGCGCCCTGCGAAGGGTGCAGTTTCCAGCCATCCCCGTGGGTCTTGTATCCCCAACCGGGATAGCGATGGAGGCTTTTGAACCGAGGGAACCCAGGCGTTTCACCGTTCTTCACGCGCCGAAAGAAATGCTGGAAGGCCAAATGCAGACGCTTGAGCGTCACTTGTTCCGACTGCGCATTCAGGCCGGACAGCGCTGGCACGGTCTTGCGCCATTGCGTGAGCACCTTGCATTGATCGGCAAACGACAATCCCTTGCCGGTTTCCTTGTACACGCGGATGCGTTCTTCTAGAGCCGTGTTGTATAACCGTTGATGCAAACCCAGCGTCTCCTGCAGCCGCGCTTCCTGCTCGGCATTGGGATACAAACGATAGGTCACTTTGCGATTCAGCATGAGTCCATTGTACTCGGCTACCATGACCATGCAAACCCTAAGCACTCTACATCATTGCGTTTATAATCTGAACTATCATTTGGTTCTGGTCACGAAATACCGCCGCAAGTGCATGACCGGCCCCATGCTGAACCGGCTGGAAGCCATCTGCCGGAGTACGGCGGCAAAATGGGAGTGCGAAGTGCTGGAATTCAACGGTGAGGCGGATCATGTGCATCTGCTCTTGGCTTTGACACCGAAAGTGCTCCCATCGGCGTTTGTGAACAACCTGAAAACAGTCACCAGCCGATTGCTGCGTAAAGAGTTTGCTGACCATCTGAAAAAAAATATTACTGGAGCAATCCGGTATTCTGGAGTCGCAGTTATTGCATCCTCACGGTGGGTGGTGCGCCACTATCCGTGCTCAAGCAATACATTGAGCAACAGGAAAGACCGGAATGATCGCCCTGCTGGCGATAGCGCCGCTTCACCACCCCCTGAACCGCTACGCGGTTACAGGCGGAGCACTACGGCGCGTTCTGGTAGGTTCTGGCGGCCTTGGCCCATGGTGCTTCCTCTATCGTCCGAGCGGATCCTGAAGGTCTTCCGAGAATGGGATCCATCCAGTCACTGTCCCAGACCGGGGCCAAAAATCCCGCCAATGTGTAATTCCAGAATCGCGCCAGGAAAAGACGGTAATTTTTCAGCAGAGCGAGCATGGCGAAGACGATTCCCAGACAAAAGACGGCGACCCAGGAACCGTAGCACATCTGATGCAGGTACCAAACGCCAATGAGGACTAGCGGCCAGCGGTTGGGCATGGTCAGTTCACGGATGGATAAGGGGGAGTTTCAGAATGGCGGTTGTGGTCATGTTTTTCTTCCCCCCCTTCTATGGATTGATGGTGGAGACCATGGAATCGATCCTGCTAAGGCGCAGTGTCGCCCTTGCGGCGGGCGATGGTGAACCATCCATGGTCGTGACCTGCGGTTTGATCGCGTCCTCTTTCTGATGAGGTTACCCGAAGCTTGGTGACGGAGATGTGGCGATATGTGGATATTTTTTTGTGTAACACCATCTTGTGATGATCTGTTGCCATTCAGCACATTTCGATAATAAGCCCAGCAATTTCCGCGTAAAAAACCACGAATGAAAAATGGCTCGTGCGAACATGACTACAAGGAGGTAGTCATGGGAAAAACGGGTCATCAAACAGTGGGTGTCGCGCTGTCGGTTATCAGTGCCGCATATCTGCATTATCTGGACTTCGGGTTGCTGCCTATCGGTGCGTCCTGTATCGCGGCGTTTTATGGGTCCACCGCCCCGGACTGGCTGGAGATCGCTCATGCGGAAAAAATGCACGATGGTTCCTACCGTCGCGCATCGGTCATACCGCACCGGACGATCACTCACTGGGCGGTCGCCTGGGTGGCGTTTCTGGTGTGGGCATTATTCAGTTTGCCCAATCCCAACCCGGATCACACGCTCTGGTTGAACGCCATTTTCCATACGGCCGCATTGGGGTTCGCCATGGGCGGCATCAGTCATTTGTTGTGCGATATACCGAATCCAACCGGTGTGCCCATTCTGATGCCCACATCGCGACATCGCCTCAGCCTGCGTTTGTGGCGTTCCGGGTCCGGGATCGAGTGGTTGGAGGTGACGGCGTTCTGGATGGTGGGCGTGGCGTCCTGGATGGTGCATTAGGGCCGCTCATACCGCGCTTCGGGATCAAATTGATCCCGGGCAAGCGTAAATTAGCAAAAATACCATCATTCCTACTGTTGTAACATCCATATTTCCCCGCTTTTTGACAACCCATGAAACCGTCTCCCCAGATACCATGGCTTTCATGGAACGGAGAGCATGCAGCTTTGGCTGAAAACACGGTAGACGGTGTGCGATTTGGTGCGGCGGATGTATCCAGGATGGATACGACTCCGGGGTCAGGGAATTTGTTAGGACCGCCGCAGGACTGGACCGGAGACCGTGAAGCCTATCTGGCATTGATGCGGGAAAGATATCGCTGTCAGGTGTTCAAGCAGCGCTTTCTGTTTGCCGCATGGCATGGTAACCGGACACAAATCACGGGACCGTTCGCCGTGGAGGCCAGAGAGATTTTGGACGGCATAAACACAAAATCCCCGGCACCCGGCATGAGGGGGTGGCGTGGATAAGAACAGGAGCAGTTGGTATGGGTATATTGGACAAAGGCGAAACTTCCGCCCCGCCACTTGGCGCGGATTATGAGCACCGGGAAGAGTACCGACCCCCTGTGTGGTATCGGCGTGGAGAGGAAAATCCATTTTTGCGGATGACAAAGGTTTCTTCGAGAAAAGGAAAGGGGCTCAGAATGGTAAAACATGAAACGAAAGTCGCAGAGAAGAAGACTGGTGTAGATGGTCAATCGGACGATGCCGCATTGGTGTTGTCCGCCGTTCGTGCGGGACGTGGGGTGGGTCGTGATATTGCCGCGGCCACCGGGTTAAGCGTTCAGAAAGTCGGCGCGTTATTGTCCAGATTGTCGCAACTCAAGTCCATTACCAAGGACGGGGACGGTCGGTGGGTTGATTCGACGGCTCCAGCGGCAAAAGAGGACATACCCAAGCCGCGAAGAACCGCAGGCGTCGCTGACCAGATTGCCGGTGTTGCTCATGCGCATACCAAAACCCAGGTCAGTAACCAAACTGTGCGGGATACATCTGCGGGTTTCGCCAGGATCATGGAAAATAGCCGCAGGCTGAATAGGATCCTCGGCGAGACGCTACTCCTCATTCAGGAGATTCACGCTCTCAATCAGGATTTGGCGGACGAGTCATGAACCCCATGCCTAAAGGCAGGGGCTTGTAGGGGCTCCGATTCATGACCAGCCCAAGCGGTGAGAATCCGCTACGTTCAAGGTGTCATGGCACTCCGGGATGCTTGCCAGTTCCGGACCCTGCCGCTGAAACCATGCTGTCGTATCTGGGGATACGGCGAAGGAAACCAGCATGACAAGCACCATGGACATGGGCGAGGCAAACTTTACCCGCGTAAGCGGAGACTGAAAAGGTAACGACTATGCAAAACCGAGTATTCGTGATCGACAGCAGCAAAGCACCGCTTATGCCCTGCCATCCGGCACGGGCGCGGGAACTGTTGCGGGAGGGAAATGCGGCGGTGTTCCGTCGCTTTCCCTTCACTATCATCCTCAAAGAACGCGCAGGCGGTGAAACGCAACAACTCACCGCCAAGTCGGACCCCGGCAGCAAAACGACCGGACTGGCGCTGGTAGCCGCATTCCAGCGGGGTCTTACCGTCATTTGGGCGGCGGAACTCGCACATCGCGGCCACACCATTCATCTGTCACTGGAAAAACGGGGCAAATTGCGGCGCAACCGCCGTAACCGGAAGACCCGCTACCGCGCCCCGCGTTTCGACCATCGCACCCGGACGCCGGGTTGGTTGCCGCCGTCCATCCTGCATCGGGTGGCGACGGTCATCACCTGGTTTAAGCGCCTTATGCGTTGGGCGCCCATTACGGATGCCAGCATGGAGCGGGTGCGCTTCGACATGCAGCAGATGCAGAATCCGGAGATATCCGGAATCGAGTATCAGCAGGGGACCTTGTTCGGCTACGAGGTCCGGGAGTACCTGCTGGAGAAGTGGGGCCGGACCTGCGTCTATTGCGACGCCACGGAAGTTCCGCTGGAAGTGGACCACATCCATCCCAAAAGCCGGGGCGGCAGTGATCGCGTGAGCAACCTGACGATAGCCTGTCACGACTGCAATCAACGCAAAAACAATCTGGATCTGCGGACTTATTTGGCCCACGACCCCGAGCGTCTGGCGCGCATCGAAGCGCAGCGCAAACAGTCCCTGAGCGATGCCGC
Organism: Acidithiobacillus sp.; assembly: GCA_028065135.1. The sequence goes on from JAPTWR010000114.1 coordinate 57,768, forward strand.
GGCGGTCAACGCCACACGCAACATCCTGTTCGGGCGATTGCTGGAATTGGGTTTACCGATAGAGACCGGCTCCGGCGGACGAACCAAGTTCAACCGATCCCGGCAGGATTATCCGAAGGCGCACTGGATTGATGCCGCATGTGTTGGGGAATCTGGCGAGCGTGTCCTACTGGATCCGAAAATGCGGCCACTGCAAATTACGGCTACCGGCCATGGACGCCGCCAGATGCAGAACGTGTCGGAGTATGGGTTTCCGCGCGGAAAAGCAAAATCCCGGCAGAAGATTTACTTTGGTTTTCAGACGGGAGACATGGTGCGGGCCATCGTGCCTAGAGGGAGATTCAAAGGTGAGCATGTTGGGCGGGTTGCATGCAAGAAATCCGGGAATTTCAAACTCAAGGTCAACGGAAAAGAAATGGACGGCGTTTCCTGGCGTTATTGCACGGCGATCCACAGGGCGGATGGTTATGCCTACGCACATTGACGGCGCACTTTCATCCCCATGCCTGAAGACAGGGGCGCCACGCGCGCATTTGGTGGTATCAGTTGCAGAGAAGCCAGCCTGCACTGGAAAAAGCTTCGTAATTTCCAACTCGCCAGGATTCAAAGAACATAAGGAGACGCATTGCAGAGGATAAACCAGTTGTGCCCGGCAACACAACGGGCGGCACGGGACCGGTATCCGGATTTGCGGAAAGGGAAACCGGATAACCGGTCGCCCCATGCGGAACAGTTTGGCAGGCTGCTCAGAAACAGATGGCCGGAGATAGAGGCGAAGCATAGTCCCATTCACGGTCGAAAGATCCGGATCGATTATGCGTTGGTTGCTGAACGCGTCGCCATAGAGATCGATGGATACAGGCCACACGGACTGTCGAAGAAGGGTTTTGCGAGCGACCGGCAACGGCAGAATCTGCTGGTGATCGCAGGCTGGCAGGTGTTGCGCTACACGATCCGGGATATTCGTTTGCGGGCGCAGGAGTGCATAGAAGAAATCGAGCGGTTGTTGGATATGCAGCGCGGTAATGGAGGTGGACATGGAAAACAAGATGGTGTCTTCTGAATCGTCGTGTTGCAGCACGGCGCAGTCCGAGAACCTGGCGATCAAAGAGGTGGTTGATGAACTATTTCACGGGTTGTCGAAGGACGAGATCCAGATTCTATTGACGCATTTTGGGATTGGAGAACCTGCCGGGCAGTCAGTGGATGAACTGGCCCAGCGGCTCCATATCACGACGGATCAGGTCCTCGCCATCGAAGTCACGGCGCTCCGTAAATTGCGTCATCCTTCACGCTCGGAGCGTTTGCGGATGTTTGTTGACGGTCTCAAGACAGCGGGGTCTGTGGACACGGCTGAAAAGTCGGCCAACCTGTAGGCCGCATTGTTGAATGGTGGATGACGGCGAAGGATACGACAATGCCAAAATACCAATGTGTTTGGCATATACGAGATGATGCGCTTGCATCTGTGTGGGCACCGCTCTAACGAAGAGGAGTGTCTGGACAAAATCGCGAGATTACGAGGCGCAATTAGTAGTGCTGGTTAAGTTAAGCGACTTTAGGATTCGACAAATCCGGCTGAATGGCGTTTCGGTAGCGTAAAATGGACGAATATGACCTTAAAGAGTGGAGAGTCCAATGCCTGATACAGAAACGCCGAGTCTGGCCGATATGGTGCGTCAATACCGTGACGGTCACCGTTTTGATGATGAGGAAGTCAATTTTCGATGCGCGTCGCTGATTGATGCCGGTTTTGTGCCTGTTCCTGGTGGTCAAGAAACGTCAGAACCACGGCATATCCATCTTGTCGGCGGTGCGCCGTCGCGTGAGTGCGCCGGCTGATGTCTGGACCCGTTTTGCAACAGGGTCCAGCGCCTGATCTTCTCGAAGGTCTCAATTCTCCACAAGTGGAAGCCGTCTGCCTGCCCCTGAATACCCATGGGGCCATTCTCGCAGGGGCGGGCACGGGCAAAACCCGTGTGCTGGTGCATCGTATCGCCTGGCTCGTGCGACAGGGCGTGCCGCCATCTCGCATTCTTGCGGTAACATTCACCAATAAGGCTTCCAGGGAAATGCGCGAACGGGTCACCGGACTGATCGGTGAAGAAGCGGCCGCAGCGCTGCGTTTGGGCACCTTCCATTCGATAGGATTGCGTATTCTGCGGCGCTATGGGGCGGTGGTCGGACTGCACAATGCCGCACATTTGGCGCCTATGGATCAGGATGAATCCGTAGCGTTGTTGCGCCGCGTGATGAAGGAGCGGCAATGCGACTTAACCACGGAAAAGCCCAAGGAACATTTTCAGTTGATTCAGTACTGGAAGGATCGCGGATATACTCCGGAAAAAGTGCCGCAGCAAAATAACGCCTCCGACGAGTTGACCAGGCATTTATACGCGCGCTACGAATCCGAAAAACAGCGCAGTCAGGCGGTGGATTTCGGGGACCTGATCCTGATGCCGAACATCATCTTCGCCGCCCGCCCGGAGATCGCCGAAAAGGTGCAGCGTGGACTTTCACAAGTGCTGGTGGACGAGTTCCAGGACACCAACGCCGAGCAAAACCGGTTTATTGGTTTTGTTACGGGTAACGGCGGCGCGGTGAAGACCTTTGTGGTGGGTGACGACGATCAGAGCATCTACGGCTGGCGCGGGGCGGAGGCCAGCATCATGCAGCGCTTCATTGACCGGTACCAACCCAATCATCTGGTACGGTTGGAGGAAAATTATCGGTGCAATCCGGTGGTGCTGGAAGCGGCGAACGCGGTGATCGGCCATAACAGGGCGCGTATCGGAAAGAATTTGTGGACCCAGCGGGTGGACGCCCATCCCGTCAGTTTGCGGATGTATGGAGACGGCGACGACGAGGCCGACGCCGTGGCGGAAGAGATTGCTGATCGTTTGGCGCACCAGGTGCCCGCCCAGGAGATCGCCGTGCTGTACCGCAAGAATATGCTTTCTCGTGGCCTGGAACGGGCGCTGGTGCAGTTGGGTGTCCCCTATCGCGTGTACGGTGGGTTGACTTTCTACCAGCGCAAGGAGATCAAGGACGCCCTGGCCTATTTGCGGTTGGTGGCGAACCCCCACGACGACGGCGCTTTTCGCCGGGCGGTGTCCACGCCGCGCCGTGGTATCGGGGACAAAAAGTTGTCGCAACTGACGGAGCAATGTCGGCGCAACGGGTCGTCGCTTTGGACGGAAGCCGCACTGGAAGGCAAGGGCAAGTTGCCGACTTTTCTGGATGAGATCACCCGGTTGGCCGTCGTGTATCGTACGGATGGGGTCGGCGCGGTCACCCGCGCGGTGGTGGTGAAAACCGGCCTGCGCGATTTCTACATCGAAACCGCCAAGGAACGTGGTGAAGAGTGCGCGGAGAATCTGAACGAACTGGTCCGCGCAGTGAACGTGTTCCATCACCGGTTCCGGACGGGGCAGACCGCGGTGGCCAGCGTGGCGGCGCAACCCGGGGATGTGTTATCGGAGTTTTTGACCGAAGCGGTACTGGAATCCGACGCCGGGGGAAGGAATACGCATCGGAGCGACGTGGTCAGCCTGATGACCGTGCATAAGGCCAAGGGCCTGGAGTTTGGTCATGTGTTTGTGATCGGGCTGGAAGATGGGGAATTTCCCAAATTGTCCAGCAGCGGCCATGGCGATATCGAAGAAGAACGAAGACTTTTTTACGTGGCGTTAACCCGATCCAAGCACGCCCTCTACCTTTCTTACGCCGCGCATCGTCAGCGATTTGGCATGCGGGATGAAAACGAAGATGACCCGGAAGATGATGGGGAAGCCTTGTTCGGTCGGTCGCGCTTCGTATCGGAAATACCGTCCCATCTGCTGCGGGATCCGGTGCGGGTGGATGGTGGTGTTGCCGCGCGCCTTCCGTCGCCGCGCCGACCGCGATTACTCGCCCATAACGAAAATGGCGACGATATTTGGTGAATTTCGCTTTGCCGCCAAAATTATGACCGCGCCAAAATCGCAAAAAATATCTTCATCTTGAAAATTTCCGTCCGTCTCCTGGGTTATAGGATGTTCATCGGTCCGACCAACTAGCAGGAGATTCCCAATGACCAGCGGTATCGTTTCAAAAGTGGCCGGTAAGGCCAGGCAGCAGGCTGAATCCGGTTTCACCCTCATCGAGCTGATGATCGTCATCGCCATCATCGGCATCCTGGCGGCTATCGCCATTCCACAGTACGAGAAGTACATCGCCACCACCAAGGCGCAGGACGTGGCGCAAAACCTGCACCAGGCCGTCACCGCCGTTTCCGCGGCCGTCGCCGCGGCGCAGGCAGGACAAAGCACCCAGCTGGTGACCAACGGCAAAGCCACGGGCGCTCTGGGCAATCAGCCCAATCCCGTCGGCGGCGGCTTGCCGGCCTATGTGGACGGCACTCCGAACACCTGTGGACAAATCGGCGTCACGCCGGATCCCATCACGCCGACTTCCATCGCTGCATCCACGGCCATCGTGGTCGACGACACGGGTTGTTCTTCCGCGACTGTACAGGCAGACGTGGCGGCGGCGGTCAGCGCCGAAGGCTATGGCACGACGTATGGCAGCACGGTTGGAGGCGGGAGCAACATCACCGTCAACATCAGCGGCAACGGCGCTATCAGTTAAGCCCGTTCATTTCGGGGGCCGCAAGGTCCCCGAATCCTGTCATGTGTTTCCCTTTTTTTCCTTTTCCACTTTGTCTTTTGCGGCATCAAAGGATTATCCATGTTCGCGGCGCCCCCATCCTATTTCAACAGTCCGGCCTTCGCCAACTCGTATAATCCGTTGTTCGACGCTTATCTCTATTTCGACCAGCCGGAAACCATTCACGGTTTTTTGTTCCCGTTTCTCCTGTCGGCTTTGGTGATGATCGCCTACCGCAAATCATGGACCTGGGAAGTCACCACGGCACTGGTTGCCGCCATGGCCGTGGCCTGGACCACCGTTTACATGGGTCCCCAGGGGTTGCATACCTTTCCCGTCGAAGTGTTCTTTTTGATGGTGTTGACCTGGCGAAGCGCCTCCGGCGGCGACACGTTTCCGTTGATGCTGGGTTATGCCTTTGCATTCTATACCGCACTCAGTTCCGACGTGATTCACGGGTTGCTGCATCCCGCGGACGGCATGTGGCAGACCTGGTATTGGGGCATCGGCGGGGCCGGATTTCATGACGGGCTGTTCATAGCGCCCATATTCGGCCTGTTCGCCGTGTTGCTGACCCGCTTTGGCAAATGGCTGTCCGTAATGCTCAATCGGCTGAATGGTGATCGAGGTGCCGCCAAAATGGGAGACGCCAATGCGTAAAACTGGTCAAGCCTGCCGGCCGCAAGCCTGCCGGGCGCAAGCCTGTTTCGCCGATCCGCTGCGCTGGCGCCAAAGGCGCTTTGTCCGCAGGACAGATGCCGTCTGCAAGACAGATACCGTCTGCAAGACCGGTCTGCAAGCCGGTTTCACCCTCGTCGAGTTGATGATCGTCATTGCCATTATCGGCATTCTGGCGGCCATCGCCATTCCACAGTACGAGCGGGATATCGAAGATCCCAAGGCGCAGGTGGTGGCCGCCGATTTCAAAGAGGCCATTGATGCGGCGACCGCAGCCACCGCGGCGGCGCAAATCGGTCAGACTACCGACGTCTACCGGACCTTGCAGGGTGGCACGTTCATGGATGGTGCCGAGCACGGCGATGCGGTGTACGGCAACGTCCCGGCCTTCGTGGTCGGGCCAGCCACGGTCTGCGGACAGATCAGCCTCTCCGCCAGCACCATCAGTCCCATGTCTCCCGGCGGCGCATTCCCGTATGTCGTCAAGGCGGACGATTCGGGGTGTCCCGGCGCCATCGGCGGGTTGGTCGGTGCGGCGTTGTCCGCCGAAGGCTATCCGCACGCGGTGACGACGGGCGTCCTGATTACGGAGAATGGCGGGGTGACCCCCTGATGGGCCGCCGTCGCTCCACGGGGTATCGCGTGGCCGTCGTGGCGTGTTGCGCGTTGTGCCTGAACGGCTGCGAATCGCGGAACCACTTGTCGCACCTGCAGACGTGGGTGGCGCATGGCGTGATCGCGACCTCCGCGCATCCGCCGCACATCACCCCCATTCCCAGCATCCCCGCTTACCACCCCGTGCCCTTTGTCGGGGGTGCCCAAACGTCGTCCGCCATGACGACATCGGCCAAAAACCTCGCGGCGCCGCGGGATCCTTTTCGCAGTTTCATTGTGCCGACCCCCAAAGCCACAGCTATTGCGGGCATGCGCCCCGGCAACGCGGATGCGCCGCCCCTGCAACGATACGCCCTGGCCAGTCTGACCCTGGCGGGGGTCGTTAAACACAGTGGCGGACGGTCTTGGATGGCGGTGCTGGTGACCCCGAAAGGCGCCGTGCATCGCGCCGCCATCGGCGCCACGGTGGGCTTGCGCGGGGGGAAACTGACGAAGATCCACTATGCGCCGTTGGGCGCCTCATTTGCGCTGTTTCGCGTTCCCGTGGCGATGATCGCCGGAAAACCGGTGATGCGCACCGTTAAAATCCTTCAGCGTTGAGGGCCATCGATGCCGATTCCGTTCCTCCAGAGAATCCGAAAAAACCAGCTAGGCGCGGAAACGCCCGGCGCGGCGTCGGCCAAGAGACCTCCGTCCGGCACGGATGGGGTGCGGCCCGCCAAGACGGACCCCGTCACGGGGGTGGAGCGACGTCGGCACGTTCGTCCGGTGGAGATCAAAACCCATGAATTTCTGTGGGTGGCCAAGGCGGAAAACCGTTCCATACAGAAGGGCGAGATGGAGGCCGTTTCCGACGCCGCCGTGCGGGTCAATTTGCGCCGCCGCGGACTGCTACCCGTTTCCGTCAAGAAGAAGGCGCAAGGTCTTTTTGGCATCAAAGGCCGGGGCGGCATCAAGGAGGCGTATATCGTGGTCATGGTGCGGCAACTCTCCACCATGATCAATGCGGGCGTGCCGGCGGTGCAGTGTTTCGAGATGCTGGCGTCGTCCACCGAGAACAAGGCCATGAAGAAAATGCTCAAGGGCATCCTCCGTCATCTGCAGACGGGGGAAACTATCGCCGACGGCATGGCGCAGTATCCGAAGTATTTTGACCGGCTGTTCATTTCCCTGATCAAGGCGGGCGAACAGGGCGGCATTCTGGACACGATTTTGCTGCGGCTCGCCGACTACCGGGAAAGGTCTTTGCGCCTGCAGAAAAAAGTGCGCTCGGCCATGTTTTACCCGGCGGCCATCATCACCGTCATGATTGTCGTGGTCTCGGTGCTGATGATCTTCGTGATTCCCGTTTTCGCGCATCTGTTCAGCAGTTTCGGGGCCACTTTGCCGCTTTTGACGCAAATGGTCATCAACCTTTCCAACTGGATGAGTGCGCACTGGTACATCGTGGTCGGTTCCCCCATCGCGGCGGTATGGCTCTTCATTTTCGCCTACCGGAAAAACCTGGCTTTTCGCACGCGGGTGGACCGGGTGTCTCTCAAGCTGCCCGTTCTGGGGCCGATTCTGTTGAAAAGCGCCATTGCCCGCTTTACCCGAACCCTGTCCACCATGCAATCCGCAGGCGTCCCCATCATGGACGCACTGCTCACGCTGTCCCGTGTTTCCAACAACGTCATCATCGAACAATCGGTGTTGCGCGCCCGCAAGGACGTGATGGCCGGAGGACGCATGACGACGGCACTCAAGGAGGACGGCATTTTTCCGGTGATGGCCACGCAGATGCTGGGCATTGGCGAGGAAACCGGCGCCATCGAGGTGATGGCCTCCAAAGTGGCGGATTTTTACGAGGGAGAAGTGGAGGAGTCCGTCGATCGCATGTCGACGCTGATGGAGCCGATCATCATGGTGATTCTCGGCATCATCGTGGGCACGCTGGTCATCGCCATGTACATGCCGATCTTCATGATGGGCGCGGTGGTGACACATGGTGGCTGATCCCTTGCAACACGCGCAGAACGTGGTCCTCCTTCTGGTGCTGGCCGGTGCGTGGTTCGCCGCCGAATCAAAGCATGGACTGGTCTGGCTGTTTCTAGTCGCAACGGCATCCTGCGGCATATCGGCGATAGTCGCGCTCATGCTGTTGCCGATGGTGGCCGGATTCGACGCGCCGACACTTCTGGATGCGGCACTGGTTTTTGTGGTCGGCATCGGTGTGGTAAGGACGTGGGCCGGGTCGCTCGACCAGATGGACTGGATATCGCACTTTTAACCGCAATGGGGTTGCGCCCCGGCATGGGGTTGCACCTTGCAAGGAGAGACTTGATGGATCAGCACCGTTTTCTCATACACGGCTCTGTACACGGCATTACAGCGGAAGCCACGGCTCATCTGCGCAGGTTTGAGCGCGCGGGAGGGCATGTCGAAATGCTGCACAGTCAGCACGACGCCATTGTCTCCTATGACGGAGATGGAGACCAGACCACGATTGAATCCCTGATCCATATCCTGGAGCAGGCGGGGGAAAGCGCGGAAAGCGCACACGGAGTTATCACTTTTGGGTGGTCGCATCAGGAGCCGTCGCATTTGCACGTGGGCGCGCCCGCAAGGACGGCACATCCATTTCTGGACAAACTGAACAACGCGCTGGAGGCCATTCATCTCAATGATTGGCTGATTAAAAAACTTCGTAAAAATCCAAACCCCATGCCGGGTGCAACCCCTTCGCGGGGTGCAACCAGCAACCCGATTAAGGATTAATCCCATGTTCTTTTTAAGCGATTCTGAACGTCGCCACCTACGTGAACTTCTGCTGAAAAAAGCAAAGGAACATGGACTCCCCGTCACGGGGCTTGCACCTTGCGAAGGGCTTACACCCTGCCAAGGGCTGGATGACCGGCATATCGAATCCGACGCCCATCTGATGTTTGAGGGGCTGCACATGCTGGCAGACGGACATGCCGCCCGGTTGTACGCCATGCTGCACCCGCATGGTCGCCATAGCCATCACGAAGCCAACGGCGGACGCACCATGCTGATGATGCAAAAAATCGAGGAATACGGAAGTGCCGGGTGCGGCACGGGTCCGGAGGACGGCGGTCCTGCGGACGGCATAAGGTTGCGATCGGCAGGTGGCAACCCATGAGTAAAGTCATTGATCGAGCGTTGGCCATCATTTTGCTGGTCATTCTGGCCAGCCTTGCGGCGCATGTCCTGTCTCTGGTGGTCAGCGGTGTTCTGGCGGCCGGGCTGGATCCTGTAGCCACCGCGCTGCAGCGTGTGCTTGCATGGGAAAATTCATGAATCTTCTGTCCACCATGATTGGAGTTGCCATCGTCGCTATTCTTTCCATGGTGGCTGTTCCGGACTGGATTCATGGGGAGCGAAACGCCACCCTTTCGAGTGCTGCGGATGAATTGGCTTCCGCGCGTTTGACGTTGCAAAGAAGTGCTGCGGAGGACACTGGCGCCACACTCGCAATCAACGGATCCGTGATCACAGTCACCGGCAACGGCGGTGGCGCCGATTGGTCCGGACGCCTGCCGGATGACGCCACCTGCACCATCAACGGCGCAACGCTGGGATGTCTCGCGCTGAACGGGGAAGAAATACCAGTAACCTCACCGGGATGCAGCACGACGCCACCGATTGCCCCTTGGCAGGGTGCAACCCCTTCGCCGGGTGCAGCAACCCCTATAGTCTGGAGCGCACATCTCGATGGGCAAACAGAAACACTTCCCTAATTCCCCTGCCGGGGTGTGCGGACACGCGGGCAATGGACCATCAGTCCGCCGGACCGAAGCCGGAGTTGGACTGGTGGAGGCCCTGATTGCGGCGGCCATCGTCGCCATCGCGGCGGCCGGCATCTTCAGCGTGCTGGTGTATGCAAACCAGCAGAATAATTCTTCTGCGCAGTCCTGGGCGGCAATGCAGTCTGCCATGGTGGCATGGGCGCAAACGCCCGTTACGGTAAGCGCTACACAATCGGTTGCTGTCACTGTATCGGGGGCTTCCGGAAAGCAAACCGAAAGTGTGCCAGTAGCGGAAACCGCCAGCGGGAACGCTCCCTATGGCTGGTGGAGGAGCGCGCCGTGAGTTCTGTACCGCATGTCCGCCACCTGCAAGGGGCTGCACCCCGGCAGGGGGAAAAAGGTCTGACTTTAGTGGAACTGCTGGTTTCCATGGTGATCGTTGGAATTATCGGGATTGCCGCCACCGAAGTGTTGATCACGTTCTACCACGGAAAGCAACAAGCTATCAGTCTTTCCAACCGGGTCGCCACAGCGGCTATGATGGACGATGTCATGAACCATACCGTAGCCCAATCCGGGTATGGAGAAACGGCCCCTGGTATTTCCGTGACGACAACGTCTGTTGCCGCAGCATGGTCCACTGCGGGGCAGGGCTGCACGGGCGTAATGAACGCCACCGGCGGAGGATTGACGTGGACAACATCGTCCGCCGCCGCCACATCCACCGCCAACACGGATTGCGGGGCCGGAACGGCATTTCTACCGGTCGGCGGTGGCTGGTCGTTTGCGCTGCAACCAGACAGCGACTGCAATTACAATGCCGGAACCACTTTTCCGGAGTTGATCGCCACCAATCAAAGCGCCCATCTGGAGGTGCCCGTATGTCTGATCAACCTGCCCGGTCAATAATAGTCGCACGGGAGGAACGCGGCGCGGCGCTGTTGGGCATGTCCCTTCTACTGTCATTTCTGGTGCTGCTGGGCGCATGGGGAGTTTATGCGGTATCCCGCAACGCGGCTGAGTCGGTGCCCAACGCAGTGGACGCCAATAAAGCCCGCGCGGTCGCCATGGCCGGCGTCAACGCCCTGGCGCAGTACGCGAGTCAGCAATATTGCGCGACGCCATCCGCGTCTATGGGGGTGTTCCCATGCACGACGGGCGACATCGCCAACGTGAGCATGACTGGGGCCGTCGTCAACCAGACGATGCCAAGTCCACTTGGCGGGTACGATACCGCCAGCGTCGTTTCCCAGGCGATTACCGCATCTGGAATGCAAATCACCGTAAAGAGCACGGGGAAATATGGAAACGCCGTCCAGAACGCCAGATCGGTGATTACTCTTCAGTCGGCGAACAATCCGTATGGGGTTCTGCCATACAACATCTATGTACAGGGCAACGCCCTGTTCAACGGCAACGCCAACCTGTCCGGAGTCGCCATCGGTGTTTCTGGAACCGCCACGGTCAACGGCAACGTCAATATCGGCCGGCTGGACGCCACCAATATCTCGGCCAACGGCGGCACAACCATCGGCCAGGCCAATGCGTCGCAGTCGTTCACCACGAACAACGGCAGCTATGGGCAAATCAACATCGGCCAGGGTGGCACGTTTTCACAGAACGGCGCCAATTACACGCCGACCTACCTGTCGCAAACTCAGACAAACCTCCTGAACTACCACCTCAACAATCAAGCCCCGGTGGTGAACCCGCAAGGGCTGGAGCCGTATGCTGGCATCCGCCTGCTCTACAGTACATCAGGATCCGTGATTGGACCTGTAGTCGTCCTCGAACCATGGATGGCGAACATCTACCCGAACCTGCCCATCGGCACCTGGTCCATCAACAGCACACAAGGGCAGCAGATCGCGCAACAGTTCACCGGGCAGGCCTACGGCTTCTCGTACAGCGCCGGGGCCACGCCACAAACCGGCACCTGGGGGTTCAACGGCAGCAACAACGTCAACGGATTTTTGTACGCCGAAGGCGACATCAGCTTCAACGGGAACTCGGGGACCAATGGCAACCCGCTCTACCTCACCCTGGCGGCAACAGGTGACGTGACCTTCAACGGCAACGCCGACACCCTGCCGTGGGCGTCCTACCCCGGTCTCTGCTCGACCAGCCCAGGCGATCCGACTTGCACGGACGGGCAGCCGTCATCCTCGTTCCTGGGGCTTTCCACCGTGAGCGGGCTGGGCATCGATGGATCTGGGAACGGCATCGTTTATAACGGAAATTCCAACGTGGGAGGCAGCATCGCGTCCATTGGCACCATCACCGTCAACGGTAACAGTTCCATCAACGGAAACGTGGTGGCGGAAAACCAGGCCGGAAACTCCAACGCGCTGGAACTGACGTTTAACGGAAACGCGGGAACGCCCGTCAAGGACGCCAACCTCGCCAATTACGGCGGCGGGTCCTCGAACCCGATGCAATTCAATGTGCAATGGCTGCGATGGCTCAACTGAAACCGGAGTTTTTTCATGCAATTTCTCGACACACTGTTACAAATGCTCGCCGACAAAGGCTCCGATCTCTATCTTTCTGTCGGCAGTCCGCCGATGATGAAGATACAGGGCCGCATGGCGGCGATCGGTGACGCCAAGCTCAAAGCGGCGATGCTCCTGGAGATCGCTCGCGAACTCTTGGGGCAAGATGGCGTGATGAATTTCGCGCAGGACAAGTCCGCCAATTTCGCTCATTCCGTCCCAGGCGTGGGGCGTTTTCGGGTGAATGGCTTTTTCCAGCGTAACGAGGTCGGTTTCGTCATCCGCGCCATCCGGTCCAATATCCCAACGCTGGATGATTTGCGCCTGCCACCCATCATCGGACAACTTGCGCTGGAAAAGCGCGGGCTGATCCTGTTCGTTGGCGCCACAGGGTCCGGAAAAAGCACTTCGCTGGCGGCGATGGTACAGCATCGCAATCAGAACGAAGCAGGACACATCCTCACCATAGAAGACCCCATCGAATTCCTGCACACCAACGCCAAGAGCCTGGTCAACCAGCGAGAGGTCGGCATCGATGCGGTGAGCTATCAGGATGCGTTGGAAAACGCCCTGCGGCAAGCCCCGGACGTGATCCTCATGGGCGAAGTGCGCGCGCGTGAGACGATGGACTATGCGGTGGCCTTCGCGGAGACCGGGCACCTGTGCCTGTCCACCTTGCACGCCAACAACGCGAACCAGGCCATCGACCGGATCATCAATTTCTTTCCCGCGGACCGGCGCAACCAGTTGCTCATGGATCTCTCCCTCAATTTACGGGCCATCGTGTCCCAACGTCTACTGCCAACCACCGATGGAGGTCGCGCGGCCGCCATCGAGGTCATGATCAACACGCCGCGCATCTCCGAACTGATCCTGAAAGGTGAGATCCACAGCATTAAGGACACTATGGAGAAAGGGGCCGAATATGGCATGCGGACGTTCGACCAGGCGCTGCTGGAGATGGTCCTGGACGGACGGATCGATGAGGGTACCGCACTCAAGAATGCCGACTCTCAGAACAATCTGCGGTTGATGATCCGCGAACAAAGACCGGCGAGTGCCGCCAGTGCAACGGCACAGGAATGGAGCGTGCAATGACGTACCCTGCCATCAAAAAGACCATAGAGGATGAAGGTGTTGCCGTGGAACCTATGGTGAACATTTCATCCGTAAAGAAAAGTCGAGCGGACAGAAACGCCCTGGTCCTGCAATATCTGCCCCTGGCCCGTGCCATGGCTCGCCGCACGAGTCTGGCATTCGACGACGCGGAACAGGAGGCCATCATTGGATTGATTCGCGCCGCGGACCACTTCGATGCCAGCCGGAATACGGCATTTCCCACCTATGCCCGATACTGGATCACCGAATCTCTGCAACGGGCCGCCATCAGGGATCTTCCGGTACATGTTCCCGTCCACGTGGCCAAAGCCAGTTTCGCAAAACACAAACAATCCGAAAATTGTCTTGCAGGCGTCAGCCTCGCTGGAAGGAATCCCGCAAATGATAGTCCGGCGAACGACGTGTTGTCGTCTGACAGTCCTGCGGACGGTGGAAGCCCTGCGGACCCATCTCGACCATTGCGACGCACGGGAGACAGACGGATTGACCATGCGTTCGCCATCACCAATATCCATGCCGTGCGTGTTGAAATGGAATACGACGACGGGTCGCCCCGGCATGATGAAATGAGTGCACAGAATCCGTGGCCAGGAATCGAGAACAATATGGATTCCAACACGGTAAAAGCGCACTTTCGGCATTTATCCAGACGACAGCAACACGCGCTGATGTTGCACTTTGGTATCGGCGGAACGGATGGCTGCACGCTGGAAGAAGCTGGGTACATTATGGGCATCAGTCGCGAAGCCGTGCGCCAACTAATTGTGCGTGGGATAGAAGAATTGCGTGGATTGGTGCGAACGGGCTGATCCTGTTGTTGCGAATCACAGGAAAAGGCGAATATCGCCTGATATCCTGATGTTCATTTTTTACAGAAAGGAGTTTTCATATGTTTCTAAAACGTGAGTTGATGACGATAACGACGATGTTTGTTGTTGCGTTTGCTGCGGTATCAGCTTGGGCTGGCGGTCATGACGTGAGTGTCAGCGGCACCATGGCCAACATAAACAAGATGGACGCTAAGGAACTTGTGCAATCGATCTCGCACGGAAGGATGCAATTGGTCAAGGTGTTTCCCGGTCCAGACCGGAACATTACCGGGGTGATCGCCAAAGCGCCTACGGGACAGAAAGTGCTAGCCTGGATGGTGGACGGCAAATACATGGCCATCGGCGCCTTGCTTGGTTCTGGCGGCAAGAACTTCAGCATGTTGAGCGCGGAAAAAGAAGGGCTTGCGGCCAAGCCGCTGTCAGCAAACACTGTCGCCGGCCGAGCGATGGCGGCTTCCGGTTTCATGGTCGGGTATGGTGGGCCATTGATGGCGGTGTTCATGGACCCCAACTGCATCTACTGCCACAAGTTCTGGGACGCGGCTCAGGCGGATATTAGGGCGGGCAAATTACGGCTCAAGGTAATTCCCGTCGGTTTTCTGAAGCCGACCAGTTTAGCCAAAGCGACCACTATTCTGCAGTCGGTTGATCCTGCATTGGCCTGGGCTCGCAACGAAAAGTTGTTCCAGAAGAGCATCGAAGAAGGCGGCGAAAAACCGGCGACACATTTGGACCAAAAGGCGATGGCGGATGTCCGCGCCAATACGGCATTGCTTGGGAGCAGTGGCGAAATGGCGACGCCGACGCTGGTGTATTGCCGGCATGGCGACAAGACACCATTGGTACTGCATGGAATTGCTCCGGACTTTCTGAATGTGTTGAGCCAGATTGATAGTCTATCGACAAGCGGAAAGTGCATTGGTTGATCTTGGTTTCCGGCCAGCGCGCGGTTTCTCGTGCGGATTGACCCGTATTGGTTGGCTGTTAGTCCTATGCGGCTTACTGTTTTCCTCAGGGCGTTCGTACGCACAACCCGTACCCCCTGCTAATCACCGCCTCGCGATACATCAGGAGGCGGTCATCGCGCATGGGGTGCTGCACTATGGCGAGCATCGCCTACTCCATCAGGGCGAGATGTGTGCGTCATTGGATGCCAAAATTCGTGGCGCTTGTTACGCCAGAATGTCACGCGATGCACTGGCCCTTGCCGCTGGGACGCCGCCGACACCGGCGTGCCCCGTGCTGGCGGCGCAGTTGGCTGATTATTTTCAGGCATCCGCATTACTGATGAACGCCTGCGCACAAGGGCGCCACTGCTTTAACAGCGACCATCCCGTACGTGTGGAAATACTGCGCGGCGCGGTGCGTCATTTGATCACGACCGGCCTTAATGGGGTATGTGACTAACACAATCGTTGGGGGGTGCCATGTTGTATGTCTGCCGTCCGCACTGTTCATATCTAGATGGATTCGCTGTCGCTCGTTGGTTGACTCATCGTCATGGTATTCGTGGCGCTGTGTTCGCGGTGGATCCGGATTTTGCCCTGCACCCGGTGTGGTCCGCCCTGCTGCGGTTGTACGGCAAATGGGTCGGCGGGCACACGATGGTTGCTGTCGATTCGCGGAAGCCATTTGCGATCCGTGCGCTGATGGCGGCCCTCAAAGAGGGCAGGGCGGTGGTGATCTTCCCGCAGGGTACGGGGCTTGCGAAAGGGGAAGGGCGGCCAGACCAAGGGGGATCTTCTTGGCTGATTCGCAAATCTGGGGCAAAGCATGTCGAAGTGCATATACGACACCATCGGTGTTTGTGGCCGCAGGTGCGTGCCGCGTATTACCGATCAGACGCCGGAGAGGCAGCGCAGAAATTCCATGAGGTGGTCTAGGGCGGCCCGCTTGTCCGTAAGTTGCAGGCTAATTATATTTTCGTTTAATCTGCTGGCCGCAAACCGTCGGCATGTTTCACCCAACGGATGCGGTTGGGTGCGGATTGAAACGGGAAGGAAATCGTACTAATCGGATCCCGATCAGTCTCTGTCTGATCACCAAGTCCAGTGGGGCATTCATCCCCATGGCTAAATGTGCTGTATTCACTCATTCATAAGAAAGTATGTTTTTGTACCATATAGTTCATCGGCATGGTATCCACGCACGTATTCGGTGGTGTAATCGATTAGACGCGGTGAACCGAATGTTATTATGGTGACAGGTTTGGGACTGCGGAGAATATATTGCGCACCAGCATTATCACCAGAAAATTCGACACTACCATTACAGAAGAGCTGCAGGGGTCTTGCTCGAATGCCGTACTGGCGCGGGTTTATGCCGCCCGTGGAATCACTAAAGCGTCAGAACTGGACTTGCCGCTGAAAGGCCTGGCCGATTATGCCACCATGGCGGACATCGACAAGGCGTCAGAGCGATTAGCCGCCGCGATAGTGAGCCGAGAAACGATCTGCGTAGTGGGAGACTACGACGTGGACGGTTGTGTAAGTACCACGCTGGTAACGGAATTCGTCCGTACCCTGGGCGGCAACGTGTTCTACTTATTGCCGGATCGGGTGCGCATGGGTTACGGATTATCACCGCAACTGGCCAGTATGGCTGCTGATGGTGGCGCAACTCTGTTGATCACGGTGGACAACGGCATATCCGCGTTTGCCGGAGTGTCTGCGGCCAAGGCGCTGGGGATGGACGTCATCGTAACCGACCATCACTTGCCCGCCGATAGCGAGCCGGAAGCCTATGCACTGGTGAACCCCAACCGGAAGTCCTGCAATTTCCCATACAAGAGCACTTGTGGCGTTGGGGTGGCCTTTTATCTGGCTGCTGCTACCCGGCGGCTGCTCATCGATCAAGGCTATGCCCTCGCCTCGACCCTTCGCATGTCCCGCTTCCTCGATCTCGTCGCACTTGGCACGGTGGCGGACATGGTGCCTCTGGAATACAACAACCGGATTCTGGTGCAGGCAGGTATTGAGTACATTCGGTCTGGTTATGCGCGGCCCGGGATGCGGGCATTGCTGCATGTCGCAGGAATCAATCCGGCGCAATTGACAGCCAGGGACTTCGGTTTTGGGTGCGGGCCTCGGATCAATGCGGCCGGCAGGCTCGACGACATGTCCGCAGGTGTCCAGATGTTGCTGGCTGAATCCGAAGCGGAGGCGTTGCCATTGGCGGAGTCGCTGGACCGGCTCAACCGGGAGCGCCGCGGCATCGAAAAAACCATGCTGGAGTCTTCCGCGTCCGCCGTGGACCGGATGATGGGTCGCGTTGACAGGATTACGGATAGCAGGGTGATCTGCCTGCTGGATGAAGAGGGCCATGAAGGGGTGGTAGGATTGGTTGCTGGCCGTCTGCGCGAAAAGTACCACCACCCGGCCGTTGTATTTGCGCCCGGTGACGGCGGAGTGCTCAAGGGCTCCGCGCGCTCGGTAGACGGACTGCATATCCGGGATCTGCTGGCTGAGGTTGACATGGTGGCGCCTGGCGTGATCCGGGCTTTCGGCGGGCATGCGATGGCGGCGGGTTTGAGCGTGGAACGGGAGAACTTTGCGGTATTCCATGCCGCGCTGAACGAAGTGGCACGGCGTCGCGTCAAGGCGGAGCATTTGGAGGACACCATCACCACAGACGGGGAAATTCCTGACCGTGAAATCAGTATGGATCTAGCGCGGGAGATTGAGCGGGCTGGACCGTGGGGCAATGGCTTCCCGGAGCCGCTGTTTCATGGCAACTTCGAGGTGGTGGAGTCTTCGCGCATTGGATCCGATAAAAGCACCCTGCGACTCAAGCTGCGTGTTGACGGACGCACCGTCACTGCCATCCGATTTAGGCATGGTGAAGAGCGTGATCCGGTACCGGGAACCACGGAAACCTTGGTTTACCAACTGGCTGTGAATCGATATAACGGGTCTGAATCCGTGCAGTTGCAGATAGCCGGTTTTGGCGGCAATGAGGAAGGTGTATGCCACGCGTAATAGATCTGAAAAAAGATGGTGATTGGAACGGTTTTCAAATTCCGGTGGCGCCATCCAGGATGGAAGTCGCCGGGCAGGATATTCAGGTGGCGGAATATCTCGGTCGCCGCGTGGTTACCTTTGCCATGATCGACCGCTTGCATCAGCGTCCATCTGGTACCGCCAGGAAGCGATTTAATGAGAACAAATCGCGCCTTGCGGCAGGTGAAGACTTCTATCTTGTTGATTATACGCAAAGGTCCGTTTTACGGACTTTTGAAATTGATGTTCCGCCTCGCGGGCTTACGCTGCTGACACTGTCTGGATACTTATTGCTGGTGAAGACGTTTTCCGACGACCTGGCATGGGATGTCCAGCGAAGACTGGTGTCCAACTATTTTCTGCCAAAGGCCATGGCTGGAAGTTCACAGGGCAAGGTGTTGCCCGATTTGAAAGCAGTCCCTTTGCTATGCCACGAGAGAGACCGGATTGGCCAAGCGGTCTCAGTGATAGCGGCGGCCAGCATCAAGTTTGCGTCGAGCCCAGAAAAGTCCTGGCACGCACTAGCGGAGCGGTTGCAGCTTCCGACGCCAAGTCCTGCCAAATCGCGGGATGAAATGGAGTTGCGTATCTGGAGAAGCCTCTGCGATTTAGGCGGTGCCGACATGCCGGATAGGATTCCGAGAGGAGCCTTGCCGCGCATCTGGGCGCTCCTGAATCACATGAACCGCTTTTACTCTGGCGGACGAGAGCGCATTGGCAAGACCAGGCAGGAGGTGGATCCACGCAATCTACTGACAGGTCCGCCAAAGCCGGTCTCCGCGTTGGATGGCATCACACTGCGCCAAGCTTTCTCCAAGCAAACGGCGTTACATCTGGAGAGCCAGTTGGGCGATATCCCCGTTTCGGAGTTGTTGGGGTATGACCGGTCATTTTTGGGGCGGTTGCCGAATATCGGAGGGAAAAAGGTTGCAGAGATCGAAACCTTTTTCGCCGGGTATGGTTTAAGCCTGGGAATGTTTCCGCGCAAACTGGATTAATACTTCGGCGGGGTGATCCGGACGCAGGCACAAAAAAACCGCCCTGCACCAGTGTTCGGTGCAGGGCGGTAGTTGTTCAGTCGATCAATTGCAAATATTCAGGTTCGTTTATGGTGCGCGTTTCGGTGGCTTGCGCCGCAGCAACCTTCTTCGACCCTGGCTTATCGCCCAGAATCAGGAGATCGGTCATGGCGTTGACGCCGGACTGGACCTGCGCGCCCATGGCTTCCGCCTGTTTTTCGAGGACCTTGCGATCCGCGGTAGCGAACGTACCGGTAAAAACGATGCGCTTGCCTTTCAACGGAAGGTTGGTAGATGGTGCGGCGTCCATGCTGTGTCGGATCGTCAGATGACTGACTACGGCGTTGATCTCCGGCAAGAGGCGCTGGATATCTGCCGCAATGGACGGGCTAGTGATAGAGCCGAAACCATCAATGGCGGACAGAAACTCGACCGTAACAAAGTTCAGTCCACCGATACGCGTTTTGGCCAACAATTTCTTGGCGTCTCCGCGTCCCAAGTGACGGATACCGAAAGCAGCCAAGACACGCCAATCGTCAATGGGTTGATTTTTACGTGCCTGAATGGCCACAGACAGATTTTTGGCCACGCCAGAACTGATGCCCATGTTTTCCAGATCATTGGCGGTCAGGTCGAAAACCTGAGAAAACGTCTCCACACCACCATGAACAAGATGGCTGATTATGCCAGGTCCGGCGCCGTCAATTTCGAGAACCTGGCAAAAGTGCTCCAGAATGCCCAGGGACTGGCTCATGCATCCTATTCCGCCCGGGCAGAGCAGATATTCACCATCCACTTCCAATGCTGTATCGCAGCACGGGCAATGGGTTGGTACTTCCACGGTTTCCGCAGGTTGATTAACCGCTTCCACTTTTGGGATGACCTCGCCCGAGCGGATGATCCGGATGGACGCGCCGGCGCCAATGCCTTTAGCCTGAACGATGGCGGCCGTATGCGCGGTCACCCGCCGGATTGTGGCACCGGAGAGTTCCACCGGCTCGATTTCGAGCACGGGGGTTACCCGACCGGTGCGACCGACCTGCCAGGTGATGGACCGCACCACTGTTACAGCCGTTTCACCCTTGGTTTTGTAGGCAATCTGCCAGCGATGGTGGTGATTCGTGGCGCCCATGGATTCACGGATACGCGGATCCATGGCTTCGATAACGATCCCGTCAGTGAGGTAGGGGCAGTTATCCCTTAACCGCCGCGAAATCCCTTCGATGTCCGCCAGCATGATGTCCGCTTCGGCCTGCACGTCACCCAAAGAAGCATATGGGATGAAGCGCGCGGCCCTGGCTTCAACGGCCAGGCGGTGGTGTTCACCGAGATCGTCGGCGCCGATGAATCCAACCATGAAGTTACGTGGATGGGTCAGTGGGCGGCCGTTGAAGATTCTCCCTTGCAGGTTATCCTCAAAAAATCGCTGTTCGATAACGATCTCACCATCTGCGGCGAGGTCTGTGGTTTCCAGCCAGAGGCCTTTCTCGAGAGCGTCGGAAATATCCTGGCCCTCAAGACCGTTGCCGCGGGTGGATAGATGACCTTTGCCGTCATACCGGCCGGAAAGACCGTCTAGCTTTGGGGTGGCTCTGAAAAGCACCTTGGCGATCCCAAGAGAAGCCGCCACGTCAAGAACCCGCTTGAAAAATGCGGCGAGTTCGCTGGTGGCGTAGGCCTTGTCGGTGGAAAGCATGGGTGTCACGTGACGTACCTTGCTTCCCGAGAACAACGACTCCGGTTCCGGTTCGACCTGATGCAGGAATGGATGGTCTGGGTCGGCAGCCCTGAGTTCTTCCACGAGCGCGTCGTAATCGGCGTCACTCATAATTTGGGTGCCGGCGCGGTAGGCGTTATTGGCTTCCGCCAGTTTTTTTGCTAAATCCATAAGAATACTCCATAAGGGGAAGATGTCTTCCCCATCGTTTGTGGGCAACCAGTTGTGCTAATCGGTGTTATTATCAGAAGCACATTGCTGCAGTATGTCGCTTATTTTTAACGTTATTGCATTGGGGAGGAAGTTTATCCCTTCCCTTGCCATGACTTCATTTTTGGCAACCAGCAGCACCTCGAAACGGTCGCCAAAGAAATCTCTTTTAAGCATAGAAGCATGACTCATTCCGCGCTTTTGCGCTGCCAGCAGTAGATCAATGTCAAGTTGTGAAAGCTTCATCATAAATCCTCTTGTAGCATACTCTCTGACCTGCGCCGTCCAACCTTAAGGTGTTCAGCATGCGCCCCGTACGTGTTAGCCATGTGCTCATAATAGTCTTGCAAGCCACGTAGCACACGTGCCAGTGATCTGTCCTCCGCAGAATGAAGCCATTTAGCACGTAACCCAAATCCCGCTGATTTTGCCTCATATCTGACAGCTCCTTTCTGCTCTCGTCGGATCACATTGAGCGTCGAAAGCCGATTAAAACCACTGCTTTGCGTGCCTGTAGCGCTCAGATATTCGGGGATTCTCGACTGATGAACTGTCCAATTATACCCAGGCATAATCTTTACAAGTTCTTTCCTAAATTCGTTTGTGTTCATGTGTTTCCGCTCCTTTTTGTACTGGTTTAATTTCCTTAAACGCCTCAAGCGTGGCCTGACATTTTTTCAAGTCAAGCCAGTCTATACCGGCTGTGGTGGTTCTGAGTGAGCTTTCCATGTCGATCCAGGTATCCAGACGTCCAACCATACTGTTGATCGCTGTGACACGCTCAACGATATTGTCAGGGCCGATACCGCCTGCATAACCACAGTGGATGCCATACCGCGGCGCTTCCAATATGGTGGCCACTTGTCCGCGGCCGCCGGACGCATCAAAGAGCAGTGCGTGATTAGCCGGGGCAAAGCCCAGGATTTTGAAAAGTTCAGGTTGAACATCGGCGTTGCCGTCATGGATTTGTGTGATAACCGCCAGGCGCGGGTGGTCAGATATGAACCTGGCGAGAGCCTGAAGGTCAACGGGCCTCTTGCGGTGATTGAAGTTCAACTGCAACCGACCTGAACGTGCTGAAAGAAAATCGACCAAGGCGGTGGCTACCGGCTCGCTGGTAAGAATGTTGTTGACCTCTTTCCCACAAACATGAAGGGCTGCTTTAACAGGGGACGGCAAGAGAGCAAGTGCTTTTTTCAGGAAATAGACTGACGGATACCGTTGTGGCCCACCTTTCTGTTTCGGTGAGTAGAGAAACCCCCACTCCACTTCCGGGTAGTCTTTTGATAGGGCAACCAACTGATTGAGATCGGTGTTTTCGTCTACACCGGTCAGGGTGATTTTGGTAACTGGCATAAACCCTCCAGGTCGTGTTGAGATTATTTGGAAACGCCTGATGCCTCAGGAGTTGCGGATGATTCTGGTTGTAAACCCCAGATGGTTGTGTGAACTCTGTTTTTCTATGACCTGGCCATAGAAAAACAGGGTGCGAACCCTGACGTTATGAAAAGCGCCACCCGAGCCTAATGGCAATAAGTGGCGCTGCTGTTGTGACATGATCTAAAAAGTGTAGACTACGTGAGGCGTCCGCTGGGATCGACCCTGAATGCCTTAACCAAATCATTCAGCGTAGCTTGGCGCGTTTGATCCAAATGGAGCACGGTAATTGATCCATTTTTTGGATTCGCGCCTCCCCTGAACGGGTTGCCTGCCAGTACGCTTACAGTGAACGGCATGCTGGGATTTCGATCTATCGAATATCCCAAAGTATGCTCATTAACGACAATATATTCCGTACCGTCTTCCTTTCCCGCCATATCTAAGTCTTCCAGGTGATTTCGCCCTTGGCAAATATGGAGTCGGCATAATTGGTCTGGTATTTTTCGGCCCATAACTGGATGGCGCAACGCTCTGTTGTGGTGATAGTGGATTCTGGAATGATAGTAACCGGTGCCTGTCCATGGCTGGTGGTTATTTCCATGGTGGCGATTTTCTGCCCATGATGATGGACTTCCACCGCGCCGCCGGAAATATAGGAGGCCGTGTATTCAGGAACGGACCGGTCACACAACACGGCGGCGTTGTCAGGAGTCAAAGGAGAAAACTTCACCTTTTTGCAAACCTGGATGTGGCAGATAAAATCCATACCGAAAGTAGTAGCCTCTTTGGCCCCCTTGTTTTCGTCTGGGTGAACGCCCAAGAGAAACAAATGCGATGCCGAATTGCTGACCATCCAGAGCAACTGTGCCCCAGGATAGGCAATCTGGACCAGACGTTGGCGGTCATAGACCACCACGTCAGTTGGGTGCCGTTGCAGGATTTCCAGACCGACATCCTTGATCACGTCGATCATGCGATCGACGATCTCACGGTGCTGATCGTTTTCGCCAAGCAAAAGAGAGGCAGGGTCCCGCAATGGAGATGAAGGCAGTGTGCGAAAATAACCGGCATAGCGGCCCCATAGGGAGGGGCGACGTTCGATGTTCACTGCAAGTTCCTGGCGGGTGAGTCCGCCACGAACCAATTCCATGAACGTCAGGTCACGTTCGCAAGTGTTGCGCACCGCATTATAATACAGGTCTGCTTGTGTTTGGGTTGTAACCATCTAGTCCTCCAGATTGAAAAACTTGAAAAATGCACCAGCCATAAGCGGCTCGGCGTCTTTCATTTCAGCGGTTGCTTGAGGCCCGGCTTCGAGACATACAATCTTTCCGGCCGAGTTCATAAGGCCGATCTCTTTCCAGCGTTTTGGGTGCTTTTC
>JAPTWR010000114.1:81702-88702 GCA_028065135.1 Acidithiobacillus sp.
CGGTTTACTTCGGCGATCAGGTTGATTGGCAGGGTGCCAATCACCAAGTCTCCCTTTTCGACCATTTCTTCCAGATCAATGATGTGAGTGACCTGATGAACGTCGCTGAATCCTTGGCGGGTTGCCCATTCAATAGCGCCTGGCTGGCGTGTTACCAAAAATGTAGTCATGGTTAACTCCTTTTGCTTGCAGGTTATTCAGGTTGGCCCGACACTTTCTCCAAAAGCACCAGCCGGATATTCCCAATGATCGAGGAATACCGGTTCGTCATAATGCTTGGACATGGCGATTGATCGCCATTTGCTGGAAAGCATGGGATAGGGTGTGCCTTGATTGGCACGATCGACAACGGATTGAATGCGATGAATGGTGAGGCCAAACTCCTTTTCATATGCGGCGATGCGAGTGAATCCTTTCGGATCCAGCGCGCGGACAGTAGCCCATTGATGGGGGCTGCCAAAAATGCACTTCATGCAACTGACCCGACCAAAACCGAGCCAGTAAGCAGGGTGGGGATTCACACGGTAGCGCCGGATAATATCCCAGACCTCAGATTCGGACCAGGAATGTACCGGACGCCAGTGATCGACATGGCGGCCAGATTTGCCTTTACGAAGATCGGCCTTGTGCGGCTCGAAAACCGCATATTTGGCTCTGCCGGGGGATTCCTCAGCGCGTTCTCCGGTCACGACCAACGTCCGCTTTCCAGCAAACCGGGGATCATTACGGATAGCGGCAGCGGCGACATCGATCTTCAGGTACGCGGAACACCAACGCACAGAGAGGTTGCCGGATACTTGTGGAAACTTGCGGCGGGTCCCTTGCGGACCAACCCCGCCCGTGGTGTACAGTCCGTCCACGGATTGGAAGTGAATGGGTGCCGTGGGCGATTCGTTGCGTAGCATTTCACGCTCGAAGCCACCCTCTTTCCATGAGAAAAAGATCGGTGTACAAAAGGCGGCGGCGACCAGATCGCAATATGATTCTGTGATTGGCCAGTCCATCAATGCGCCTTCCGCACCATCGATACGGTGGTGCCAAAGTTCAATGCGAGTGCGCGGCACCCCCAGATCAAGCAGATGCAGCAGACAGGCCAATGAGTCCTTGCCGCCAGAAAAAGCGACCAGGATATGGTCGTAACTCTGGAGGTCTGGACGGGTGACTGATGTTGTGTCTGGCTCCCCAAACAAAGGAACCTGCGCCCTTGCCGTACTCATGATGAAGCCCGTGGTGAGCAAAGCGCTTGCTTGGAGGTCAGGTGATGGTATTGGTCATAGTCCAAACGATCAGGTTGACCTATCTGAAGATACGCATGGATGCTGGACTGTTTACGTCTAGTTGAAATTCGCATGGTGTACTCCTTGCGTATAATCGGCTAAATAGAAATGGGTGAATTTTTCACCGCTGATAGCGGTATTATTGCGTGCTTGATAGTGTCGGCTTGGATGCTTGGATTGTACCTTGACGAAGGTTCATGTACGGTGCTTTCAAGTATCCCAATATTTGGATATGAGGTTATGGTTATTCCAGGAAATGGCCTGGTCCACTGAAAAATCCGTGCCAACAGACATTGCGTTAGCCATGGTACTATTGGCATGGATTTTTTAGCGAAGTTTAAGATGGTGCCGTAAGTCCCCGCCAATCTGGCGGGGATATAAGGCTTTCAATACGTCACAGGGTTAGCTGGATACCAGCGCCTGCGAATCGAAGGTCCGCGCGAAATCCACGGCAGATGAGATGATGTTATCCGGAACCGGTTTGTAACTGCGAAGGACCGTATGGTCCTCAGCAGCCAGCAGCATAGAGGTGGTGTACAATTTCCCATCTTCTTCTCTACCACCCCATGAGTTTGGTTCGCATATGCGAATATCAACTTTTCCTAGCCGGGATATGTAGATGCTTGGACACACGGTTACCAGGAAGCGGCCGATCTGTTTTTTGGCGGTCATTTTTCGACCCCCTTTTAGCATGGGACTTCGTCTGGTGGCACTTTATCCGTATTCTCGAAAGTGAACCCGGATGTGCTGTTGCTGTCTGCGCCAGTTGCACAGCCAGCGCCGAGGCGATCAACGGCTTCGTTGAACGCATCTTCCACGTCGGCTTCAGTTTCGCCGCGTAGGTAGATGGTGATTTTTCGGACAATCATGTGGTTTCTCCTAAGTCAATGTTACCTCTTTAGAGTTCAGGAATAATTCCATATAAAATCTCGACGCTATGATCGACGACCTCAGCGTCGGTGTCTCCGGTGAGCATGCCCATGTCTTTAAGATGCTCGGCCTCGACATAATGGCCTCCTAAAGCACAGTGATATATTTCCGTGTGACGTTTAGACAAATACTGCGCGTTTCTGGATCACAAGCTTTGGCAAAATGCTCTACGGGTAACGCAGCCGAGAAGTCGTCTCCGTTCAGTATGCCGAGCCGATCGTACCAGTCTGTATTCCTGTCCGGATCATAACCGTTGGCATAGGCCACACGATTTTTGGCATAGCGGTCTTTGTTGTCCTGGTCCAGCAGAAGGCGGGGCAAACCGTTGGATATAAGGTAAACTCCGTTGTCCTTCACGAGCCACAAAGCAGCCGGCACTTTTGCGAGTTCGATGTTGTTATGGTCCGGAAAGCCGTGCTCTCCAATTTTTACGACTCCGCCCTTATGCAGCTTCGGGTCGTTCAGTTCACTGAACGATGGGTTATGTTCCTGACAGCGCAGGGCGTGGTGATACAACATGGCCACGTCGGCCGAAGAGAATCGCAGTTTCATAACACCTCCTGAATTGGTTTGTGGTTGCAAGTGAGGACGCCATTGGCAAACTCCACAGCGGCTACGAGTGCCCTACCTGTATGATTTTTGCCGTATTGGCGGCACATTACTTTTGATTTTTCCATGTCTTCCAGTCCCCTATTGACTCGAAAGCGATATAGCCTCCGTGTATCTTCACAATTTTGGCGGCCCATGGGCACTGCCGTTGTACAAAATACCGGCTGACGTTGCCGGTGAATATTTCTTTTCGCATTTGGTCACGCTCCTTAGTGAATGCCACTTTCGTAACGATCCGCTGCAGTTTCGATCAGAGAGGCCAAGTGTCCTGCCCCGGTCGTCGATTTGCGGCGTAGTGCTTCCGCGTGGCGCCGCAGGCATTGAGAGGTAGGGATCACGTCGTCCAGAAGCAGTTCGATATCCTGCCCCGGTGCGGCGGAGATGAGGGCATAGCGCCCTAATTCAGTATGTTGAATCGTGATGTTCATGCAGACACTCCTCGTTTGGTGCGCTGGTCAGCGCGTGTGGTCCGTATATGGTAATTCCTGGTGGCCCCAGGTGGCGTAGAAATTACTCATTCCCATATCGCGAAGACATGGGAATGAGATCTTGCTGGACATGATGCCAGCAAGATTCCAGGTTATGGTGTCCAGCCTTCCGTCCACCGGTGTTTCATCAGCAGACGGAGGCATCCCTTCGGCCAATAGTTCATTGGCCATTTTCTGAGTTTCCGCCGCAGAATGCGGCGACATTGCTTACTGCTTTGCATGCTTGTTGCGGAGATACTCATTTGCTTCCTTGAAGGTTGAGAAAAGTTGACCGGCCTCCAGGAGGCATAAGGCATCGCTCATGCTCAGGCCAGAGGCGACCACTTTCTCTTTGACCGTATCGTTGACGATGCAATATACGGTCTCCTTATACTGCGGTTTCCAACTGCTCATATAATGGCTCCTGTTCAGTTTGGCCGTGCATAGCGGCGGGCCTGATGACGCCCTGTTTTGGGCTTTGCCCTGTTGCAGCCGCCAGGCATGGTGCTGTTTGTGGGTATGACGCCCATGGCGGTGACCCTACATGCATTGACCGGCGCGAACCAGCGAACTCATGTACTCTTCTGCCGCGTTTTCCGTCATGATCTGGCCGCATGCGGCGCATTCGTCATATCCGGCCTTGGTCCAAACCATATTATGCCCACCCGGGCAGTATAGAGCGCGTTCTACGGGAGAATCCGGGTAGTTGAGCCGGTAAAACTCCTGCTCTTCGGCGTATGTGCGACGCCATTCTTCGGCTTCACGCTCATCCGAATCGTCCAGGCAGGCTTCCATATGGCCATCCTCATAGGCTCCGCAAATGATTTCCGGGAGAAAAGATGGCATGGGAACCTGATTGCGAAAGGCGGCTCTTCCGGCGTCGAAAGCGAACGCTCGCGCCGTGGTCAATTCCCGCTCGATCTCTTTGGGATCCGCGTTGGTTATATCCAGCACGCAGAAACGTGCGTGGTGGATGAGTGCTTCGGTCATTTCAAACATATTCAAACTCCTTGTGCGGCAATAAATCCAGACTCATTAACCAGTCCTGAATTTTGCCAAAGCATGCATCGGAAATGGTCCAGTCCGGCTCCCCTCCATCCAGACAAAGGCCGTGGCCATAAGGATGGGTTCCGATCATGGTGGAGATGGGATATCTGGAGACGAATTGCCCCAGATTGGTGTGTGGGAAGCGGGTATCGTAAAACTCAACCAGCGCTTCGTCCTTTACGTGCATAATGCAATTTCGTAACCCATAGAGTTCGCCTTTCTGCACGACGCGGACGGCCCAGGTCAGGCGATCAGTGAAAATTCTGACCAA
The DNA here is from genome assembly GCA_028065135.1 of Acidithiobacillus sp. The sequence continues at coordinate 86,304 of JAPTWR010000114.1, forward strand.
AACATACTGCGGTAGGTTTTGGGCGTGCTCCCGCTTCGCAAGGACTTTGGAAATGGCATGTATTACCTCATGCGCCATAGCAGGCTGAATGTCATTCCATTTATGATGCAGGGTTGAGACCTCTTGCTCTGTCATTGCTGTATATCCCAGCGCCAAAGCCACCGCAGCCAAGACGGTCACGGTGCCTGTGTCATTGCGGGTGTTTCGGTTCATATGAAACCTCCTGATGGCCGGCACGGGTGCCGGCGGTTGATCCGTAAAAGCAGTTGCAGACACCCCGGCAATGATGCCGGGGTTGGGATGGATGGTGCGGCGTCTGATCTACGACGGAATTCCGGGGGCAAACGCACCCTGTATCCGCTCCAATAGATCCGGATCGGCTACTCCCAGGATTTTTTCCAGGAAGTATTGTTTATGGTGGGCACCATCGGTTGTCATGCCCTCATTTGCCAGGATGGCAATCATCCGCATGGCGGATTGGTATGAGGCAATGATATGCGCTTGTTGATCCATGCTGACACTCCTTGACGGTCGGTGTTTGGCCGACCGGTTAACTGGTTAATCCTGCAGACATTCGCCGGACATGAACGCCACCCACGCGGCCGCTTTGGCAAACGACGCAAACCGGGCCTTGGAAATTCCGTCCATGGTTGCATTGAAGGGCAATTTGGGCGTGTGGTCTTCGGTGATCGAGAATACCGGCGCTTGGTAGCGATCATGCACCCAAAGGACGCGACGGGTGTCGGCGTTCATGATTTTCACAAGGCAGTGCTCCAGAATGGTGGTACCGGAACGTTCGCCTTTGGGCACGAGAATCGGTGACTTGAGCGGCCCGGACGTGCGGCCAATGGTGCCCAGAACGTCATTCTCTTCGCCCCATTCACGCCCAGTATTCGTGTCTCCATAGAACAGTCGGACGCGAGCGCCACTGACCAGGCAGCGATCGATGACCTTGCACACCTCCGGTAAAGCGTCCGGGTGGTGCCAGGTTTCGCTGAGGCGGGCATCGGCGTAGGCCTTGATGGCCTCCTTGTATAGGAGGTATTGAGACAGCGTGCCCTTATCGTCCTCACGGACGGGCATGGACAGCCCAAGCCGCTGGACTATTTTTTCGAGGGTCTTAAACACTTGATCGAACCCCAAGGCGGTACAGCCATCATTGAAGTTTTGAACAAATAGGCCTCGCTCGGTGTTTACGGTAATTTCCATAGTGTTTTCTCCTGGGTAGGGCGCAGCAGTCCACGGATGGTGGTGTTGGCCCCGAACGGGTAATGGGTTACTGAGTGGATGGGTTAAAACAGTGGGGCATGAACTACCTGCTCCCTATTTTTTCGCAGAGCATGACCGTCACCTCATACGACTTCTTGGCTTTGAGGATGGCCGCCGCCTTCTTCTGGGCCTCGTAACTGGTATCGGCCAGGACTTCACACTGCCGATGTTTGTAGAACGCTTTGTAACCGTTCATGGGCTGCTCCTTGGATATATCGGAGAGAAATGGACGCAACACGCCACAATGGAGTGTCGCTGCCAGGTAGGTTTCGTATTGGTCTACTGCGATTGAGCGCAGACCGAAAGAATGTAATCCCGGATCAACGCCATGCATTTGGCGTCTTCCTGCGCGGTGATTCCTTTCAGATAAGACTCATCGAGTGGAGTACACATCCGATTGAGAGCGGCCATCACCTCATCAGGAACAGCCGCTGACATGGAAGAAATGGCTCCTTGAGGCGCTTGTGGGGCGACAGCCAGCATGGCTTTGTAGATGCCCTCACAGCCTTTACCCTGGGCTTCAGCAAATATCCCTGCAATGCCCATTTGTCGAGTGGGTTTTACAGGGACGATTCTCCAGTTTGTTGGTTTCGTTTCGTCTTGTGACATAATGGTTCTCCTAATTACGGATTATTAATTGCAAGTTTGTATGGCTATCGTGCGACATCGGTATTCATGCCGCGGAGATGCCACAGATATGTAGAAAGTGCCGCATTTCAGGATTACGGCCTGATCACGCCTGCAAGCAGGGAGAAAGCTTTTCATATAGGTTATGCGCTCTGCTTTTCTATAACGGCATTATAGAAAAGCAGGGTTGCCCCTGCGTAATAAAGCGGGTGCCACTTGGGCACCCGTAAGAATTAGCTTGCCATTTCGTGCGGCGGAAGCACTTTGTTTCCTTATTGCGCTTTCACAGCCAACTCCACGTAGAACCGGCCATAAAGACTGTCGTTGAGCACGAAGCGACTATTCGTTTCGTCGTAATGGCTGGCCAGGGCACGTACTGCCTCAGATACCATATCCTTCCCCATATTCGGGATAAGCTGGTAGGAGGACCGCACATTGTCTGGCGTGGGCCGTTCAACCGATTTAAGGTTGTAGGGGAGGATTTCCCATAGCGTGTCGATGGC
>JAPTWR010000092.1 GCA_028065135.1 Acidithiobacillus sp.
CCAGCACGCTCACCGCCCCGTGACGCTTGGACAGCTTCTGCTTGTCCGGACCGAGAATCATCGGCACATGGGCATAAACCGGCACCCGCGCGCCCAGCGCCTGCAGAATCTGCATCTGCCGCGGGGTATTGTTGAGATGATCGTCGCCGCGGATCACATGGGTGATGCCCATATCCCAGTCATCCACCACCACGCAGAAATTGTAGGTCGGCGTTCCGTCGGAGCGGGCGATGATCAGGTCGTCCATTTCGCTATTCTGAAAGCGCACCGTACCGTGAATCAGGTCTTCCACCACCGTTTCGCCGTCGTCCGGGCTGCGGAAGCGAATCACCGGCGCAATCCCCTCCGGCACCGTCGTGCGCTGCCGGCAACGGCCGTCATAGCGCGGTTTCTCGCCGCGCTGGCGCTGATCCTCGCGCATGGCCTCCACTTCTTCCCGACTGCAATAGCAATGGTAGGCCGTTCCCGCCGCCAGCATCTGCGCCAGCACTTCCCGGTAGCGGTCCATGCGCCGCATCTGATAGAACGGTCCCTCGTCCCAGTCCAGCCCCAGCCAGGCCATTCCCTCCAGAATGGCGACTGTTGCTTCCGGCGTCGAACGCTCCACGTCCGTATCCTCGATACGCAAAATGAAACGCCCCCCCTGCTGACGCGCGTGCAACCACGAGTAGAGTGCGGTGCGGACACCGCCAATATGCAGATAACCGGTGGGACTGGGAGCAAAACGGGTACGGACGGACATGATGCGCAACCTGAGGCGGCTAAAAGGGCGATGATAACAGCCTCTCCGACTCGCCGGTATCCTGCGCGGAGCGACGAACATCGTTTGACGGAAGGCATCCATTTTGCTTACTATCGGGATAGCAGTCAGCAAGCCTGATGCCAACCCCATGTTTACAATGATATCCTTGTATAAGGCATTATATCTGCGGGACACCCCTTGTGGTTCCGGCCCGCCAGGAGGGAGTATGAAGAAGCGAGTTATCGCTATGGCCACGCTGGTGGCACTCGGCGGCATTCCTATGGCATGGGCGGATAGCCAAACCATAGGCCTGCAACAAGGTGACCTCCAGAGCGGCGTAGCACAGGCCCTGAACGCCGGCGCGCAGAACGTGGACCTGCAAAGCAGCGAACCGGTAGCGGGGCCGGTCGGCACCGTCTCCGGCCTGTCGGCCACTCTGCAGCGGTTCGAGGCATCGGGCGCCTTTGGCAACCAGACGGGAACCGGCAATGTCTGGACCCATATCGACGACGGCCTGCGCATCAGCGACGTCTCCCGCGTGGAAGTGGATAAATGGCGCACCTGGTTCCTGCAACATCAGGGCAAGCTGGAACAGATCCTCGACAACTCCCGCCCCTTCCTATATTACGTGGTGAACGCCGTTGCGGAACGCGGCATGCCCATGGAGCTGGCGCTGCTGCCGGCCATCGAGAGCGGTTACAACCCCAGGGCCTACTCCCCGGCTGCCGCGGCGGGCCTCTGGCAATTCATACCCGGCACCGCACGCAATTTCGGCCTGCAAAACACCCGCTATGGCGACCCTCGCCTGAGTCTCATCGCCTCCACCAACGCGGCCCTCGATTATCTCTCCTATCTCTACAACTATTTCGGCGGCAACTGGCTCCTCGCCATCGCCTCCTACAATGCCGGGCAGGGTACCGTTTCCGCCGCCATCCAACAGAATGTCGCGGCAGGCAAGCCCACCGATTTCTGGGATCTCGCCCTGCCGCAGCAGACCGAAGACTACGTGGCCGAACTCCTCGCCCTGGCGCAGGTCATCCGCAATGCCAAGGCCTACCATGTCTCCCTGCCCTCCATTCCCAACGCGGCACACATCGCGGTCGTGACCACGCCCAAATCCGTGGCCCTGAACGTGGCGGCGAACCTGATGAACATGCCGGTCAGCGAACTGCAACACCTCAATGCCGGGCTGAGCTACGGCGTCGCCCCGGCCGACTACCATCTGGTGGTGCCCAAAGACAAGGCCGCCACCCTGAAGAGCGCGCTGCTGACCATGCCCCAGGAAGCCGCCGCCCAGCCCGTCGTTGCGCCGCAACCGGTGCCCCGCCCGGCCTTCCGTCGCCTCACCCTCCGCCCCGGTGAGACGCTCTGGCATCTGGCGCAACGGGCCGGGGTCAGCGTCGCCAGCCTCAAACGCTGGAATCACCTCCGTTCCGCGCGCGACCTGCAGGTCGGGCAGCACCTGGTCGTCTACGGCGCCGGCGGGTCCGGCCATCTGCAAAACGCCGTCTATGCCCGGAGCCGGACGCGGGCGCTCACCGTGCGTCCCGGCAACACGCTCTCCCAGCTCGCGCAACGGGCCGGGGTCAGCGTCAAGGACCTCATGCGCTGGAACCACATCCGTTCCGCGCGTGACCTGCAGATCGGCGAAACTCTGCATATCCCGGGTGGCGGCGGCAGCATGCCCGCACAGGTCTATACCGCCGCGCGCGGCAACCGGCGCCTCACCGTGCGGCCCGGTGAAAGTCTTTGGCAAATCGCCCAGCGCGCTGGAGTCGGCGTCTCTCTGCTGGCCCGCGCCAACCACCTCACCCAACGGTCCATTCTCCATCCCGGACAGGTGCTGAACATCCCGGCACAGACCATGGTCGCCGCCATCAGCCACCGCCAGGAGCGCGCCGCCAGCCTGGCGCGAACCACGACTTACGTGGTGCGTCCGGGCGACACGCTCTGGCAGATCGCCCAGCAGTTCCATGTCCAGCCCAAATCGCTGATTCAGTGGAATCGCCTGGCCTCCGCCAGCGAAATTCAACCGGGCTCACGCCTTACCATTTATACGCGCTGATCATTCTGTCATAGGGGGTTTTGCAATGGGTTTCATGGTAGGGAAAAAGGCGCTGATCGTCGGCGTGGCCAATGACCGTTCCATCTGCTGGGGCATCGCCCAGGCCATGCGCCGCCAGGGTGCGGAAGTGCTGCTCACCTATCAGGGCGAACGCACCAAAAGCCGGGTGGAGGAACTGGCCGCCCAGATCGGGGCGCCGACGCCGCTGGAACTCGACCTGATGGATGAAGCGCAACTGGCCGCCGCCATGCAGAAGGTCGGAGCGCTCTGGGGCGGCGTCGACATCGGCGTTCACGGTGCCGCCTTCGCGCCCAAAGAGGAACTCAGCGGCAGCTATCTGGACGCCACCACCCGCGAGGGCTTTCGCATCGCCCACGAGGTATCCTCCTACAGCTTCACCGCCATGGCCCGGGCCATGCGCCCGCTCATGCAGGGTCGGCAGGGCGCCTTGCTGGCCCTCAGCTACCTCGGCGCCCAGCGCGCCATGACCAACTACAACGTGATGGGGCTCGCCAAGGCCAGTCTCGAGGCCAGCATCCGTTATCTCGCCTACTCGCTGGGTGCGGACGGCATCCGCGTCAACGCCGTTTCCGCCGGCCCCATCCGCACCCTCGCGGCCAGCGGTATCAGTGATTTCCGCAAGATTCTGGAACACTATGCAGAACAAGCGCCCCTGCGCCGCAACGTGACTCAGGAAGAAGTCGGCAACGCCGCCGCCTTCCTCTGCTCCGACCTCGCCTCCGGCATCACTGGCGAGATCACCTACGTGGACGCCGGGTTCAACACCGTCGGCTTCTGAGCCGTATCGGTCGATGCGGCGCGTCTCACCCCATCGCGCGCTTCACCTCCGCAAGCATCTCCTCGAAACTCTTGGCAAAAGCGGCCAGGCCTTCGGTCTGCAACTGCTCCGCCACGGCGCCGTCCATATCGACTCCCAGGCTGGCCAGTTGCGCCATGGTCCGCTGCGCCTCGACCCTGCCGTCTTCGACCCGGGCCACCAGGCTGCCGTGGTCACGGAGCCGGGCCAGCGTGTCGTCGGGCAAGGTGTTGATCGTTTCCGGCCCCATCAGCGGCTCGACATAGAGCAGATCGGGGTAGGCCGGATTTTTGGTGCTGGTGCTCGCCCAGAGCAGATACTGGGGCCGCCCGCCCGCAGCGCGCAACGCCGCAAAGCCCGCACCGTGAAAAACATCCTGATAGATGGCGTATGCCGACTTCGCCATCGCCACCGCCGCCTTGCCCCGCAGCGCCAGCGCCTCCGGCGTGCCGATGGCCTCCAGCTTTTGATCGACCAGCGTATCCACCCGCGACAGGAAGAGACTGGCGACCGCCTTCACCTTACGCGGATCACCGCCGCCCACCACCCACTGCGTCAAGCCCTTCTGATAGGCCGCCAACACCTCATGAACATGCTTCAGCCCGAACATCAGGGTCACATTGATCGACACCCCCTGACCGATGAGTGTGGCGAAGGCGCGGATACCGGCGGGCGTGGCCGGCACCTTGATCAACAGGTTATCCCGCTGCACCAGCCCGCGCAGCCGCAGCGCCTCGGCCACCGTGGCGGCCTCATCCTGGCCCAGCCGCGGCGACTCCTCCCAGCTCACCCAGCCGTCGTCGCCGTCCGTTTCCACATGCACCGCCCGCAACAGATCGCAGGCGTTACGCAGATCCTCCACCACCAGACGCTCGTACAACTCTTCCGCGGAGTCCGCGGGCCGGCAAAGGTCGTCCCGATAGTAGGGGCTGGAGTGAATCGCCTTCTGAAAGATGCTGGGGTTGGACGTCACCCCGCTGATCCCGTCCTCGTCGATATAACGCCGCAGAATGTCGTCGTGGATGAGGGTGCGCGATAGATTGTCCAGCCAGATGCTTTGTCCGATCTGCTTCCTGAGTGCCCGTAAATCCGTTGCCATGCTGGTTCTCCTGACGTGATTCCGCCGAACTGCCCGATACCTCTCTGATCTTCAGTGTAGACCACAGTCGGGCAAGGAAGGTGCCTGCCGCAGTCCAACTTCATACAGCGCCTGCAACTCGCTGCGCACCACGTGAGGATGCCCGCCGCGATGCGGAAATGGCCGATGACGGATAGGGCGCTGGCGATTTGGATGCTGCGAAAATATTTGGGAATGGCGACCGCCGCTGGATTGTCGATGATGGCGGTGATGTCCATGAGTTCGATGAGGGTGTGGCCAGAATGGTCAGGATCCATACACATCCATAAGGCCATTATGTCAGGGGCTTATAATTCAGGAAACCCGGTACGAGTACCAAACGGCTTGCGGAATGCAGATCGCGGACCGAGGTTAAGCATATTGCGTTTGGCTATTAGCTAAACTAGACTAAGTGTGGTCTCGTGGAGAAGGTCAACCATTCCGCGCCGAAAATGTGATGGGGTTGCCGAAGCTGGAGAATTAGGATGCACTCAGTCAACATGCTACAAGCGAAGTCCTCGCTGTCCCGCTTGGTGGACGCCATCGAGAAGGGGCAGGAGCGTGAAATCGTTATTGCCCGTAACGGCCGTCCAGCAGCTAAGCTCGTGCCCATGGAAACATCGCCAGGTGGTAAGCGCATCGGTGTTGCCAAAGGCAAATTCGATGTGCCGGACAGCATCGATACCCACAATGCCGAAGTGGCCCGCATGTTTTTCGGTGAGCAATCCTGAATCTCTTGCTGGATACCCATGTCGCCCTTTGGGCGATTACCGACAGCCCGAAGTTATCGAAAAAGGCACGGGAGATGATCGAGTTGCCGAAGTCTTCGATCTGGATCAGCGCCGCGACTATCTGGGAGATCGCCATCAAGCGCAGTCTTGGACGCGGCGACATGCCGGTATCCAGCCAGGAGGCGATGCGCTACTTTGGTGAATCTGGTTACCGTTTCTTGCCGGTCGAGCCCGAGCATGCGGCGGCCGTCGAGGACTTGCCGGCACATCACGCCGATCCGTTCGACCGAATTCTGGTCGCGCAAGCGCTTGTCGAACCTATGCGACTGATCACTCATGACGCGATGGTGGCCTGTTACAGCGATACCATCATAAAAACATAGGGATGGCGGTTTCACGCTTAGTGTCGTCACGGAAAAGAAACCAGCGCTGGGATACGGAACAAAGTGAATGCGCTGGTACGGGATTGCTTGCGCAGCCCTCATCCGGGATATGGCTGGACACTCGCACAGTATATACCTTTTCATCACTGCAAGCGCCATGACGTTCGGTATCGACAAAACCGTCCGTGCAACGCGTTAAAAAATGTGCGGAAGCCGTTGTCGTAATGCGCCAATATACGGGAACATAATTTTGTCCCGCGTACTGCCGGAAGATTTGACGGACACGACGACGCGCTTTACCAAGCAGAGCCGCGCAGACGGCGACATGCGCATTTGGAGGATGTGATGCCCCTCCCCTGGATAGCCCCGCCATCCGCACCCCCACCGCCGCAATGCTGGCGAGGGTCACGACCCGCTCCATCCTGAGATGGATAGAAGACGGTACCATGACCGGAGAACAATGCGCGGGCCGACGCGGGGCAACGGACGTCGTCTGGAAGGTGCCCTGGACAGCCTGAAAGGGCGAATCCCCCTGACGCTGGGCGAGCAGATCGTCCAGCACATCATTCATGCCGACGAGGGCGACCCCGCGGCGAAAAACGCCCTGGGCCTGAAGTGGCCCTCGAAGGCCGCCGCCCACGGCCACTCCATCGCCCGGCACCGGGTAGATGCGCTACTGCCGGGGTAAGCGGGCAAACGGGGCAGAAGGCCCGCGCGTCCAGCCAATCCGGGACGGCACCTGGTGGAATCGGCGATGCTGTTGCAGGGCGCCCCGATCAGACCTATAGTGCAATTCACATATGGTTCTCTGATTTACGGAGGAGCAGGACCGTGAAAGTCATCAAAAACATGAACACCACCGAGCGCTGGCTGCGTATTTACTTCGGCGCCATAATCGCCGCCGTTCTGCTCTGGTACCCCTGGCCATTCTGGGAATGGACGCTGTCCGGCTATCTCCTCATCGCTACGGGGATTTTTGGCTACTGTCCCATTTATGCCTTCTTGGACGGCCGCAAAAAGAGCGGCAACAGCACCCCCACCGTCCACTGAGCCGGCTCCGCGCCATGGGCAAGCCCCCATCCCGCCCCCTGGTGCGAGGCAACAATGCCGTTCTTGGCTGTTGCAAAGGTCCGACCGGGCCGTGAGGCCATGATGACACCCCTCGGGCGGCACCCGCCGCCACGCATACCCATGACCGGCGCTTTATGATTTAATTAGTCCTTCATTTTGACAAAATCACAAAATCACACAAATGGCACTGATCGTACAGAAATTCGGCGGTACTTCCGTGGGCAGTGTGGAACGCATCCGGGCCGTCGCGGAACGGGTCACGGCCAGTCATCGCGCCGGCCACCAAGTGGTGGTGGTGGTTTCCGCCATGTCGGGCGAGACGGACCGCCTCCTGCAACTGGCGCGCGCCCTGGCCGATACCCCGGCGGAACGCGAACTGGACACCCTGCTCAGCACCGGCGAGCAGGTGGCCATCGCGCTGCTGAGCATGGCGCTGGAAGGTATCGGTCAACCCGCCATTTCGTTCACCGGCGGGCAGGTCGCCATCAGGACCGATTCCGCCCATAACCGGGCGCGCATCGAGCACATCGACGATCACAAGATCCGCGCGGCGCTGGATGCCGGCAGGATCGTGGTCGTGGCGGGCTTCCAGGGGGTCGATCCCCATGGCAATATCACCACCCTGGGTCGCGGCGGTTCCGACACCACCGCCGTGGCACTGGCGGCCGCCCTGCATGCCGATGAATGCGATATCTTCACCGATGTGGATGGCATTTACACCACCGACCCGCGGGTGGAAACCCGGGCGCGCCGTCTGGATCGCATCACCTTTGAAGAAATGCTGGAAATGGCCAGCCTCGGTGCCAAGGTCCTGCAAACCCGCTCCGTCGAATTCGCCATGAAGTACCATGTTCCCGTGCGGGTCTTGTCGTCTTTTCAGGATGGTCCCGGCACCCTGGTCACCAATGAGGAAAATTCTGTGGAAGCTCCCCGCGTCTCCGGCATCGCCTTCTCCCGCAATGAAGCCAAGATCACCGTGGTCGGCGTGCCCGACCATCCGGGTATCGCCTCCGCCATTCTGGGTCCGATTTCCGCGGCCAATATCAATGTGGACGTGATTCTCCAGAATGTCTCGGAAGCGGGCAAAACCGACTTCACCTTCACGGTGGACCGCAATGATTTCGCCAAGTCCCGCGATATTCTCCAGGGCGTGGCGCGGGGTCTCGGCGCCGAGGACGTGCGGGGCGACACCCATATCGTCAAGGTTTCCGTGGTAGGCGTCGGGATGCGCTCCCACGCCGGCATCGCCGCCACCATGTTTGAAACCCTGGCGCGGGAAAACATCAACATCCAGATGATTTCCACCTCCGAGATCAAGATTTCCGTCGTCATCGAAGAGAAATATCTGGAACTCGCGGTGCGGGCGCTGCACGCGGCTTTCGCCCTGGACGGGGAGGCACCCGCCTGATGCCACTCATGTCCACTTACGCCCGGTTACCGGTCGCTTTTGCAAGGGGTGAGGGCGTCTGGCTCTATGATAACGAAGGGCGCCGTTATCTGGACGCCCTGGCGGGGATCGCCGTCTGCGGCCTGGGGCACAGCCACCCGGCCGTCACCCGCGCCCTGCAGACTCAGGCTGGGCAACTGTTGCACACGTCCAATCTCTACCGTATCCCGGCGCAGGAAAAGCTGTCCGATACCCTCTGCGCCGTCAGCGGCATGGATGCGGCATTTTTCTGCAACAGCGGCGCAGAGGCCAATGAAGCGGCGATCAAAATCGCTCGCCTCCATGGTCATGGCAAGGGCATCGCCGAACCGCAGATTCTGGTGTTCAGCAACGCCTTTCATGGCCGTACCCTGGCGACCCTCACGGCCACCGGCAATTTCCGCATCCAGGAAGGCTTCAGCCCCCTGCTGCCGGGGTTCGTGCGCGCCCCCTATGGCGATCTCCCTACCGTCCGCGCCCTGGTTCAGGCCAACCCCGGCATATGCGCCATTCTCGCCGAGCCTCTTCAGGGCGAAGGCGGGGTGCGTCCGGCACCGGAAGGCTTCCTGACCGGGCTGAGGGAGGTCTGCGACGCGCACGGCCTGCTCCTGATGCTGGACGAGGTGCAGACGGGCATCGGCCGTACCGGGGCCTTCTTCGCCTACCAGCAGATTCCCGGCTTGCGCCCCGACGTGCTTAGCCTGGCCAAGGGGCTGGGCAACGGGGTACCAATCGGCGCCATGCTGGCCCGCCAGCCGACCGCCGCGCTCTTCGGGCCGGGCAAACACGGCACCACCTTCGGCGGCGGGCCGCTGGTCTGCGCCGCCGCCCAGGCGGTGCTCGACACCATGCAGCAAGAGGCCATCCCCGCCCACGCCGGGCGGATGGGCGCCCTGCTCCGGCAGCGCCTGCAGAAGCGCCTTGGCGGGCACCCCGAGGTGCTGGAGATACGCGGCATGGGCCTGATGGTGGGCATCGAACTGGCCCATAAACCCGAACGTCTGGTGGAACGCGCCCTGGAGGCTGGCCTGCTCATCAACGTCACGGCTGAAAAAGTCATTCGTCTGCTGCCCCCGCTGATTCTGCAGGAGGCAGAAATCGATCTTCTCGTCGCTGGCCTGGCCAGCCTTCTGGAATCCGCATCATGAACGTCCGTCACTTTCTGCGCCTCTCCGACCTCAGCCCCAGCGAACTGCGGGCGCTCCTGCAACGTGCCATCGCCCTGAAGAAAATCCAGCGGGACGGCGAACGTTACGCCCCTTGCGCGGGCCGGACCCTGGCGATGATCTTCGAGAAATCCTCCACCCGCACCCGGGTATCCTTCGAGACGGGCATGGCCCAATTGGGCGGCCACGCCCTTTTCCTCTCGCCGCGGGATACCCAACTGGGGCGCGGCGAGAGCGTCGAGGACACGGCCAGGGTCATCTCCCGCATGGTCGATATGGTGATGATCCGCACCTTCGGCCACGACAACCTCCTCCGCTTCGCTGCCGCTTCGCGGGTGCCGGTGATCAACGGTCTCTCCGACGACCATCACCCCTGTCAGCTTCTCGCCGATCTGATGACGGCAACGGAACGCTGGGGTGACCTGCGCGGCAGGACCGTGGCCTATATCGGCGACGGCAGCAATAATATGGCCCACTCCTGGATGGAAGCCGCGCAGATTTTCGACTTTCGGCTGCGCATCGGCAGCCCGGCGGGGTATGTGCCCAGCGCCGGAATGTTGCAGAGCGGCGGCGCTCAGGTCACGGTCCTGCATGATGCGGTGGCCGCAGTGCGCGGGGCAAACCTGATTGTCACCGACGTTTGGACCAGCATGGGTCAGGAAGAGGAGGCCGCCGCGCGCAAGGCGATTCTCGCCCCCTTCCAGGTCAACGCCACACTCATGGCCGCCGCCGCGCCGGATGCCTTGTTCATGCACTGCCTCCCCGCCCACCGTGGCGAGGAGGTCAGCGCCGAAGTCATCGACGGACCCCGATCCGTCGTCTGGGAAGAGGCGGAAAACCGCCTGCACGCCCAGAAAGCCCTGATGGAATTTTTATTCGGCATCGGCCCCGTGGCCGCACTGCAAGGAGATTGACGCATGGTCAAGAAAGTCGTTCTCGCCTATTCCGGTGGTCTGGATACCTCGGTCATCCTCAAGTGGCTGCAGGACCAGTACCAGTGCGACGTGGTCACCTTCACCGCCGACATCGGTCAGGGTGAAGAGCTGGAACCGGCGCGCGCCAAGGCCGAGAAGCTCGGCGCCAGGGAAATCTTCATCGATGATCTGCGCCAGGAATTCGTCCAGGATTACGTGTTCCCCATGTTCCGCGCCAACACCCTCTACGAGGGCGAGTACCTGCTGGGCACCTCCATCGCCCGGCCCCTCATCGCCAAGCGCATGGTGGAAATCGCCGCCGACGTGGGCGCCGATGCCGTCGCCCATGGGGCCACCGGCAAGGGCAATGATCAGGTACGTTTTGAACTGGGCGCCTACGCCCTCAATCCCGACATTCAGGTCATCGCCCCTTGGCGGGAATGGGATCTGAACTCCCGCGAAAAGCTCCTCGCCTATGCCGAACAGCGCGGCATTCCGGTGGAACGTCACGGCAAGAAATCCCCCTACTCCATGGATGCCAACCTGCTGCATATTTCTTATGAAGGCGGCGTTCTCGAAGATCCCTGGGCGGAGCCCGAAGACAGCATGTGGCGCTGGACCACGGCGCCGGAACAAGCGTCGGACCAGCCCCGTTATCTGGAGATCACCTACGCCCACGGCGACCCCATCGCCGTCGACGGGGAGCCGCTCAATCCCGCGCAGTTGCTGGCGCACCTCAACACCGTCGGCGGCGAGCATGGCATCGGCCGCCTGGACATCGTCGAAAACCGTTACGTCGGCATGAAATCCCGGGGCTGCTACGAGACTCCCGGCGGCACCATTCTGCTCAAGGCCCATCGCGCCATCGAATCCATCACCCTGGACCGGGAGGTCGCCCACATCAAGGATGAACTCATGCCGCGCTACGCCAGCATCATCTACAACGGCTTCTGGTGGAGCCCGGAGCGCCGCGCCCTGCAGACGCTCATCGATCAGAGCCAGCGACTGGTCAACGGCGTGGTGCGCCTCAAACTCTACAAGGGGAATTGTATGGTGGTGGGACGGAAGTCGCAGGAGAGCCTCTTTGACCCACGTATCGCCACCTTTGAAGATGATGCCGGCGCCTACAATCAGAAGGACGCCGGGGGCTTCATCAAGCTCAATGCGCTGCGTCTGCGCATCGAAAAACGTTTGCAGGGTTAAGGCGGATGGCACCCGACCAGCATCTGCCAGTCAACGCACTGGGCAAAACCAGCCGCATCTCTCTGGACGGGCGACGTAGCGAGCGCAGCGTCATTCTCGCCGATGGCAGCATGCACAGCCTCACCCTTCTGCACCCGGGCGTCTATACTTTGAGCAGCGAAGTGGCGGAGACCATCCGGGTACTCAGCGGGATGGCCTACTACCATGCCGAGGGGGGCAATGACGTTCAGGAGTTGCATGCTGGCGACAGCATGGTCATTCCTGCCAGCCAGAGCTACCGCCTGGAAGTGGTGGAGCCTCTGGATTACCTGCTTTCAAGTTAAGGAGATTCTTCTCATGCGCATATTGCACACCATGCTGCGCGTCGCCGATCTGGACCGCGCCATTGCCTTCTACACGGAGGTACTCGGCATGCAACTCCTGCGCCGTAACGATTATCCCGAAGGCAAATTTACCCTGGCCTTCGTCGGTTATCAGAACGAGAATGCCGGGGCGGTAATTGAGCTGACCTATAACTGGGGCGTGGAACGGTACGACCTCGGCGACGGCTTCGGACATATCGCCATAGAAGTTGAGGATGCCGTGGCGGCCTGCGACGGCATCCGCCAGCGGGGCGGAAAGGTGGTGCGCGAGGCGGGACCCATGAAGCACGGCAACACCGTTATCGCCTTCGTGGAAGACCCCGACGGCTACCGCATCGAGTTGATCGAGCGCAAAGCAGACTTTGCCGAACATCCGGCCTGACAGCTGGCAAGCAGGATACAAGCTCCCGTAAATTTGCCATGTTCTCGGGTAGTGCTAGAGATCGCCAGGAGGAATTTTGCGCACCAAAAAGATGCAATCCATTCTCGCTGAACTGAATGATGGTTCAGCCGACATAGACGCCTCCGCGATCATCTCCACCGAGGGCCTGATGCTCGCCTCCGCCATATCCGGAGAGGTGAGTGAAGACCGGGCAGGTGCGGTGATGGCGTCCATATCCTCCCTGGCCGACCGTGCAATGCGCGAGTTCAAACTCGGCAACCTAGAACAACTGGTGATGAAAGGGCGCAATGGCTACGCCCTCATGATCCAGGCGGGGGAATATGCGGCGCTGATCGTTATCGGCTATGGCGATGGACCGGAATGGAGCCTAGCGTTGCTCAGGAGCATTCCCGCGGCAGGCGCCATCAGCGACCTGCTGACACCAGGCTTCGGATGGTCTATGGAAGGGCCTGTTGGGATTCCGCAAGGCTCGATCTAGCCGGTCAAGCCGGTGGAATATCCTGGCTTTCCGGCTCCCATAACGCGTTACCACCCATATTCTGCAAATATTGCTGATGGAGCATGCACTCCTCCGCACTGGCACGGATTACCCGCAGGGGGCCCCGTGGCCGTGACACTGCCGCCGGAATGCCCTCACTCCGACGGTCATCCCCCGCGGACTGCATCTCCGTTGCGGCGGGGCCACCTGCGGCACCCAGCATCCCCATCATATCCACCTGCCCGCCAGTCATCGCCAGGTAGACCTCGGCGAGTATCCGGGTGTCCAGCAAGGCCCCATGCAGTTCACGATGGCGGTTTTCCACACTGTAACGCCGGCACAGACTGTCCAGATCATTTTTCTGGCCGGGATGACGGCGGCGCGCATCCGCCAGCGTATCCATGACGGCCTGTCGCAAAGGCGCCTTCCCCGCCAGTTGCAGTTCGTGATTCAGGAATCCCAAGTCGAAGGGCGCGTTGTGAATGATCAGCTCCGCGTCACCGAGAAACTCCAGAAAGGCATCTGCCACCTCCGCGAAGCCCGGCTGATCCTGCAAAAATTCGTCGGTCAGTCCGTGTATCCGCAACGCCTCGGGATCGCTGCTGCGCTGCGGATTGAGGTATTGCTGGTAATACGCCCCCGTCACCCGCCGGTCGATCAGCTCCACGGCACCGATTTCGATCACCCGGTGCCCCTGCTTCCAGTCGATGCCCGTGGTTTCCGTATCCAGCACCACTTGCCTCACAGCCATCCTTCGCCCTCCCGCGCCTGCCCGCCCGCTGCATACTGGTCCATGACCCGATTCAGCAATGCATCCACCCGTTCATTCTCGATATGCCCGGAGTGGCCTCTCACCCACTCCCACTGGACCTGGTGGCGGGCAGCCACCGCCGCCAACAACTCCCAGATATCGCGATTTTTGACCGCCTCCCCGCCCGCCGTCCGCCAGCCCCGCCGCTGCCAGCCAGCCAGCCACTGGGTCATGCCATCCCGCAGATAACGGGAATCACTGGTTACCCGCACGGCGCTGGGTCGCTTGAGCGCCTCCAGACCGCGCAAAGCCGCCGTCAGCTCCATCCGGTTGTTCGTCGTTTCCGGGGCGAAGCCCCATAAGACCCGCTCCTGTCCGGCCAGCCGCAGCCACGCGCCCCAGGCGCCGATACCGGGGTTACCGCGGCACCCGCCATCGGTAAAGAGGTCTATGACTTTTTCGGGCATGGGGCGGTGTTCTCAGGGTCGGGACCAGCATAGGCAACAGGGGCTTCGGACCGGACCTTCTGACGCCCGGAACGCACTTTGAACGGCCGGACCGCACCCACCAGCGGCCGCTCGGGATCCCGCCGCTGGGCCAGTATCAGATAAGCGTTGGCCCCTGCCGGCCACCAGCGGTCGCCCACCAGCTCCATCCACTGCGCGTTGCGCCTCAGACCCGGAACGGTGTATTGAAAATAACGTCCCTCGCGAAGCACGAAACCCTGCCCCTTGAGCAGATTGCGCAGTCGTCCCGGCGGCAGGAAGGGACGCAGCCATGGCCAAGCGCGATCCCTGCGCCAGAGATGCCAACGGCGTACCACGCTCAGGCTCCCCCCCGGATTGAAGTCCATGATCAGCACATGGCCTTCGGGACGCAGGACCCGCCAGCACTCCTCCAGCACCGCCTGCGGATCGGCCATGCGGGTCAGACAAAAGGGGACGATCACCAGGTCGAAACGCATGGCCGCGAAAGGCATCGCTTCACAGACACCGTAGGCCTGCAGATACTCGTCAGAAGGCAGGGCAAAGCCATCATTGAGCAATACCCAGGTATGCTCGCGTCCGGGCGGCAGTCCCCAGAAAACGGGTTGCCCGAGCTGCAGAATGGTCTCCGGCTGCAGGCGTTCTATCCAGTGCGGCAACATATCCCGGGCACGGTCGAGCAGGAGGCGGCCGCTGCGGCCATTCCACCAGACGGCAGCGCGTCGTTGCCGTGGTCGACTTTGGCATCCTGGATGTTGCATATCAGCGCAAGGGCCTTGCGGCGGCGAAAAAGGAAAACACTAACGTCCACCACCCCGCTTCAATGCCATAATGGGCCTATGGTACCTTGCCCGAAGGGAGATGCAAAAATGCCTGTTCATTTTATTCCCGCCTTTACGGATAACTACATCTACGTCGCCGAAACGCCCGAAGGGGCGTGGATTATCGACCCCGGTTGCGCGGAACCCGTCCTTGACTGGTGCGCTGAACATACGCTCCGCCCGAGCGCCATTCTCTGTACCCACCATCATGCGGATCACACCGGAGGCGTGGAAGCGCTGGCGCAGCATTTCGGTATTCCCGTATACGGCGCCAACCGGCGCATTCCGGGGCTGACCCATGCCGTGGCCGAGGGTCGCCTGACGCTGGATGCGGAGATGCTCACGGTGCTGGAGGTGCCCGGCCATACCCGCGATCATATCGCGTATTGGTGGAAAAATGTCCTTTTCTGCGGAGACACCCTCTTCGCCGCAGGCTGCGGGCGCCTCTTCGAGGGTACCGCAGCGCAGATGTTTCATAGTCTGCAACGCCTCGCGGCGCTACCTGATCACACCGCCGTCTACTGCGCCCATGAATACACCCTCACGAATCTGCACTTCGCGGCCCAGGCCGACCCGGACAATCCGGTCATAGTGCAGCGCCAGCAGGAAGCCATCGCACAGCGCGCGCGCAACGAACCCACCTTACCCTCCGGCATGGCCCTGGAACGCGCCAGCAACCCTTTTCTGCGGTGCCGCGAGCCCGCTCTGATCCGCAGCGCCAACGTCTTCGATCCTGCTACGGGGGACGACCCTGTCCGCGTCTTCAGCGCCCTGCGCCGCTGGAAAGACCACTTTTCCTGAGATCAGCGCCGCGCCGGCAGGCACAACCCCTCGAAACGCTCGGTCCAGGCCTTGCGCAAAACCCGCAGGACGGCGTCGGCGTCCACCGCCGCAAGGGTCCGGAGAGACTCTTCCGCCGGGACCAGACGCCCTAGGTAGAGCCATTGCCGCGTCAGGCGGCTCATGCGAATTTCCGCATCCTCCTGCCCGAGGAGGAGCTGAATCCGTAGGCTGCGCTTGGCCCAGATCATATCCGCCACGGTCGGTCCATGCTCCAGCAACGTCGCCAGGACCTCTGCCATCGCCGCTGCCGCCTGAACGTGCTGCGCGCCCGGCGCGGCCGCATAGAGCGTCCATTCGCCGCAGTCACGGAGGGGATCAAGATGGGAGAATACCTGGTAGGCCAGCCCGCGCTTCTCACGCAACTCGCGGAACAGATAGGAGGCTGTACCACCGCCCAGTATGGCGTTGGCCACCACATGGGCCAGATAGTCCTCCGCGGCGACGCTGCACCCAGGCGCCATCCAGATCAGGTGCGCCTGCTGCGCCTGGGCGCGGCGCAGCCGTTTCTGTCCGCCATGAAACCGTGGGGCGGGCGCTGCGCTACGAGCCCGCCCCACGCGCCCCCGGAAGGCGGCCTGCGCCCAGGTGCAGAGCGCCCCATGCTCCACTTCTCCGACGGCGGTAATGATCAGCGGCGATTCGGCGAGGATCCGCTGGTGATAGGCTTGCAGGCGCTTGCGACTGGCGGACCGGATGCATCGTGCATTCCCCAGCACCGGCCAGGCCAGGGGATGGGTTCCCCAGATTTCCGCGAGGGCGCGCTCCTGAGCCCAATCCTCCACATCCTCTGCCGCCATGGCCGCTTCCTGAGCAACCACGCGCTTTTCCAGGCGCAGATCGGCGTGGTCGAAGCGCGGCTTCGTCAACAGCTCGGTCAGCAGCGTGAAGGCGTCAGCGGCATCCTCCGCCAGTACCGTCCCGTGAAACACCGTGCTTTCCCGATCTGTAAACGCATTGATGGTACCGCCCAGCGACTCCATGGCCGCATTGAGCGCATCGCCATCGCGCTCCGTACTGCCTTTGAAGAGCATATGCTCCAGCAGGTGGGCAAAACCGTTTTCGTCCGGGGCCTGATCCCGGCTGCCGTTGCCGACGGTCAGGGACAAGGCCACACTCCGGCGCCCGGGCAGTCGCTCGCTGATCACGGTCACACCGTTATCCAGCGTAGTGCAGAGAGGTTCGACGGCGCGCGTCATGTCAGGAGGTAACAACAAAAGTGGACCGTACTGGTCCACCTGTGTCGCCATTGGCGCTAAACGACGTCGATAAGGATATCGGTAGACGGATTATTGCGGAATACCCTTCATGCTCAGCTTGATCTTGCCCTGGCGATCCACTTCCAGAACCTTGACATGCACCGCTTGCCCTTCCTTGAGATGGTCGTGGACATCGCTGACCCGTTCGTTACTGATCTGGGAAATGTGCAGCAGACCGTCGCGTCCCGGCAGAATCGTCACAAAGGCGCCAAAATCCATGATCTTGGCCACCTTTCCGTCGTAAATGACATCGACCTGCACATCCGCCGTCAGCAACTCGATACGTCGCTTCGCGGCGGCGCCGGCTTCACCGTCCACCGAGGCGATGGTTATCGTGCCGTTGTCCTGAATATCGATGGTCGCGCCGGTTTCTTCGGTCAGGGCGCGGATGACTTTACCGCCCGGTCCGATGACGTCGCGGATGCGATCCGGATTGATCTGGATGGTAATGATGCGCGGTGCGTAGTCGGACAACTCGCCACGCCCCCTGGACAGCACGCCATTCATCAGTTCGAGGATATGCAGCCGCCCCGCCAGTGCCTGCTTGAGCGCCTGCGCCATGATTTCCCGGGTAATCCCGTCGATCTTGATATCCATCTGCAGGGCGGTCACCCCTTGTACCGTGCCCGCCACCTTGAAATCCATATCACCCAGATGATCTTCATCGCCCAGGATGTCGGTGAGGACGGCAAAACGCTCTCCTTCCTTGATGAGGCCCATGGCCACGCCCGCCACCGGCGCCTTGAGGGGTACGCCCGCGTCCATCAGTGCCAGGGAGGCGCCACAGACAGTCGCCATACTGGAAGAGCCGTTGGATTCCAGCACTTCAGAAACAACCCGCAGGCTGTACGGGAATTCGCCTTCGGTCGGCAGGACCGCGGCTATCGCCCGCTTCGCCAGACGCCCGTGCCCGATCTCCCGGCGCTTGGGCGAACCCACCATACCCGTTTCACCGGTGGAGAAGGGCGGGAAGTTGTAATGCAGCAAAAAGCGGTCACGGCTTTCGCCTTGCAGGGCATCGATGATCTGCTCGTCGCCCTTGGTACCCAACGTCGCCACCACCAGAGCCTGGGTTTCCCCCCGGGTGAAGAGCGCCGAACCATGGGTCCGCGGCAACACACCCGCCTCGATGGTGATGGGCCGCACGGTCTTGCTGTCCCGGCCATCGATGCGGGGCGCGCCATCCAGAATACGTCCACGCACGATGCCGGTTTCAATTTTTTTTAAAAATCCGCGAACCATGTCTCCGCGTCCGGCATCGTCACCGCCAAACTCGATCGCCATGGCCTGCTGCACCTCTTCCAGCCGCTTGCTGCGCGCCTGCTTCTCCGTCAGCGCATAGGCCTCCTGCAGAAGCGGTGTGGCTTTCTCGCGCACCTGCACACCCAGTGCTTCATCGGCCACCGGCGCCACCCACTCCCAGCGCGGTTTGCCGGCCTCGCGCGCCAGCGCTTCAATGGTGTCGATGACGGGCTGGAACTGCGCGTGACCGAACATCACCGCTTCCAGCATGACCTCTTCGGACAACTGCTGCGCCTCGGACTCGACCATGAGTACGGCCTGCCGGGTTCCCGCCACCACGAGATCCAGTTGCGAAGTAGTCAGTTGTGCGTAACTGGGGTTGAGCACATATTGCCCGTCGATGTAAGCCACCCGGGCCGCGCCGATCGGGCCACTGAACGGAATACCGGAAACTGCCAGAGCCGCCGAGGCACCCACCAGTGCCAGAATATCGGGATCGTTATCTCGATCCACCGACACCACCGTAGCGATCACCTGCACTTCGTTCATGAAGCCCTTGGGGAAGAGCGGCCGGATAGGGCGATCGATCAGACGCGACGTCAGCGTCTCCTTTTCCGTGGGGCGCCCTTCCCGCTTGAAGAAACCACCGGGAATTTTGCCCGCGGCGTAGGCCTTCTCCTGATAGTTGACCGTCAGCGGAAAGAAATCCTGGCCCGGCTTCATCTCCCGGCGGCCCACTGCCGTCACCAGAACGACCGTGTCTCCGCTGGAAACCAGCACCGCACCGTCCGCCTGACGCGCCATGCGGCCCGTCTCCAGTTGCAGGCGGCGGCCGCCAAAATCTACTTCTTTCCGAATCATGGTCAAAACTCTCTCCTTACTTGCGCAGACCCAGACGTTCGATCAGCGTGCGATAGCGATTCACATCCCGCTTCTTCAGGTAGTCCAGCAACTTGCGGCGCTGGCCGACCATCCGCAGAAGCCCCTGACGGGAATGGTGATCATGCTTGTTTACCTTGAAATGATCTGTCAGCCCTTCGATTCGGGTGGTCAGCAGGGCAACCTGCACTTCCGGAGAACCCGTATCCCCCACATGGGTGGCATAACCCTGGACAACTTCTGCTTTGACATCATGAGACAACGCCATAATTCCTACTCCTTGGAAATTCTGAAAAATATAAACCCCTAGTTTACGCTCATGAGGCGGCGAGGCGCCACCTTTCCATCGTCCATCACCTCTCCCAGACCGAGAAACTGCTCCCCCGGCCCGTAGAGACGAATGCGCCCGAGAGGAGGCGCATGGGCGACCACGACCCCCTGCCCCTGACGCAGATAATAGGCGGTGTTCTCCGTCAGGGTCACCGCCGGTAAATATTCCAGAGCCAGATCCATGGCCTTGAGGGGGCACTCGCCCCGTCCGAGCACGTCGGCGAGCCCTTCCAGGGTCAGCGCCTGCGCGACATCGAAAGGACCGGTGGACGTGCGCCGCAATTCTTCCACATGCGCACCGCACTCCAGAGCCGCACCGATGTCCACCGCCAGACTGCGGATGTAGGTACCCTTGGAACAGCGCACGTCCAGCACCAAACGGTCACCGTCCAGGGAAACCAGGTCGAGGGCGTCGATGCGTACCTGGCGTGGCGCCCGCTCCACCTCCAGCCCCTTGCGCGCCAATTCGTAAAGCGGCCTGCCCCCCTGCTTGATCGCCGAATACATGGGCGGAATCTGCGCAATCTCTCCGAGAAACTGCGGCAGCACCGCGCGCACCTGCGCTTCGCTGACCGCAACAGGCCGTTCTTCCAGCACACTGCCTTCGCTGTCGCCGGTGGTCGTGGTCTGGCCCAGCCGCAGGGTCGCCCGATAGGACTTGTCCGCATTGAGAATATAATCCGAGACCTTGGTGGCCTCGCCAAAGAGCAGGACCAGCAGTCCGGTGGCGATGGGGTCGAGACTTCCCGTATGCCCGCCCTTTTTTAGGCCGAGCAGACGCTTGGCCCGTTGCAGAGCGGCGTTGGATGTCAGACCCGCCGCCTTGTCGAGGAGCAGCAGACCATGTTGACAACTCATGGCAGGTCCTCCGGCGCGGGCGGAAGATGGGCCAGGAGTTCCGCCATTTCCGCACCACGGTCAAAACGCGCGTCGTAGACAAATTGCAGTGGTGGGATGCGCCTCAACGCCAACCGCCTTCCCAGCATCTGCCGGATCTCGCCGGCATGGTCCTGCAGAGTTTTGCGCACCGTATCGGCCCGATCGGGGCCATCCATCAACGAAAAATATACGGTTGCCGAGCGCATGTCCGTCGGCAAATCCACCATCGTGATACTGGGGGGTAGCGGAGACAACCCGGAAGACATGCCGTGCAGACGCGGCAACACCGCCGCTATCTCTTCCCGGAGCAAATGAGCCACCCTGGCGCCGCGCGGGTAGGGGCGATGAGAACCGTGCAACATTGCCTCCTAGACCGTTCGCGCCACTTCAGTGGTTTCAAACACCTCGATGATGTCACCATTCTTCAGGTCATTGAAGTTGCGGATACCCACACCACACTCAAAGCCTTCACGCACTTCCTTGACGTCTTCCTTGAAACGCCGCAGTGAGTCCATTTCTCCGGAATAGATGACCACATCCTGACGGATCACCCGAACCTTCGCGCTGCGCCGCAGGAGGCCGTCGGTAACCATACAACCCGCGACCATGCCCACCTTGGGCACCCGGAATGTCTCACGCACCTGCGCATGACCCAGGATACGCTCACGGATTTCCGGCGCGAGCATACCACTCATGGCGGCCTTCACCTCGTCCACCGCGTCGTAAATGATACTGTGGTAACGAACATCCACCCCGCTATGTTCGATCAGGCGCCGCGCCGGAGCTTCCGCACGCACGTTGAAGCCGATGATAACCGCCTGTGACGCCGCGGCAAGATTCACATCGGACTCCGTGATTCCACCGACCCCGGAGTGGATGACATTGACCTTGACCTCTGCGGTGGAAAGGCGTTCCAAGGTAGTGGTCAAAGCCTCGGCGGAACCCTGTACGTCCGCCTTGATCAGCAGATTCAACTGCTGCAACTGTCCATCCGCTGCCGCCTCGAACAGGCTCTCCAGCGTCGCTTTCTGACTCTTCGCCAGACGTACATCACGGAACTTGCCCTGGCGAAAGAGCGCCACTTCGCGAGCCTTGCGTTCATCCGCCACCACGACCACCTCATCACCGGCCTGGGGAACATCTCCCAGCCCGAGCACCTCTGCCGGCATGCCCGGAGCCACCAATTGTGTAGGTCGCCCGGCATCATCCACCAGCGCCCGGACACGTCCAAATTGCGCGCCGGCCAGAAGCATATCACCCGTATGCAGGGTGCCCTGACGGACCAGCACCGATGCCACGACACCACGTCCACGATCCAGCCGGGACTCGATGACCACGCCCTTCGCCGGACCGTTGATCTGCACATCCAGATCCAGCATCTCCGCCTGCAACAAAATGGCGTCCAGCAGATCATCGATATGCAACCCGGTCTTTGCCGAAACATTCACAAATTGCGCGTCACCGCCCCACTCCTCGGGCACCACTTCATGGCCGGCGAGTTCCTGGCGTATGCGTTCCGGATCCACGGAGGGTTTATCGATCTTGTTGACGGCCACCACAATGGGCACCTTGGCCGCCTTGGCGTGGTGAATCGCCTCGATCGTCTGGGGCATCACCCCGTCATCGGCCGCCACCACCAGCACGACGATATCCGTCGCCTGCGCGCCGCGGGCCCGCATCGCCGTAAACGCCTCATGGCCAGGCGTATCGAGGAAGGTCACCATGCCCTTGGGCGTCTCCACGTGGTAGGCACCGATGTGCTGGGTAATACCCCCGGCCTCACCACTCGCTACCTGGGTAGAGCGAATTCGGTCCAACAGCGACGTTTTACCATGATCCACATGTCCCATGACGGTCACCACGGGGGGCCGACGGCCCATGACCGGCGTCTCTGCCGCCCCTTCTTCCGTCAAAAAAGCCTCGGGGCTGGTGATTCCCACCAGCTTCACCTTGTGTCCCAACTCTTCCACGACGATTGCGGCGGTTTCCTGATCGATCACCTGATTGATGGTGGCCATCACGCCCATCTTCATCATCGTTTTGATCACATCGGTAGCCTTGATCGCCATCCGGCTGGCCAGTTCACCCACGGTGATCGTTTCCGGGAGCGCCACTTCGCGGATGACCGGTGCCACCGCCCACTCGCTGACCGCAGGACCACCCCTGCCGCGGTTTCGTTTGTCTGCGGACTTACGGCGCCGTGCCAGAGCCAGGGCATCGGCATTGCCACCGTCTTCACTACGCCGCCCGCCCCGCCGGGCAGCACCGCCACGGCGGGCGTCGTCGTCGCCGCGCCCCGTCGGCCCCGCTTTTTTGCCTTTTGGCGGCGGCGCTGCCGCGGGCGCTCTGCTAGCCGGCGGTGCTGTGGGACGCGCACGATCCGTGCCGACCGCCGATGTCCTGCCACGATCCAGGGCAGGTCGCTCGGGAATGCGTGAGGGAGTTGCCGCAAGCTTCACTTCGGAACGTGGCGCCTCTTGTACCGCCGCCACCTCTTCGCTCGCGGCCGTCGCATCGTACGGCACCTGCTGCGGCTGATCGACAACCTCCTCCGCAGGCTCCGACTCCCCAGAAACCGTCGCGGGGCCGCCTGCAGCGACCGCTTCCACGGCCGGCGCGAATTCCTGCAAAGCAGCGGCCACCTGAGCATCGACCGGCAACTGTTCCGGTATAGCAGACTCGGTGGCCTCTTCGGCTATCGCTTCCCGTTTGACGTAAGTCCGTTTGCGGCGCACTTCCACTTGTACCGTGCGCGACTTGCCTGCGCCTACGGACTGTTTGATTTCGGTGGTACTGGTGCGGTTGAGCGTAATACGGCGCGGTTCACCGCCACCCTCTCCGTGCGCACTGCGCAACGAAGCCAGAAGACGATGTTTGTCGTCCTCAGTGACCACATCCTCGGCCGCATTCTTGGAAATGCCCGCAGCGTTCAACTGCTCCAACAACCGAGCATTCGTTACACCCAATTCAGCAGCAAAATTGGCGACAGTTACCGTCATAATCCTCATTCTCCGAAACCGCTACCCCGCGACATACATCGCCGGGCCAGGGTCTGTATCAAGCAAACCAGGGCGCACGCGCCTCCAGAATGAGAGCTTTGGCCCGCTCTTCATCCACACCGACCATCTCGCATAGCTCGCTCGCAGCCAGTTCCGCCAGGTCCTCGGAAGTGACAACACCTTTACTGGCCAGTAAGTGCGCTAAACCCTTATCCATACCCTTCAGGGACAACAAGTCTTCCGCGGGTTCACTGAGCGCCACCTGCTCTTCCTGGGCAATGGCCTTATTGAGCAGGACGTCACGCGCACGGCGCCGCAATTCGCCGACGAGGTTTTCGTCCAGACCCTCGATTTCCATCATTTCGGCAACCGGAACATAGGCCACCTCCTCAATGGAGGTAAAACCCTCGCTGACCAACAGGGCGGCCAAGTCCTCATCCACGCCCAGATCCCGGATGAAGTGGTTGAGAAAGGTCGACTCTTCCTCTTCCCGCTTGGCCTGAGCCTCTTCCTCGGTCAGAATGTTGATGGTCCAGCCCGTCAACTGCGTCGCCAGCCGTACATTCTGCCCGGCCCGCCCGATGGCCTGGGACAAGTGCTCCGGTCCGACCACCACATCCATACTGTGCGTGTTCTCGTCGACCACGATGCTGGACACTTCCGCGGGTGAAAGGGCGTTGATCACATAGCTGGCCGGATCGGCTGCCCAGATCACAATGTCAATCCGCTCGCCTTTCAACTCATTGATAACCGTCTGTACCCGGTTGCCGCGCAGACCCACACAAGCCCCCACGGGGTCCACACGCGGGTCATTGGAACGCACGGCCAGTTTCGCCCGTAGTCCCGGATCACGCGCCGCACCCATGATTTCGATCATCCCGTTCCCGATTTCCGGCACTTCCTGGGCGAACAGCTTGATCAGCAACTCAGGACTGGTCCGCGACAGAAATAGCTGCGGCCCCCGCTGCACACGGCGTACATCCTGAAGATGTGCCTTCACCCGATCACCGGGGCGAATGGCCTCACGCGGCATCATCTCCTCTTTTGGCAGAATGGCCTCGGCGCGCCCCATGTCGACGATGGCGTTGCCTTTTTCCATGCGTTTGACCAGACCGCTGACGATATCTCCCTTGCGTATCGCAAAGTCCGATACGATCCGGTCGCGCTCGGCATCCCGCACTTTCTGCACAATCACCTGTTTGGCCGTTTGTGCCGCGATCCGCCCAAATTCGACGGGTGGCAACACTTCTTCGAGGTAGCCGCCTAGCTCCACATCGGGACGGGTTTTCCGGGCATCGCTCAGACGGATCTGCTGATCCGCGTCATAATCCGCGACATCATCCGCAACTACTTCCCATAGCCGGCGGGTTACATAATCTCCGGTCTTACGATCCACATCCACCGCGATATGCCAGTCCTGTCCGTATTTCTTTTTGGATGCGGAAACCAGAGATGCCTCCAGCGCCAGGAAAATGACTTCCCGGTCCACATCCTTCTCATGGGCGACGGCATCCGCCAGATAAAGAAGTTCACGACTCATTGACCTGCTCCTCTCTGCATGTTCCGTCGACTCACCATTGCGGAACCAGCCTTGCCTTGTGGATATCATCCAGGGCGAAGGTCCAGCGCCCTTCGGTATTTTTTAATACAATTTTCTGATCTTCAACGCCCAGCAGCTCACCCTGCAAGCGGCGCCGCCCTTGCGTCAACCCGTGCAGATGAATCTCGGCCTGAGACCCCTTAAATCGTTCAAAGTCGTGTAAATTTTTTAGCGGCCTATCCAGGCCGGGGCTGGAAACTTCGAGGCGGTAGGCGCCATGGATCGGATTTTCCACATCGAGCCACAGGCTGAGCTGGCGACTCACCGCCGCACAATCCTCAATGGTAACCGCAGTGGTTTCATTCTTTTCTATGAAGACCTGTAACGCCACTGCGCGCCCCATGCGCACCATGCGTGCGTCTACCAGGGTGCATCCCGCAATCCCGGCTTGTTGCGCAATTCCTTCATACAGTCGATCTTCCACGTTCACCATTCCCTGCACAGAAACAAAAAGTGGGCACTTGGCCCACTTTTTGGCGCATCATACGCAGGATCGCGTCAAAAAACAACCCCGCCTCGATGATGCGGAGGCGGGGTTATGGGAATAGGTGTCTGGCGGTGACCGACTTTCGCGGAGGGAGACCCCCAACTATCATAGGCGCTGCAGCGTTTCACGGTCC
>JAPTWR010000146.1 GCA_028065135.1 Acidithiobacillus sp.
TCTGGGCATCCTCACGCTCCAGATAACTCCCGTGGGCCGCCCACTGTCCCTGCTTGCGGTTGGAAACGTAGTTGACCTTCACCGTCGCCCGTCGGGCGGCTCCGGCATTCGGCGCACCGCTCGGCGCAGGCTTGAGCGCCCGGCGGCCAGACAGGATGCCTGATACCGCCTTTGCCCCGGTCACGGGTCTGGGCAGCGCCCGTCGTTCCGCCGTGATCCGGCGCAGGACGCGGGCCGCCTGAGGCCGGCGGCGCCGTTCCTCTTCCTCGATGGTATGGCCGCGAACGAAGGATTTGCCCGATACCGACGTATCAGATCGCTTCTCGCTCACCGGAGTCCCCCGAAAGTCACCAGCAGAAACAGCATCAGCAGCAGGAACCCGGTAATCTGCCAGATGCGCCGGGTACCTCGATCGTCCCTGGCCTGCACCAGGCAGGCGAGGCCAGACAGCAACAGGAGCAGCGCCCCGGACGGGGCCATCAGCAACGCGCCCACGGCTCCACTCGACAGCCAGCGGGGCGGACGCCCGACGGCGAGAAGGTACCCGTAGCCGGTGCCCACAGCGAAGGCGATGACGAGCGCAGACAGGATCCCAAGCAGCGGATAGGCCCAGGCCCCCCAGGGCTCCGGCACACCGCGCTCCGCTTCGCCCACACCGGACTTTGGCGGCGTCAGCTGGGCCTTCGGTTCCCTGGAGGGGCTCCCCTGCTCTGGACTGGATCGGGAAGCGGGACCACGCTCCAGCGCCTCGGCAATGGCGGCGGGACTTTGCCCCATAGCCGGTCCGGGAGCCGGCGGAAGCTGCACGGCCTTTCCAAAAAGCCTCCCCGCCCACTTCCAGCGCGGCACCCAGACCGTGCCGCCCGGCGTGTCCTTGCGCAGGGCGCGGGGCGGAATGTACGGCTTATTCTGAAAGTCGGATTTCGTCTTCTGCATCACCCCATTCCTCCAGGATACGACGACGGGCATAGTCGATCAGGTCTTCCTTCCGCGTCCGGTAAAATCCCTCCAGCAGGAGGCGCTTGACGAGCATCTCCGCCTCGTCGCCCAGGCTTGCTGCCAGCCAGTCGGCCATCTGCGTCTCTGGATCCACGGAATAGGCGGCGTACAGCAGGGGCAGATACCGTCGCGGGTCCTGCAATAACCGCATTGCCCGCTCTTTCACCTCCGGCGTCACAGCCAGAACACCACGATCTTTTGCCCGTTGGCGCCCGGGGTACGGATCTGCACCCGGCCTTGCAGGACCTTGCCCTGATCCAGCGCCTGAAGCACGACGGCGCGGTTATTGTCCTTACGGTAAAGCCAGCCCAAGGGCATCTTGGGGCAGGACTCCAGCCAGACGCCTACCGCGTCCGGGTCATAGGGATTGTGGGGATCCCGGCGCAGAAAGACCGTGTTGCCGGCGAGCAGTCCGGTCATCCCGGTCGCCGCGGGGAACTCCCGGTTAAAGGCCAAATTCGATACCCGGCGCATGGCGCTCCTCTCCTTTCTCCGCGACAAAACCCCAGGGTCCGGCACGCACTGCGAGGACATCGGGACAGGTCTGGCGGATGAGCCATTGGGCGCCCGGGCGGTCCGGGCGATCCGGTCCCTCCCGAAGTCCGGTTCCCTGCGGAAAGAGCGCCACGGCGTTCCCGCCCCGCAAAGCCCTTGCCAGGGTCCGCAACCCGAAGGGACTTTCCGAATCCAGAGCGATCATCCGGTGTCCCCCCGCCATGCGCCCGTAAGTCCGCAGCAGGCGCGACCAGACGGGGTGACGGGCGTAATCGGGATCGATGGGGAAAAGCGCCCCGCGCATCCCGACGGCATGGGTCAACCACCAGGCCAGCCGGGGTCCATCCAGCAACGAGGTATGGGGACGGGCGAGGATCAGCAGACCGCTCATGCACGTTTCCTCGATTTGCCGGCCCGGGCCAGCCGAGACCCCGAAGCCGTCTCTTGCTTCGGCCACTCAGCACCCAATTTCAGGGGATCGTCCCGATCCGGCCAGAAGGCGGCACCACAAGAAGGGCAGCGGTAATAGGGTTTGCCCGTAGACGTGGCCCGCGCCTGGGTGGCCGTACCTTCGCAATGGGCACAGTTTGGCCCTTTGTCATGGGTCTGGTTATCGGGCTGCCGGGTGCCAAAGGGATCCCCCGGCTTGCCGTGGTCGTCGGCCAGCAAGGGGTGGGCATCCCGGTTGGAGCAGGCCCAGAAGAAGAGCCCCTTCCTTGTCCTGGACTCCAGCCGCCGGACGGTCGCGTCGCCCTTGCAGAGGGGGCATGGGAGGGTGGCGGCGCTTTGCTTGCCGCTGCCTTCTGGGGCGGCCAGGGCCGCTCCCTGTTTGAGCCTGGCCACGGCGGCCCGCACCGTGTCCGCAACCGCCGCCGTCAGCTTTTCGGCGGGAACCCGGCCTTCGGCCACGGCGGAGAGCAAATCTTCCCAACGAGCCGTCGTCGCCGGATCCGCAAACTCGGCCAGCTCCTGGCTTTCCAGATACGCGATGAGGGCGCGGCCCTTCGCCGTGGAGATCAACTGCTTACCTTTCTTCTGGAGATACTGCCGCTGAATGAGCCCTTCGATGGTACTGGCACGGGTGGCTTCCGTCCCGAGACCGGAGGTTTCCTTGAGCTTCGCCTTCGCCGCCGGGTCCTCCACAAACTTGTGGATGTTGGACATGGCCTCGATCAACGAGCCGTCGGTGAACCGTGCTGGCGGCTTGGTCTGCTTCGCCTGCGCCTGCCCGCCTTGACCACGCACCGCATCTCCGGTCTGCAGGACCGGGAGTGGTGCCCTGCCTTCGTCGTCGCCTTCTTCCTCATCGAGGGAGATATTCCCATAGAGGCGCTTCCAGCCCGGGTCGATGTCCTGGCGGCCGGTGGCCTTCCAGGTCTCGCCCCCCAGATCCACCAGGGCCGACAGGCTCCGGTAGCGGTACTCCGGCAGGAACAGCGCCACGTAGGACTTCCAGATCAGCTCAAAGAGCCTCGCCTCGTCCCCGCCGAGTCCCGCGGCACTCTGGCCGGTCGGAATGATGGCGTTGTGGGCCGTAATCTTGGCATTGTTCCA
The DNA here is from genome assembly GCA_028065135.1 of Acidithiobacillus sp. Next base: position 3,049 of record JAPTWR010000146.1, read on the forward strand.
CGCGGCGTGCTTGCGTCCGGTATCCAACATTCCTTTGATCGCGTCGGGAACCGGCAAGGCCCGCAGGATTCTGGGCGCGTCGGAGTGCTGCTCTTCCGGCAAGTAGCGGCAGTCGGTACGCGGGTAGGTGGTGACCTTCTTCTCGTACAACGCCTGACAGGTATCCAGCACTTGCTGAGCGGACATGCCGAAACGGGCGGAGGCCACCTTCTGGAGCGCCGACAAGCTGAAAGGCAGCGGTGCCGCCTGCTTCTGCTCCCGGGACTCGAAACGCGATACCCGGCCCGGCCCGCTGGCCTTGGCGGCTATCGCATCGGCCAGTATCCGGTCGATCAGCCGGCCTTCCTCATCAAAGCCTGGGCCGTCCGTCCCTCCGGGCTCCCACTTCGCCAGAAACGCTCCATTGGCGTGCTGGCACTGGGCAAAGACCTCGAAGTAGTCGCGGGGAACGAAATGCTCGATGGCCAGATCCCGCCGGACCACCAAAGCGAGGGTGGGCGTCTGCACCCGGCCCAAAGGGAAAAGGTCCCCGGACTTGACGGTCACCGCGCGGGAGAGGTTCATGCCCACCACCCAGTCGGATTGACTGCGGGCCTCGGCGGCATCCCTCAGGGGCCGGTATTTCTCGTTGGACTCCAGGGCGGCGAAGGCCTTGCGGACATTCTCGGTATCCAGGGCCTTGAGCCACACCCGCTGGACGCGGCCGCGATAGCGGAAATGCTCCAGAATCTCGTCGATCAGCAGTTGCCCTTCCCGGTCCGGGTCTCCCGCGTTGATGACGGTATCCGCCGTCTTCAAGAGACTCCCGATTTTCTGGAGCTGGTCTTTCGCGTCCCGTTTGGGAAACTTCTTCCATTCGGCCGGCAGGATCGGCAGGTCCTCCATGCGCCAGACCTTCTTGCCCCTGGCCGTCTTGGGAACGGAATCGGGCAGATAGGCGTCGGGTTCCGCCTGCTCCAGGATGTGACCAAAGGCGTTGGTGATCTCATAGTTGCGGGCCTGTGCCCCAAGACCCTCGCGGATGGCGCGAGCCATGGACGGCTTTTCGGCAATGATGACGGTTGGCATGAGCTATCTCCCAAAATCTCCGTGTTGGGGTATAGCCAGGATCTGTGGCGATCGGTAGGAGTGCCTGCGGGTACTGGAATCTGCCAGAATCGGTTTTACCGCCACCGGATCCGGCTCGCCGATGCCCGATACGACTACCATCTGAAACCGTTACCCCAGCAGGGTAAGGAGAATCCTCATGGCAAGAAATCTCAATGACATTCTGGCTGACCTGTCGGTAGAACGACGGAAGCACGTCGAGGCTCACGCAGCGGAACTGGCCAGTCTGAAGGACCTGAGGCTTGCAGCACAGCAGACCCAGGAACAACTCGCTGAAACTCTGGGAGTGCGGCAGGACACCATATCCCGGCTGGAACAGCGCAGTGACATGCTCCTGTCCACTTTACGCAAGTATGTGGAAAGCATGGGCGGAACCCTGGAGCTCAAGGTCCAATTTCCGAATCGTCCTCCGATGACCATCGAACATCTGGGTAAGATCAAAGGTGGCAAACGTCACCGTGCTTGCTGACAGGGGCCACTCGGTAGGGTTGTGTTGGGTAGGCCACGATCTCTTCGTGCCAACGCCTGGAGGGGCATGGCTCTCAGGCAGGCAGGAGCCCCAGTCAAGCAACAGTCAAGCAATGGGGAGGTGTCCAACCCATTGGTTTTCCGCGTCTTCAGACGGGCTCTGTACACCCCACAACTGAGACAATCAGACAATAGTCAAGCAAAGGATCACGACCCATCAAGCCCAGATCGGCAAATACTTCCTGGCTCGGCTGCCGACGGTTTCATCATGACAGCGAATGAGGCCCGCTTCCAAGGCGTCCCTGATAATGCGAGAGACCATGGAGCTGTTCTTCTCGTCGATGCCAAAGCGCTCGCGCAGCGTGGTGTTAGTCATGTAGTCGCGCTGGACGTAACGTAGGCAGGCATGCAGATAGCAGGCACGGACACGGTCGGCTTTATCCATTTCCTTGAATTCTCGGTGGGCAAACAGGACGGCACGGGTATGCTCGTCCGTGGCTTCGAACAGGGGGGCAGGAAGCTGATAGAACTCAGTCTCGAAGACCACCTTGTCGATGCCGCTGCCACGCTCCTCGCAAACACCGATGCGACGCATGAAGGAAGCCAGTCCCTCATTGCGTGAACGCGGCGGGCTGTCGAGAAGACGGTCTGTCCGGACTAACGGCAAACCGGGATTGGTGACCTCCATACGGCTGGCAAAGATCTCCACCATGGGAGCGGTACCGGTCAGGTGAAAATCTTGGTGGACCAATGCATTGGCCACGAGCTCACGGATCGCCAACTCAGGGAACATGGGTACCTGCTTGCGCAGGGCGCGGCCGATTACCTCATTGCTAGGCAAGAGTTGGGTAACAAAGCCAATTAATCCTTCGAACCCAGCCGCGTAACCCTTGCTGCCCTCCTGCTCACGCACGGTTTCCACCCGAGTTTCCCCCTTATAGAGGACCACACGCACCGCTTTTCGGGCTAGGGCGTGGAAGTCAGCAAGACGCTTGGCAAACAGCACGGCACCCGAGTGCGTGATGTTCCATCGACCACTTTCGCCACGAACGATGAGGGTATCGGCCTCAAGAGCGGACAAAATACTGTCTCGCTCCGCAGGCAGAGGCATGGAAAGTAAGTCGAAATAGGACGGGTAATCAAGCAGTCGAAGCACTTCATCGGCGGCCACCCCGTCGGCGGCGATCTCACTTTCGAATGGGGTGTGGTCGAACACCCGCCACAGGTCCCGCTCCTTCTCCGGAAAATCCTTCAGCCTCTTTTTATAGGATCCGACGCGGATGAACTCGGTGCCCTTGAACTGCACCGGATGACGGAACGCTGCACCTATCTCCAGCAGGACCACGTTTCTGCCATCCGTCTGCAGTGTGTAGAAACGGAAGTTGATCTTCGGTGAGAGCAAGCGCAGAAGCCAGCTTTCGATCTCCTCATTGCCTATCCTGGCAGATGTAGGATCAAAGGTGGTGCCGACAATCTCGTGACTAGTATCGTCCAAACCCCACACCAGCCAAGCACTAACCTTACCGGCCAGCGCAGCAGAGTTCGCAAGTGCAGAAAGATACTCGCCAATATCCTCTGGATCGGCACGGTTATGCTTAAACTCGACCCATTCCGTTTCGCGCGGGAGTTTGCGAAGCTCGGCCAGGATGCCGAACATATCGTCGTCTTGGCGGCGGAGGCTCATTCGGTCGCTCCCAGCAAGCGTATATCACGGCGGAGTACCGGGAATGCGCACTCGTGTTTCAATTAACCATCCTAAGAATGCCTTGGTAAAAGTAAAAGTTGCTACGGGAGACTGCCAAAATGCAACCCCCACCAGGATTAAGTGGCAGCTACCGAACCCGCCGGAGCGCGCTTGGGGAACGCTACGCATTGCGATGCTTCCCGCGGATCCGTACTCCTCCTGCATGCTTCAGGAGTCTCCAGTCTGAGACTCCTTGGTGTACTGCGGCGATTTTCTGTTTGTAGAACCTTCCTTGGCCCATTGTAATCCATCGGGAGCGTCCACAAAATCCAAGCCACACCATGATGATCAGTCACGACTATTTTTTCAATAACCCATCAGGGCGCAGATGTTACCGGAAAGCTATACCTTTTCCATGCAGGCTTTATCTTGCGTTCCATGATTTCCGCTAAAATTTAACAGTCGGTATCGTTTATGATAGCGTGAACCGTTCACGCTATCATTTGTGGTACCAACTAGGGAGCGCAGGCATGAAGCGGAAAAAGACGCTGGAACAGAAAACCTGGGATCGGGAACGGGTGATGGCGGGGCGGAAAAGGCTGCCACCCATCATCCAGGGTCGGATTCTGGCTACGGAAGGCATCACCCTATCGCCTCAGTGCGCCACATTACTGCGGGCTGTCCTGGAACAGACCACATGGGGGAGCGATCAATGGATCTTCGACGGAGTGGTCGGGCTGGTGGCGCAGCAGGCCGGATGCTCCACCGCTCAGGCGAACCGGTGTGTCAGTCGCTTCGTAGAGTTGGGCATCCTCGCCCCGACGAAAGCGTCCAATGGGTGTGGGAAGCCGAAGGAATACATTGTCCGCGCTGGATCGGGGGCCTCGGCGCAGCCGAGGCCGGAGCGAAGGATTATAGCGGGGCAGGAAAACCTTCCGTCCAGCATCCGGGGTCGGATACTGGCCGCGGATGGCCTCACCCTGTCGCCTCGATGCGCCACGCTGCTGCTGGCCATCCTGGAACAGACCGTGCGGGGGAATGATCAATGGATATTTGACGGAGTGGTCGGGGTGGTGGCGCAGCAGGCCGGATGCTCCACCACTCAGGCGAAACGGTGTGTCAGTCGCTTCGTAGAGTTGGGCATCCTCGCCCCGACGAAAGCGTCCAATGGGTGTGGGAAGCCGAAGGAATACATTGTCCGTGTCGAAGCGGAAATGCTGAGCTAACGGCCGCAGAAGGCCCGCCACGGTGGGCGGGCCTGGAAGGGGTCGGCGGACGCCTATTCGATCTCGGCGGCTTCCTGCTTCCGGGATACCGGAACGGCCTCGGCCGGCGTCCGCTGGGTTCGGGCCGCTTCCATCACCTGCTCCCGGCTCGCCGTCAGGCGGTCGGTGGCGCGAGTCCGCTTCTCGACAGGAATATCCTCGGTGGTCACGTCACGGCCGTACTTATGGAGGGCTTCCCCGAGACGGTCCAGGGTGTCGTGAACGGCACGGTAGGCTGCCCCTCGGCCGGCATACCCGCCGACCTCCTGCATGACCTGGACGGCGATATTCTCGCCCCGCCCGGCTCCGTCGCGCTTGACGAAGACGAGTTTCCCGTCCGGCTCCAGCCGCCAATCGAACAGATGCGTGTTTTCGGAGAGGACCCGGTAGATGGCGTAATGCCTGGGGTTGAGTTCCGCGGCGGCGGCCAGGGACAGGGATCGGGATAGTCGGGATACCGCGATGGCCCGATCCGTATCCAGGGCCTCGGATTCACCCTGAGCCGGGACTTCAATCGCTTGCGGCGTCTCGGACAGCGGTTGGTCGTGCAGATGGCCGGGCTCCACCCCATAGTCCCGGGTCGTGTTCTTGCGGTATCGCACGATAGCCGCCCGCAAGCCTGCCGGATCGTCCGGGGTGGCGTCCGCCTCGACCAAGGCTTGCAGAAAAGCCAGACGGGCCGCGTGCTGGGCGTCCTGACGGGACATCCCGGAGGCCTCGACTCTCCGCGTATGATCCTGAAAGGTCTTCTCGAAGGTCCTGAGGCTCGACGGTTCCACGTTCGGCAGGGACACCTCGATACCGCGCAGCCGGGCGGCAAGGCGGATGGACAACTCCGTCACCAGGGCGCGGGCCCGGAATCGATTTTCCGCGCTTGGGCTGGCCAGATTCTGCGCTTGTGTTGCCAGCTGCTCGGCGTGGCGTAAACGCGCCGCGCGCTCGGCCGGGCAGGCGGACTGGGATGCCGCCTCGCGCTCCCGCTCTGCCCGAGCCCGCCGGAAGTTGGGCAGATGATCCCAGACGACTTGTATTTCAGCGTCCAGGTCGATCTTCGCTATCCCGGATATGCGGCGAATCAGATCCGCATGGGACCGTAGAGACTCCAGAGCGGATTTCGGGTGTCCTGCGGCTTCCGCCTGAGACAGGATTCCACCCAGCGTGGGCGCGGGTTTTGGCTTTTGCGACGACGGCGAGGGTGCTCCGGACGCCACCGCCTCCAGGTCATCGAGTTCAGACATGGATCCCCCTTTCACTGAACGGTTTGCAGGGTGGCGTCCGCCACCATCAAGGCGGCGGTCTGCTCGGACAGCCAGGCCAGGGTATGCGGCTGGTCCGCGTGCGCTTGGAGCCAGTCACGGATCGCTTCGGCTGGAGTTTGAGACAAATCCCCGAAAGCAGACGCGAGGTGACTGAGTCCGGCCTCCATGGCCAAGGCCACCGGATCGCGCCAATACCCGCCCTTGGCTGCGTCGCAGTAATGCAAGGCAAAAATGTAGGGCTCCCGCTCGCCGGGATCTTGCGGGTAGGTGTCGAGGCTAGATTGCAGGTCGGTCAGCAGATCCCGGCAACGGACGTCGAAATCCTCCTGCCGATCCACGGGGCTGGTCTCCTGGGAGACCAAAACCATGTTGGCAAAGAGGCGGGCGGTTGCCGCCGCCGCGAGGGTGTGAAAATCGTCTTCCAGCATTGGGGTTCTCCAGTTTCCAGTGCGTATAGCCCACGTACCGGGGTATAGCCGGAGCCGGCGGGGATCGGTAGCCGGGATTACGCAACGCTTTTGCCGAGGATGTGGTGCGAGGCTACCGCGTGCCCTATCGCCAGGGCGACCGGCTCGGGAAGATAAATCTGGATGGAGGGCTTCGCCATGTCCACGTCGATCACCAGCCGCTGCCCTTCCGCCGCCGCCCGGTAGGTCCGGTGCGCATGGGTGGACTGGTCCGTCAGCAGGACCAGATAGTGAAAGAGCAGACATCCGACCAGGAATCCGGCGGGAGACTGGAACATGGGGAGATAGCCCCGGGGCTTGCGTGGGGCCTCCGGGTTATCCGCGATCCACGGCGCATTTCGCACCGTGAGATCGTGGGCCTGGGGCATGTGCAGAAAGGCCAGGCTATCGAGGGCGGGACGGATGACCGCATCCCGCAGCAGCCCGGCCACGATCGTGGCGTTCAAGACGCCCGGCGGGGCGGGCGGGACGCCTTGCTCCAGAAACAGACGGGCTTCCAGCAGGGCGAGGGTCAAGTCCGTGGCCGGCAGGACCCGGGCCGCCCGGTCTTTTTTGCTGGGCTTCGGTGTGCTGGTTTTCTTCATGGCAACGCTCCAGGATTCCTAGGTTCCTGTCGGTATAGCCAGAGCGTGTTGCGATAGCCCGCAAAAAGGCCGCCAGCAAGGCGGCCAAGGTAGGTGTTTAAGATGGCAAACCATTCTATCCGGTCAGCGAACGCAAAGGGATAGCCTCCCAAGGGACGAAATACGTCTTGACGATGCGATCCGGGAAAGCCGCTGCGCGTTTCTCCACACCGGGCAACGCTCGCAACGGTTCCCGCCAGGATCCGTTGCGATGCCAGAGGGTACCGCTGAGCACCTCAGCAAGTTCAGGACTGCGTACCGCCACCACAAGGTAGGGGAGGCCGTTTCGCCACTTTGCGGCCAGACCCACAAGGGCAAGGGCGTGTTTACTGGCAAGATCCTCACACATAGCCGATTCATACAAGGCATGGCCTACCAGCGTCGTCTCTGGACCTCTCCGCAACGGGGCACAGATCAACGCTCTCAGGAAGGCCTCCGGATCTCGGAGCCCGGATCGGTCAGTTTCCCAACCCCGCTCAGCAGCGCGCTCCTTCGGCAGAAACGCCCGCAGATCTATCCCGTGATGGTCCCACATGGCGTTGAGGAGGGCTTCCTGCCGGTCGGGCAAGCCCATCCCCATGGCCCGGAAGTTCCGGGCATAGGATTCAACGAGCCGGGCCATCCGGCTTACCCGCTCTACTTCCTGGGGGTCGAAGTCGGGAATTCCACAGGAGGGCTTGCGGGGCCGCTCCCGCAACGCCTTCTCGCAGGCGATGAAGTACCTCCGGGCTTCCCGGCCCTTGTGGTTGTTCTCGACCATGGCCAGCTCCTTGGCCATGTCGAGGGTGAGCAGGTACTCGATGGTGCGCTGGGCGCGGGATTTTGAGCTCCCCAAATTTGGGGAGCTCAAACTTTCAATACAAACATAGTCTTGCCCTTCGATGAATCCGAACTTGGCAATACGGTCCTTGATCCAGGTCGAAAAGTCCTTGCCCGCCTCCAAAAAGCTGTGCAGATCGCGGGCATTGGCGGTCGGGAGGGCTTCCTGGTCCAGATCCGCAGTCTGGATGGGCAGCAAACGGGCTATTTCCAGGTCCTGGTTCTGGGAAATGCGCTTTTCCATGGTGATCTCCTTGGCTGTGAGTTCCATGGTGGTATAGCCAAGAGGCGTTGCGGCCAGGGGCTGCGCGGCGTCCGGCATGGCAGCCTGCATTCTGGCGATAAACAATCCTTTATTTTTCAACAACCTTACCACTCTTACCAAAAGCTATACCAGATGGTAAGGGAAAAATGTCTTAATTTTCATAGGTCTTACCATCCTTACCACCCTTACCGCAAAATGACACTCGTAGCGAGGAAAAATTTCGTTTTTTAGATGGAACTGATTCTCATATAGGGGAGAGGTTCGGAAAAATTTTTTTCTCCATATTTTGGTGTCAAAAGCGGTAAGACCGGTAAGGGGCGGTAAGGTATCTGAAAAATAAAGAAAAACTCCCTTACCATCTGGTATAGCTTTTGGTAAGACCGGTAAGGGGGTCGGTCGTTGAGAGGCGCCAGGCAGCAAAAAAAGACCGCCCATCAGGCGGTCAAGGCAGGTGATTGGAACTCACAGCTACATCAGGAGACTGGCCACCGGATGTCTGGGATGTGGGGCCTCCCCCGAATCTGCATCCAACACGATCGGCAAGGCCGCTACCGGTATGAGATACACCTTCACCGATGTCCCTCGTAGCCACGCGACTTTTTTCTCTACGCCGGGCACTTCCCGAAGCGCCGACCCCCAGGATCCGTCCGCGTGCCATCGGGTCCCGCGAAGCAAATTGGCCAGGCCCGGGTTGCGCACCGCCACAGCCAAACATGGACTATCTCCCGTCGTCTTGACGGCCATTCCCGCCATCGCAAGGGCTTTTTCGTCATCGGGGTCCGGGGTGGGCTTTCGCAGCACACGGGCGATGGTCTCCCCCACCGTATCGGTGACCCGCTGTACCCGGTCGTCACCGTTTTCGGTGCTGACGGTCTCTTCGATGGTCAGGATCGCCGAGCAGAGCGCCTGCAGAAACATTTCGGCCTCGCTGGCCTGCTCCCGGGCTTCGGTCACCTGTTCGGCGTGGTCGTACATGACGGCCTTCGCCATGTCCTGCATGGGCACTCCCGGCATGGCTCCAGCCGTCCATGCGGCGGCGATGAGCGTTCCGAAGGTGTCCGCCTCGCGGGCATCTCCCCCGGGGGAGAGATGGGGCCACTCCGATTTCAAGGCGTCCAGGGCCTTCCTGAAGCGGTCCCAGCGCTGGATCGTTCCCCAGAAGAGTATCCGGGCCTCATTCAGGGACAGAACCGCTGGTTGCCTGGACCGGGTGATGAGGGGTCTCAGGTAGATCCGGACGATGCGGCTGGCGTCCGCCGGTTCGAGCGTGGGGTCCGATATGGACCCCAGGGCAAAACTTGTGGCGATACGGAAGCTGCGCCCTTTCTGGTCGGACGTGCCCTTGCGCACGTCGCCGCGGGCGCTGTAGGCCGAGCGCATGAGGGAGAGCATCCCGGCCGCGTTCTGCGCCGCACTCGCGGATTGGCTGGTTGCCTCCCGCTCCAGCTCATCGAGGATGCACGGGGAAGAACTGCTCTCCAGCGCCTGCCGGATGCCGGCGGGGGTGGATTCCTTGCCCATGTCGGTGAACCAGGCGTAGCCGCCCAGAGCGTGGTTCAGATAATCCAGCAAGGTGGATTTGCCGGAGCCTCTGGGCGAGATCAGCCAGATGCTCGGCCGGGCTTCCAGGGCTCCCAGAAACACCGTGGACAAGGCCCAGCCAAGGACCAGGAGGGCGGAACTCCGGTAGCGGAAATTCCAGGTGCCGAAATCCCCCAGGATTCGGCGAAGCACCTGGTCGTATTCCGCCTCGCCCGCCCGGACGTAGGACGGTGGCTGATTCTTGCCCTGGGCCGTGTAAATGTTGCGCCGGTCCTCCGCCAGCCGCTCCACCGGCTGGCCTGTGGCGTCGAGCGCCCCGTCCCGGCGGACGATGACCAGACCACCCAGGTCCGGATCGTGCCAGACCCCGCAACCCCGCACCCGGCTTTCTTCCGAAAAAACTCCCCGGGTGATGCAGGCGTCGGTGATCTCCCGCCCGGCGCGGGCTGCGTCGAAGCGGGGATTGCCGTGCGCGTCCAGGTCCCCATAGTGGCTCTCGAAATACCCCCTGCCCATGATGGCCACCAGCATGGGCTGCTGCGTCAGGGCCGAGAGGGAAACCGTCATGAGGTTGTCTTGCGGCCGCGACCAAAGCACAACCGCGTGGCTATCGCTGCTCATGCCCAGCGGCAGGTATCCTCCGTCCCGCGCCGTGGCATCCGTGTTGGTGGCCCGCTCCACCAGTGGAGCAATCAGGGCAGAGTACGCCTGGCCGGCGTCTTCTCCCGCATCGACTAGCAGGTCGTCGAGGCCTCGATGGCGGAGCGTGCGGGACTTCCCTTTGCCTTCCTGGGCCGGGGTCACCCATCCGGCGGATACCCGCAATCCCGTGATAGTCCCCCGGATGAGCTTCGCCGCCTGAAGCGCGGCGAAGTACACGTCGGCGTTGAGGACATATCGCCCGCCGTTCAATCCGGTATAGCTGTCGATCCGTTCCAGCGGGACTTCGGATTTCTTGAGGGGCCTGCCGTCGGAGTCGAGGAGGACAATCAGGGTGTGGAGCCCGTAGTCTTCCACCAACCGGTGCAGCAGGTCGGCCAGCTCGGGGAGCAGGCCCCGTCTTGCTTCCTCGTCTTTTCCAAGCGGGTTCCGGAACATGCGGATGCCGGGCAGGGCCAGGGTCGGGATGCCGGCCTTGCACCCGGCGATGGCTTTTTTCTCCCCTTCGGTGAGCACGGCGACCCCCGCAGAGGCGTGGGGCAGGGCATCCAGGAATTGAGACGGAACATAGACGTGTGAGCCTGACCCCGAGGGGGCCAGATAGCGGGGCGTTTCCCCATCGTGGGCCCCCAGCAGGCGCAGCCGCAAAAAAGGGACATCCTGATCGGCCATCGGCGCTCCCTTCAGAGCGTAGTACGGGATGCTGTACGCGCCTTCGGCGTGGATGCGTTGCTCCCGGTCCCGTCGCAGAGCGGCCCGGGCCGCGACATGATCCAGGACCTGCGCCCCCCGAACATCGGCCAGCGTCAGGCCCGACCGCGCAAGGTCGGCCTCCGCGAGATTTTGCAGCGTTTGCTTTTCGACCATCTCTGTCACCTGCGCAAGGTTTATGTACATATAGCGGCTATTCGTTGCGTCCCGATGCCGACCGCCTTTCCGGGTATAGCCGGGATCCGTTGCGATTCGTCACCAAGCCCTTCGATCCCCGGATCCCCGCGGGAAAATCCCGCTGTCTGCGCATCGCAACAACCCGCGGCTATACCTACCCGTGGGCCTGGTTCGTCCAGGCGTCGGGAACAGCAGGAGGAATTCTGATGAACTGCGTAGTGGTGGTGGGCAACCGGATTTTTACCCCGGATGAAGTCATGGATATCGCGCTTGGAGACGCCGTCTGGGACAACGCGACCAGGACGCTGACCTATGTCAAAGGAACCCAGGCGGAGGATTTTGAATCTTCCGTGGGTACCCCTATCCAGCTGGCGGCGAACGATGGAAACGGCTTGGATCTATCCAGAGATCCCGGGGGTACCTGGGAAAACGAAGAAGATACGGATCCGCACCTGGGCCTCGATGATCTGGGGGAACCGACGGTGCGATCCCCGGTATTGGAACCCGGGTTTACCGCATTGGAGGAAGAGCGCTTTTCGCCAGCGGCCGCGGAGGAGGCAGCGTTTGCAGGATCCGAGCGCCTGCCGGAGACCCTGGCCGTGCTGTCCGCTGCCGATGCCGTGGTGCTCGACGTCGAGACGACGGCCCTCTCGGCCTATGATCACCCGGTGGCACCGGCCTTCTCGCAGAAGATCGGAGACAAAACCATCAAAGAACTGCTTGTAGCCGGCTGCTCCCTGGACATCCGGCCCAGGGCACGGGTGCTATCCCTCTACGTCCCACAAGACGGGTATCGGGTGGCTTTCGATCTGGCCCGTTTGATGGAAGACCACCGGGCCGCACTGGCCGGAGCCCTCCACGACAAGGTATGGATCGGCCATAACCTGGGTTTCGACTACGCCTGGATGCTGGCCTTGCATCCAGAGGTCCGGCCCCGGCGCATCATCGACACCCTGTTGCTGGCCACGACGCACCGGCCCCAGGCCCTGTACGAGATGCAGGCGGCGCTGGTCACCAACGGGATCCACGAGTGGAACATACGGGACGCCCTCTGGGACTATGTGCAAGGGAAGCTGTCCCGCAAAAAACAGGACGACGGCGACGGCGGGGCGCTGTCCCTGCAATCTCTGTCCCTGCTCTACCTGCAGGAAAGCCTCGACAAATCCTACCAGAAGCCACACAACTGGATGGTGGACCGGCTCACCCGGGCGCACTGGGAGTATTGCATGGGGGACGTGGAAACCCCTCTGCGCATTGCCCGCAAGCTCTTGCACCTGCCCGAAGAGGCGGACGCCGTCCAGATATTGCAAGCCCTGGATGGCGATGCCCGGGCGGCTCCGGCGTACCGGATCCTGGAAACGGCGCTCCATACCATAGCCCGGATGCACCACAAAGGGGTGCCCTGGTCCGCCGAGCGGGCTGCCGCTCTCGATGCGGATCTGGCTCGGGAGGCCCGGGAAGCGGCGGAGAAACTGCTGGAGATCGCGCCCGAGCTGAGGCAGACCATCGAGGTGCCCGGCAAGCCCACAAAGAAGCACCCCGACCCGGAGCCCTGGAAGATTTGCCCCATAGAAGATCTGCTATCGCCCAGCAAGGGGCTGACCGCCCCCGTAAAAGAGGCCATCGCGCACGCCATCGTGCAGGAGACGGGCAATTCGGCCCTGTTTCACTCGCCGGGCGGCGACGGCCCGGCGGAATCCATCACGCTGGACGCGAAGCAGTTGGCCTTCGACTATCCCGATTCCCAAGTGGTCAAGCTGCTGGCCGCCGTGCAAGGCGCGGTAAAAGAGCGGGCGATGCTGTGTACGCTGGCCGCCTGTGCGCGAGACACGCGGGACGGGCGTATCCACCCCCTGACCGGCGTCACGACGATCACCGGACGGACCTCCGCCACCAATCCGTCCTTGCAGCAGGTACCCCGGGACCCCCGATTCCGGGGGGTGTTTGCGGCTCGTCCCGGGCACCGGATCGTGGCCACCGATTTTGCTTCCATCGAGCTGCGAATTGCCGCGGCGCTCGGGGTGCGGGCCTGGGAGGTGCTGTCCGTGGTGGTGGACGCCCTTTCCCGCGGCCGGGACAGCCCACACTACAAAAGCCTTCCCCGAATCCGCAAGCGGATTGGCTGGATACTGGAGCACTGCCCGGACTTGGTAGCGTATCTGAAAAGCGGCGATCCGGACCCGCCGGATAGCCTGATAGAAACCGATCCGCCCGTTTTCGGCGAAGCCGCGATCGAGGACTACGCCCGGTCCGCGGCCTGCGATCTGGCAAAGTGGGTTTCCCGCCTACGCAAGGCAACCGGAGGGGACCCGCAACGCTTACCCTTCCGCGCAGTGTACCTGCACGGCCTGGATCCGCATTTGCTGACGGCCATCGCCATGCGGGCTCAGTCCGGAGAATTTGACCTGCGGGGGATGTCGCCATTGCAGTACCTGCAAAGTCTCCCGGCAGAGGAAACCGACATCCTCAAGAAGCGGATGAAAGACGCCCGGCAGGCGGCGAAGGTCGTCAACTTTGGTGCGCTATACGGCCAGCAGCCGGCTGGTCTGCACCGCTTCGGGGTGGTGGGGTACGGGCTCAGATGGACCGGGCAGGAGGCCGCCCAGGCCCACGAAGCCTGGTTCCGCCTGTACCCGGAGATTGGCCTGTGGCACTGGCTGATCCGTCGGTTTTTCGTGCAAAAAAAGCAGCCGATCCTGAATCCGTACAATCCGGTAGAGGCGGACCTGACCGGCAAGATTTATCGCTGGTCCACGCTGTCCGGCAGGATAGTCCTCTCTTCCAAGCTGACGTCCGCAGCCAACTATCAGGATCAGGGTACGGGAGCGGAAATCGCACTGCTGGCCATTGGCACCCTGCCCCAGGACATCCAGGCCATGCTCATCAATTTCGTGCACGATGAACTGGTTCTGGAGGTCCCGGAAAGTCGGGTAGATGAGGTAGTGCAGATCGTCGAAAAGACTATGGTGGAGGCCGCCAACCGATTCCTGATGCCCTATGGAGTGCCCGCCGCCGTCGAGACGCAGGTGGGGGACGCGTGGGTGCATTGATCTGGCTACCATCCCCACTATCCGCCCATCGCAACAACCCGATGCTATACCCACCCAAGGCCGGATTTCCCAGCCTCTGAAACGCAAGGAGAACGCCATGTCTGGAGTCAACAAAGCCATTTTACTCGGTCACCTGGGCCGGGACCCGGAAATGCGGTACATGCCCGACGGGACCGCCAACGCTACCCTGAACGTGGCAACGTCCGAGACCTACAAAGACCGCGACGGCAACAAGCAAGAGCGTACGGAGTGGCATCGGGCAGTTTTCTGGGGCCGGACGGCCGAGGTCGCGGGGGAATACCTTCGCAAAGGCAGCATGGTCTACATTGAGGGTCGCCTGCGCACCCGCAAATGGACGGACAAAGAGGGTCAGGACCGCTACACCACAGAGATCGTCGGCGACCGTCTCCAGATGGTTGGTGGACGACGGGATGGCGACGCTGACGACCGCGACGGCCAAGGTGAGTCGGACAGAGGTAAGGGAATGGATCCGGTCCCTGGGGACGAGTTCGACAATATCCCGTTTTAGGGGCCCACCATCACCGCGACTCCTGTCAACTACAGTTGACACATGCTTCAGGTGCTTGGCCTGCGGCTTTCGTTCAAAACGGCGCGCTCGGGCCGACCCGCTCGCGGGTAATAAAGTCCAGAACGGGTATAGTTACGCCAGACAAGACGGTTTACAGCGGGCTCGCCAATGGTGCGTCAACGACAGGTACGCAGCGGAAGCAGACATTGCCCCACCCGCAAGGATCGGATAATATCGATCAAAGGCAGACATTGCGTAAGCCATAAATATACGGCCGTCCTAATCAAGCATCGAAAATCTCCCATCAAAAATATGGATATCTTCGAATTCATCAGAAGTTGGAACCTAGATAAGAACCCTACCACGCCACGAACCTTTAAGAAGCGGGAAGTGGATCTGCTTCTCGAAGACATAGAGGCACTCTACACGTCTCCTGCTGAGCCAAAGATTGGGTCACTGAACCCCGGTATCCGGGATGGGCTCGATCTATTCAGTAGCCAGCCGCAGCGCCGTCTCGATTCGCTCAGCGTCCCCATCCTTCTTTCTAAGCGTGTATGGCTCCCAGACCCTGTCTTTTCGGCAATTGCACCAAGTGCAGCCAGTGTTTGGGAAAAAATGCCAGACTCAGGCAGCACCTACTTCACAAATGCACCCGTTATCCACACCGGATGGAAACATGTGGCTCAAATACCAGCTTCACAGCGGAAAGACGCACTCAGGACAATCTTTTCTGTGGCGATACCTCGCCTACTCAAGTTGGAACAGCTCGTACAGTGTGGTGCCATTGGTTTCTACTCCTGGGAGCGACTGGTAGAGGATGATCTCCCAAAATTTCAGGAAACTGCGATGACTCTTAAGGAGTCCGGTTTGGTCGACAAAGTTGGAACGGCTTATCCGCAACATGATTACAGTCTCGGGACGCGCTTGTCTGGCATACGCATCACTATTCAAGACGATCATCCCGTAACAGGAGCGAAAGCTGGAACGCCTCTTTGGATAAGTGAGAAGATGCCTATCCTGGTATACGGATTACTAAACGCGCTTACCTCCGACCGGCTGGCGAGTCGTTTTGAACCTTCGCTGCCAGGTGATCGCATAGTCTATGATTTTGTCCGGTCAAACGGGAAAAGCTATACAGACAAGCCTTCGCAAGATAATTTCCTTCAACTTCCAGCGCTCGACGCTGCGGTATGGGAGGATGTTGTTGCAATCCGGAAGGATTCCGAACTACTGGATCGATTCCGCGAAATGCTTGCTGAGTTGAGTATCGCGGAATCATCACTAGCGGCTGAAGCGATACGGGGTGGGCTTAAGGACCTAGCCAAGGAGTTAAACGCAGACAAAGCCCTGCTTAAGCGAACTGGGTCGTCTACGTTGAATTTCCTGCTGGCGATCCTCGGCGGCACACTAGTTGGGGGTTATACCGGCAATTTAGCTAGCGGTGCCTTAACGACAGCAATGTCGGCCGGGATTCCATATTTAAAGGACCTTGCTGTAACAGCCTTTGGGGGGCAGGCGCGGGAGACTAAGCTGAGGTACGAAGTCGTGACCCGCATCTTACATCGATTCTAAGACATGCCTCTAAACTATTTTCAATGGGAATCTGCCACTCCATGAATATCATAAGTATTGTTGGGCAACCCATTTTTCGCGCAGCGGGCAAATGCCAACTGCAATGCGTTAATATTGCTGGTCGGATTGCACCCGCCCCATCAGATCATCTGAGGGGCACCTCGAATAACCTCAAATTCCCGCATGGACATCGGCGCAACTCTCTGATTCAACGGCATCAGAATTTTGGCGAAACGGGTTTTTCGAGGTCCCCTGAGAATAGTTCATAGGCATGTTCTAAGATCACGGAAATGCACAAGCCTATTTTCGACGCTAGGAAAGTCGGTTATGGGGTCGGATGCTGTCAATCTATCATCGGCAGCAAATGACCGCTTTCTTTGCGACCGTGAGCATCAAGGTGAATTTATCGCTTTCCCTTGGCGCTCGGCAAGCAGCATCGCCTCCCAGGTGGTCGCCTCGCGCAACGACAGACATCCTTGCCCCGTCATCGTCAGAGGATTCCATCTGGTAGACTCTCCTGGTCAGGTGAGGAGGTTACCGATTGCCCAGCCCAACACCAGAGCGCAGCCCGGAGCTCCGCAAGATCATCCACGTGGATATGGATGCCTTCTTTGCAGCGGTCGAGCAACGCGATCGGCCAGAGCTCCGTGGTCTGCCGGTGATTGTCGGTGGCGACCCCAATGGCCGGGGCGTCGTTGCGACGTGCAGCTATGAGGCACGACGATTTGGTATCCGCTCGGCCATGTCCGCAGCCAAGGCCCGTTCGCTCTGCCCCCAGGCCATCTTTGTCCGTCCCCGCATGGAAGCCTATCGGGAGGCCTCCCGCCAAGTGATGGCCATCCTGCGCAGTTACACACCGCTGGTGGAACCCCTGTCTCTGGATGAGGCCTTTCTGGATGTGACTGCCGTAACGGCCAACGGAACCCTGGCAGGCGAGATCGCTCGGGAGATCCTGGATCGCATCCATCAAGAAACGGGGCTAACGGCTTCAGCAGGGGTCTCCTACAATAAGTTGCTCGCCAAGCTAGCCTCCGACTGACGTAAGCCCCACGGGCTTTTTGTCATTCCACCTGAGCGCGGCCTCGCTTTCTTGGCGCCGCTGCCCGTTGGCAAGCTACATGGCGTGGGTCCGGCAACCGTCAAAAAGCTCTCGGCGATGGGCGTGGAAACGGTCTTGGATCTACGGAACCTCTCGCTGGAGTTTCTTGTGACCCATTTCGGCAAGTCGGGAGGCTGGTTTTACGACGTGGCGCGGGCGATCGACGAGCGGCCGGTACAGCCGTCCCGCCAGCGGAAGTCGGTGGGAACCGAACGCACCTTCTCCAAAAACTTGGAGGATCGAAGCGTCATGCGGACTACGCTACAGGAAATGGCCGCGCAAGTTGCGGCCCGCCTCCAGGCCTTGAACCTGGCGGGCCATACCGTGAATATCAAAGCGCGCTTTCCCGATTTTACCACGGTCACCCGAGCATATACGGCGACCGAGGGCATCGGAAGCGTGGATGCTATCGCGGCCTTGCTACCAGAGTTACTCGACCGAGCCGTTCCCAAGAGCGCGTCCGTGCGCCTGCTGGGGATCACCGTGAGCAGCTTGGTCGACGTCCTGGAAGCGAGCCAGGTAGCACACCAGTTGTGCTTGCTGGACGAAATCCTCAACCCGCGGTAAGAATATCGCCAGGGAATGGGCGGTGATGCAGCGGGAGCGGACATTCAGCAGGCTGGCCATCGTCTTCTCAAAACTCATCATCATGGCCGAAAACCGTGCCTTCATACCGATATGGCATTTTGAGAATTACAACTCATTGATTTTCGTTGCGGGCATAATCGGCATAAAAGGCCTCTCAAAAACGGTGGGTTATGACTTCAGAGTCATGCATCCATTTTACCAGGCTATCGGCCGTCATGGGTTTGGCAATCCAGTATCCTTGAAGGGTGTTGCACTGGATGGTCTGTAGTAGATCGGCGCACTCGACGGATTCCACGCCTTCAGCGATCACCCCGACCCCTATACCGTTTGCAGCTACGATGATACCGGAAACAATGGCGAGATCGTTTTTGTTCTTCAGTATGCTTTTCGTGAAGCTGCCATCGATTTTGATGGATGTTGCTGGAAACTTCTGCATATAGGTCAGAGACGAGTATCCTGTGCCGAAATCGTCCAGGGATACGCCCAACCCCCACAGCCGACATTGCTGCAAAATCGAACAGACCAGTCGAAAGTCCGATATCTCTGCGGTTTCCGTGACCTCCAGCGTGATATTTCCCGGAGACACGCTGGGATTTTCAAGCACCAGGCTCTCGATATCCTCCAGAAACTTCGGATCAAGAAGATGAGTAACGCTCACGTTGACGGCTATAGGGATATCGAGCCCCTGGGTTTGCCACGCTTCTGCTTGAATGAGTGCGTTCTGCAGGACGAATCGACCAACCGGGCGCGCCAGTCGCTGGTGGTTCAGGGCGCTTCCGAAACTGGCCGGTGTCAGTACCCGGTCGTCCGAGTGTATTCGGAGCAGAGCTTCCACGCCGACCAATCGCACGCTACCTTGCGGAGCGCGGTGGACGATTGGTTGATAGTGTAGGCGTAGCGAGCCGTATTGCAGCGCCTGGGTAAGCAGCCGTACCGGCTGGATATCGTTTTCTGGGGTTGTTTCGGAAGACGCATTGTACAAGGTGAACTGGTCCTTTCCCCCATGCTTTGCCGCGTAGAGTGCACGATCGGCATGCCGAAGCAAGGTTTCCGGATCTTCATTCTCCAGAGGGTAAAGGGTCCAACCGAGGCTTGCCGAGTTCTCCACACACAGGTCGTCGTTTATTGTGATGGGTTCTCTCAGTGCGTCGAGGATACGGTGGGAGAGAATTTCCAGATCGTCCACACAAGTCAGCTCGCGAACAATCAGTCCAAACTCGTCGCCACCCAATCGGGCACACACATCGCCCGTGCGCAATGCGGACAAGACTCGTCGAGCCGTCTCCTGGAGCACGGCATCGCCGACGGCATGCCCCAAGGTATCGTTGATATCTTTCAGATTGTCTAAGTCGAGCATTCCGACCGCGAGCAGACGGTCGCTCTGGAGGGTAAGGGTACAGTGTCGTTGCAGTTCCGATTGGAACTTGCGTCGATTCGGAAGCCCTGTAAGAACGTCGGTAACGGCCTCACCCTTGAGTTGATCTATCAGGGAGCACTGATGCAGCATGGACTGGGCGGATCGCGCAAAGGCCAGGAAAGGGGCCTCCCCTACCTTCTGGAAATAGTCCTCTGAGTCTCCGTAAAGGACGATGACTCCCGATTGTCTCTCGTCTGGACACGAGAGCCGCAAGGCAATGGCCGTTTGAAACCCGTACCGGCGCGCAGATCGACGCCAAGGTCCGTAGAGTGACCGCTTGGATATACCCATTTCCACCAAGTCGGCTCCGGAGATGGCTTGAAATACAGGCCCTCGCTTGGTGAGCAGATTGCGGCGGATTTTGAGGGTGTTTGCATACTCCAAGGCAGGCCCAACGGCGATCTGCGGGACGATCTCTTGGCTATTGCTAGGACCGATCCACAGCCAAGCCAAAAGGATGTGCGGAGTAGCTTCTACGAGAGTGCGACACAGCCCCTCCAGAAGGGCGCTGTGATCCATTGTGGTGACGAGCTCGGTGGCCTTTTCCAAGAGCGTCGCGGTCAGGCGATAGCGCTCTTCTGCGATCAAGTCGTCGGATATGGGGACCGATTGGCTGGGATAGACGGGCTTCTGTGGCTTGGAGAACATAGGGCCATAGTTAGAACAGGCTGGTTTTATGTCTACGCTATATTACCAGACACAAGGCATCATCGTGTCTGGTGGGTGCTGACCTCTGTGGGCCGATGGCCTAATTTTCTGGGTTTTCCATCTGTCCAGTGAGGGCTGTTTCGAGACAAAACGATTGAAATCATTTCAAGTCCTCCGGAGAAAGGCCAGTCTGCTTGGCAAGCCGCGCCAGCATCTTCGGGCCGATTTCTTCTCCGTCATGAAACGCAAACACCACGTCCGGCCTGCCGAGCGTTCGATGTGATCCTGTCTGTCGCTTGACGCGCCAACCAATCCGGAGAAGTGCGGCCAAGACCAGTCGCGCCTTCAAAGAAGGCCATTGGCTCATGCCTCAGCACGTTCCAGCGTCTCGATAGTGATGGGGGATGCCGCCATTTCACCTTCATCGAGGCGATCCGCTATAGCCCGCAGCGCCAGGGCCTCCACCTTAGCCGCCGCGTCGTTACGCGACACGCCATAACACATGACGCCAGGCAGTTCGGGTATCTCTGCTATCCAACGCCCGTCTTCTTCCTGTTCGTACTCAACATGGAGCTTCATCTGATCCGCCTCGCGCCCTGCGCTCACAATCTGCCTGTAGGGCTATAATCCCAGAATAATTTTGATTATCAACGAATTACCGCTATCAGTCTCTTACCGCCCACGGCGCAGCACCTTGGCTGAATTTACCGCTTTCTATTGGCGGACGGCAAGCACAATCGTCCGATGCCCGTCAGCCCCAGATCCTTGGTCTATAGCCGCCCTCGTTACACGCCATCTGATAGACTCTCCAGATCAGACGAGGAGGTTATCGATTGCCCAGCCCACCAGAGCGCAGCCTCGCTCTCCGCAAAATCATCCACGTGGATATGGACGCGTTCTTTGCGGCTGTGGAGCAACGCGATCGGCCAGAGCTCCGTGGTCTGCCGGTGATTGTGGGTGGCGACCCCAATGGCCGGGGCGTCGTCGCGACGTGCAGCTATGAGGCTCGACGATTTGGGATCCACTCGGCCATGTCGGCGGCACGGGCTCGCTCCCTCTGCCCGCAGGCCATCTTTGTCCGTCCCCGCATGGATGCCTATCGAGAGGCCTCCCGTCAGGTTATGGCTATCCTGCGCAGCTACACACCACTCGTGGAGCCACTGTCGCTGGATGAGGCCTTTCTGGACGTCACTGCTGCCACCGCCGATGGTATCCTGGCGGTCGAAATCGCCCGTGAGATACTGGGCCGCATTCATCGGGAAACGGGGCTGACCGCTTCGGCAGGGGTCTCCTACAATAAGTTGCTCGCCAAGCTCGCCTCCGACTGGCGCAAACCCCATGGGCTTTTCGTTATCCCGCCCGAACGTGGCCTCGACTTCCTGGCGCCGCTGCCCGTTGGCAAACTGCATGGTGTGGGTCCGGCCACTGTAAAAAAACTATCCGCTATGGGTATCGACACCGTCTCGGATTTGCGGGCGATGACGCAGGAGCGGTTAATGAGGTGTTTCGGTAAGGCTGGAGCTTGGTTTTACGAAGTGGCGCGGGGGATCGATAGGCGGCCCGTGCAGCCGACCCGCCAACGGAAATCGGTGGGTACGGAGCGGACATTCTCGGAAAATCTGGAGGATCGAAGGACCATGCTGGCGACGTTACAACAAATGGCCGGGCAGGTTGCGGCCCGTCTCCAGGCACTCGCCTTGGCGGGCTGCACGGTGAACATCAAGGCACGCTTTCCCGATTTTGCCACGGTCACCCGAGCGCACACGGCGACCGAGGTCATCGGGAGTACGGAAACCATCGTGGCATTGCTACCAGAACTACTGGATCGGGCAGTTCCTCAGAGGGCGTCCGTGCGTCTGCTCGGAATCACAGTGAGTGGCCTCGCCCAAATCCAGGCGGCGAGCCGCGGCGCCCGCCAGCTGAACTTGCTGGACGAAATCTCCGATCTGCGGTAAGAACATGTTAAGAGAATGGGAGGTGATGCAGCGAAAGCTGTCATTCGTAATCAATCGGTGTAAATTGCGGGAATCAAGTTCTGAAGCGATTGAATGTTGTTCCGTGAACAGTGCCTGAGTCTGTACTGAGATTCTTGGAGGAATGCGTCATCATGTCAAATTATACCCAGAAACATGATAAATCGGCTCTACGGGTGGCCATTGGAGTAATTACCATTGCCTTTCTCAGCGGCTGTGCCAATATGAGCCCAACGGGTCAAAGAGCACTGAGCGGTGGTGCTATTGGCGCTGCAGGTGGGGCAGTTTTGGGGACGGTAGTTGCTGGCAATCCAGCGGTAGGTGCGTAAGCGTCTAAGCAACCCACCTTCCCAAATTTCCTGACCTGACCGATCCTGATCTGCATTCAGCGCGGAGGGATGGTGATGAAGAAAGAAGAGAAAGTCGCTTATTGGCGGCAGCAGGTAGAG
>JAPTWR010000119.1 GCA_028065135.1 Acidithiobacillus sp.
AAGACCGTCAGCCCAGACTGTCTCCAGGGCCATCGCATCAGAAAAGGAGCGGATGCCCAGATCGGTCAGAGCATAGAGGGGGGAGCTCTGGTGGTATGGATTCAGGCATCGCTCGAAAAAGCCATCCTTTTCCATTTTGTTGAGCTGTTTCTGCGCCCCTTGGTGGGTGATCCCCATAGCCTCGGCAATTTGAGGGGCGGAGAGGGGTTTCCCGGCGAGCGCAACGGCGCCTATCACTTGCCACCTGGCGCTCGTGAGATTGAGGGGTTTGACCAGATCGTCGCCCTTCTTCAGCAGACGGCCATGCAGGCGAAATATCAAGGCATACAGCCTGGGCATCGGCTTGTTTGCCTGCGCGCTTGACGCGCACGTGCTTTCCCACGTCTAACGGCGACATTTTGTTGCGCCGAGTAACATCATTTAACCCGTTGCGGGGATTGGATTCGCATGCAACCCAGCAAATTCGGGCACATAGCTGCGCGGCCATATTGGCGTAAAAATTGCCTGCCCGGTATAGCTTCCATTCGAGAGAGACATCAATATGCATGCAACGCCGGACAATATGGCAGAAAGCATGGAACGCCAGTGCGAATTGCCTTCCGGCAGGCCGTCGGCTACCCCGGCACTGCTTGAGGACGTTCGTATGGTGCAGAGAGAGCTGGGTCATCTGGCTGCAGAGTTGCGCTATTGTCAGGAAACTGGCGAATCCGCTGATCTGGATGAGTGGATATTCTCCCTGATTTTTCTGGAAACACGCATGCACAAACTGGCGCAGCACTTCGTCCGGCCCGACAATGCGTTCCCTGAATGGCGACGCTCGGCACTCAGCTGCCTGTCATAGGACAGGGCTAGAATATGCTCATGTTCATGTATTGGGCCATTCGCATGCCATTTATCTGGATGGTAACCGTGATTTATTTTCTTCCGTCCGTCCGTGCGTGGAAAAACGGCTGTCGTCATGCGCATTGGCGCAGACTTCTGTTATTGAATGGATTGCTGGGATGGACGGGGATATGCTGGTGGCAAACTTGGAAACGTGCACGCTGGTCAAGCCCCATGATATTTGCGGGGAAAGCCGGCCCCGCTTACCTTGACAAGGATGCACCCCCGCCGTTGCGCGCGGGGAGGATCGCTCTTGCCGTGAGTGGCGCCTTGCTGGCGATTGCGCTGGTGGTGATGGGACATTAAAGAAATCCCCGGTTCAGTATAGGGCGTCGTTGTATCGCCGCCCGGAAGCATCTCGGCAGTTCGGTACGGCGACGGAGAGATCTCCGCCCGATGCATACCCTGTTCAGCGTGGTGCTTTGTGTGGATGGCAATGTGTTTGCGGAGGTTACAATGCGGCACCAAATCCGTAACACCACATCCTTGTGGGATTATATACCGCATTGTTTTCAGTCGAAAATTAACCACCCCAACGTATGGCATGGCTTTTGCTGATCTAATTTTGCCGCCGTTGCGGTGCTTTGCTTCGTAGTAATTAATTTATCTGGAGGATTTATGGCACTGAATATTGGAGGCCTGTTGGGCGGCCTGTTGGGCGGAACAACGACTGCAGCGGGTAGCGCCGGGGGCCTGTTAGGAGGTCTCTTGGGCGGAACGACGAGTGCAGTGGGCGGCACCGTAGCAGGACTATTGGGTGGGGTGACTCCCGTTTTAGGTGCCGTAGACAGCACCGTGGCCGGTCTGGTGGGTGCAGTGACCCCGGTTTTGAGCGGCACGCTGGGCGCCGTGGACAATACCCTGACCACCGTGGTTGGCGACACCGAGAGCCTGTTGAACAACGTGGTTAGCAATACCGGAACCGCTCTTGCGGCGGTAACAAACGATGTCAACAGTCTAACTTCCGGCACACTCGGTGCCTTATCGCCGACGCTGAGCACGGTTACCGGGACTGCGGGTGGGCTGCTGACCGGCCTCGGTCTCTGATCCGGCTTTACTGAATCGGCCCGATAAAGGGCTGGTGGCTTGGTGGTGTAATTTGCTGCCAGGCCATTTTTTGTGCTCCCGGTCCCCGACCCGGTTATTTCTGAAGGAAGCAAACGCATGCTGGGGCGCTGGCGACGCCATGTCCGAAGTCGGCGTGGAACGCGGTATATTGCGCGACTGGCAATGGGTCGGCAGTGCTTACCAAGGTCTGCCAGCAGATGCTGAATTGGTGACGTTCAGTATTTTTATATATGCATATGTACTTGTTTTATTGGCGCCTATTCAGGCGATAACGGATGCTACGGCGCGTGCGTATGTTCTGGTTGCGTTATTTACCCAGGAAATGAATGTCGCACCATTGCAGCGTTACTGCCTGCCGCTGTGCTTGGTTTCAGGGTCTGTAACAATGCGTAACCTGCGTGGCGAAACGCTACACGCAGCTTCTGGATGCTTAATGATATCAGAATATAATATCAGACTGTATTTCACCTCGCTTCACTGCATATGCTGATACACTTCCTCTTGGAATATCTTCATGATAAGGTAAGTAAGCCGATGTAAAGGTCCGCTTTAAAACCGCCCGCACCATAATGGCCGGTGGATTAAAATGCGTTGGCATGCAGTTTGCTAACCGTTGGGCGCGGAACGGGCGAGCGGGGCTCTGCCGTTAGGAGCAGCATTCTTTTGGGTGGATTTTGAAGGAGAACGAGCAATGAAGACGTTGAAGAACGCTGTAGCCCGCTTCGTGCGGGAGGAAGATGGGGTCACCGCCATTGAGTATGGCCTGATCGCCGGTTTGATTGCGGTGGTGATTATTGGAGCGGTAACGACCATTGGTACGAAATTAAATACAGTCTTTACCAACATTGGTAACGCATTACCGTAAGTAGTTTTGGTGAGGCGTGAGAGCGCCTCACCAGTTCAGCCGCATTGTGAAAAATCCCTTTCCCCCGCATGGGGGGCGGTAGTCCCCAGGGGGTTTTTCACAATGACAAGAAACGGGAGAAGACGTGGGATGGGAGGAAATCGGGGTGGCCCTGTGGGCGGTCTGGGGAGCGCAGGGCGACTACCGTCGCCAGCGGCTGCCCAACAGCCTCACCTTGAGTGCCCTGGCGCTCGGGCTGGCGGTGCTGCCGTTGACGGGAAACTGTTTCCTGGGCGCTCCTTGGAGCAGTGCCCTACTGGGGGTTGCCGCCGCTTTTCTCGCCCTGCTGCCCGCCTATATCTGGCGCCTGGTGTCCGCCGGCGACGTCAAGTTTTTCATGGCCATGGGCGCCCTGGGCGGGGTGGACATCCTGTTCCCGGTCTATCTCACGGCGGGGATCATCACCTTGGTGCTGGTGGCCCGCGACCGTTTTTTCACGGGCATGGTGCAGCGACAATACCCCTATGGCGTGGGTCTGGGTCTGGGCTGCGCGCTGGTGGTGCTCAGCCATTGGCGGCTGAGTCTGTCCTGACGGGCGTCAAGGAAGTGAGGTCAGCACCCCGGCCGACGGAGCGGGGGCAGGCGGCCATCGAGTTTGCCATCGTCTTCCTGCTCTTTTTCGCCATGCTCTGGGGTATCCTCACCTTCGGCTTCATTTTCGCCGCCCAGAATACCCTGACCATGGCGGCGGAAAACGGTGCGCGGGCCGCCCTGCGCTATCAGCCCGCCACCAACGCGGCTGCTGCCACCGCCGCACGAATCGCCGCGGCGATGACGGTGGCCACCAACACCGTACAGTGGTTGCAGGCTTTTACCCCAGCCTACAATCCGGCGGCTTACCTCACGGCGACTTCCGCGCCCTGCACTTATAACGCCAACCTGATCTGCTTTCATGTGCAGATCAGTTACCCCTACGCGCAGCATCCGCTGATTCCGCCCATCCCCGTCTTTGGTCTGCTCGCCCCCACCCTGCTCGTGGGCAAGGCGACCATGCAGGTGGATCCGGGCAATCTGCTGCCGGGGGGTTGACGCGGCCGGGTTTTTTAATCGAGCAGTGATCTATAACGCTGGCCGTCAGGCCATTCAGATAACAGACTGGTGCCCGCGTAGGCGAGGCCACCACAGGGAGGAAACGTAGCATGGGAAATACCGCGAAGATCGTGATCGCGATACTGGTCTTGCTGGCCATCGCCTTGGGGGTGTCGGCCTATATGGTCAGCCAGCCCAGCCCGGTGCTGCCGGTCAAAACCAGTGCCGTAGCGCCGCAACAGCCAGCGGCAGGGGTGGCCGTGGTGGTGGCGGCGCAAACCCTGTCGGCGGGCGTCCCCATTGCGCAGAACGGGATCAAGATCCTGCATTACCCCGAATTTCCCGCCGGCGCCTTCCACCAGGCCGCTCACGTCGTCGGCAAGGTGCCGCAGGTGAACATTGGCATGGGCGCCCCGGTGATGGCCAGCAACCTGTTGTCCGGTCTGGCCACCCAGGTGCCCAGCGGGGATGTGGCCATGGCCGTCGATGTCAACAAGGCCATCGCCGTGGGGGACCATCTGCGGCCTGGCGATTTCGTCGATGTGTTCTCCACCCTGGCCGGTGATCAGATGACCATGCACGGTGGCTGGCCCACCCAGAGCCGACTCCTGCTGGCCGATTTGCGGGTGCTGGCGGTGGGGCCACAAACCGTGGTCCGCCATGTCGCCGAAAGCCGGCCATCGGCCTTTGGTCCGGCGACCGATAACAGCAACCAGCCGCCCCGCGAGCCGCCCAGCACCGTGGTGCTGGAAGTGCCCGTCGCCTCTGCCGCAACCCTGGCGCTGGCCAGCGGCCAGGGCCATCTCTTGCTCGCGCTGCGCAACCCCAAAGACCACGCCCAGCCCGATACCCAGGCCTTCCCGACCCCACCGCCCGCGTTGATCCCCACCCGACTACCGGTTGCGCAACGCCAGAAGGCACTGGCCAAGCCGGAGAACCGGGCCTATGCCGGTCTGACCCTGCCGGGTCTGGCGGGTAAGGGTAAAGCGGCCGAACGCGCCATGCACCCGCTGCCACCGCCACCGATGATGGAGATCTATCAGGGCGGACAAAAAACAGCGGTACCCTACTAACGAGGCCTGAACGATGCGCAAATGGATGATGAGCAGTTTGACAGTGGCAATTCTGGCGACGCTGGGGTCGCAAGCCGCCTGGGCGGAGAGCGCGGCGATCGGGGGAGGGAAGCAGCACAGCGCTCCTTCCTGGGCCGCCACCGGAGCGGGGGCTGTCCGCGCGCTCCATATCACGGTGGGTACTCAGCAGACCCTGAGTTTTAAGGAGCCGGCCTACCGGGTCGCCGTCGGCAACCCGAAAACGGCGGCGGTGGCGACGCTGCCGCGCTCCGGCGGCAGGCAGTTTCTGATTACCGGCCTCAATACCGGCGCCACCAGCCTGCTGGTCTGGACCCTCGGCCATAAAATGCCGAAAGTCTGGCAGATTCAGGTCAGTGTGCCGGCACCCGTGGCGCCGCTGGCCGCACCGGCGCCCGGCATGCCCAGGATCACCGCAACGGGGCGCGCCGTCACCCTGTCCGGATCCGTAGCCGATCAGATGAAACACGAAGCGGCCCTGGAAGCGGCCGCGCTGGCCTCCGGGAAAACGGGAAAGGTGATCGACACCTCGGTGATCCCGGTGGACGATGAGGTGCAGGTCGGTGTCAAGGTGGTGGAGTTCAGCAGGGCACAGTTAAAGAATGTCGGCATCAATATTTTCGCCAACACCGGCGGCTTTTCGCTGGGTACCTTTGGTCCCGCCACCCTGACCTCGGCCAGCTATCCGGCGCCGCTCCCGAGCTCCGGGTCGCTGTTGTTAACCGGCGTGGCGCCGTTCACCCAGGCCTTCAATCTGGTGGCGGGCATCGGCAGCACTGGTTTGACCAGCTATCTCAGCCTGCTGGAGGGCAACAACATCCTCCGGGTGCTGGCGGAACCGACGCTGGTGGCGATGAACGGCCAGAAGGCGAGCTTCCTCGCCGGTGGCGAAATCCCCATTCCCGTACCGCAGAGCAGCGGAACCGGCGCCCCCACCATCACTATCCAATACAAAAAATATGGCGTGCAGCTCGATCTGACCCCCACCATCCTCAGTGCCCACCGGATCGCCTTGCACATCGCGCCTTCGGTCAGTTCGCTCGACTATACCAACGCCATCACCCTCAATGGTTACTCGGTACCCGCCCTGCTGGTCCGCCAGACTGACACCACCGTCACCCTCGGTAATGGCGAGAGCCTGGTCATTAGTGGTCTGGTGGACCGCCAGATGCAGCAGAACATCAGCAAGGTGCCGGTGCTGGGGGACCTGCCCATACTTGGCGCCTTCTTCCGCTCCATCCAGTATTCCAAGCAGGACATGGAGCTCGCCATTATCGTTACTCCGCGTCTGGTGCGCCCCATCGCCGCCGGGGCCAAGCTCCCGCCGCTGCCAGGGGCGGCCTTCGCCCGTTCGCACTTTAATCTGGGTAAGGCGGTATTTCTCCCCGGCTCGGAATATGACAAACCAGGCAAGGGACCCGGATACAGTCAATGAGCGTAGAGCCCGCCGCCCGTTTTGAACAGGCCACCGGCCCGGTGGTCGTGCTGGCGCTGTCACGCCATCAGGAATGCCTGGCGTGGATGCGGCAGGCTCTGGATGGTCTGGCCACGGTGTTGCCGGTCGGTACCCGGCAGGAGGAGATTTCCGCCGCCATCGGCCAGAGTGGCACCTCGTTGCTGATTGTGGACTTCTGTGCGGAAGAAGACGATTACGGTAATATTTTTGAAGGCTTACATCAGGCTTTCCCGGACCTCAAAGTGATCGGCATCGCAGCGGTTGCGGATCAGCGCGTTCTGTTGGCGGCGATGCGTGCGCAGTCCGTGGATTTCGTGCAAAGCAGCGGGGCACCGGACGCCTTGCGCAAGGCGGTGGCCCGCGTGTTATCCCAGACCCGGCAGCGGCGGGTGCGCGCCGGCAAGCTGGTGGTGGTGGCCGGAAGTATCGGCACCGGTTGTACCACTCTCGCCTGCAATCTGGCGGCAGCCATATCCGCGCTGCACCCGCAGAACCCTGGCCTACTGCTGGATTTCGGCACCCCGGTCGGGACCGCTGCCATCTATATGGGCATAGCGCCGCGCATCGCCTTTGCCGAGGCGGTACACAATCTGGAACGCTGCGATAAAACCTATCTGGACACCGCGATTGCCGAAAATACTCAGGGTCTGGGCGTCCTGCCACTTTTTTCCCAAACCCGGGATCTGCGCGGCCTGAATCTCAACGAAGTCTTTCAGATGCTCGCGATCATCCTGTCGGTTTATCATCTGGTCGTGGCCGATATCGGGGGGGCGGTGTTCAGTGATGTCGGCCAGTACCTGCTGCAGGCAGCGGACGAGACGGTCGTCGTCTGTGATCAGTCTGTGGCGGGCATTCTCGAAGGCAAAAAAATCGCCGCCAATCTGCGTGAGAAACTTGGCAGCCGCTTACAGGCGGGTCTGGTGGTAAATCACTACGAGCCCGCACTGGGCGTCGATGCGGGGCATGTTGCGGAAGCATTGGGTTTGCCCCTGTTGAGCCATGGCACTATCCCCGAACGGCGCCTGTCCCTGATTCAGGCGATGAACGGCGGCCAACTGGCGGTCGATGCCGTCCCGAAAGATGCCTACAGTCGTGCGGTACGGCAATTTTCCGGGCTGTTATCAGAGCGCCTCTGGCCTGAATTACCGACCACACAGGGGGGAACCCGTGGAACGACCAACTGGCTGCGCCGGTGGAGGACAATGATATGACGGATGACAGCCCCTTTGGTGTGCAGCCCTTTGACACGGCTGCTGCGAAGGCTTTGAAGCAGCAGGACGCCTATCAGCAGTTTAAGGGCTATCTGCATCTGCGGCTTATTGATCGGGTCGAAGAAATTGGCGCCGATTTCGCCGAATTGAGTCGCGGCGCGGTCTATCGTTTTGTCTCGCTGGAACTGGACCGTCTGATGGTGGAGCGCCCTTATCCACTGAACGAAAAAGAAGTCGAACTGCTCATCAACCAGTTGACGGATGAGTTGACCGGTTACGGCCCGCTGGAAACGGCACTCAACGATCCAGAAATCGAAGATATTCTGGTGAACGGACCTCGTGAAATCTATCTGGGGCGGAAAGGCACACTGGAGCACAGTGACCTGGTGTTTCAGGATGAAGCTCATCTGATGCGCATTATTTATCGTCTGTTAGGTGTTACCGGCAGGCGGGTGGATGAATCATCACCTACCGTAGATGCCCGCCTGAGCAACGTGGGGCGTATCAACGTCGTGATTCCGCCCCTGGCCCTGAATGGCCCGGTCATTTCCATCCGCCGATTCCCGGCACATCCGCTGCGTGCCCAGGACCTGATCGAGAAGGCCACGCTGAACGAGCCCATACTTCGGTTTCTGGAGTTTGCGGTGCGCGCGCGTTGCAACATCCTGGTATCCGGCGGCACCAGCAGCGGTAAAACTACCTTTCTCAACGTCATTGCCAGCTATATTTCGGATGATGAGCGCGTCGTCACCATCGAAGACACCGCAGAACTGCAACTGCAGAGTCGGCATGTGGTGCGCCTGGAAAGCCGTCCCGGAGGGCATGACGGTGCGGGTGCCGTCAACGTCCGCGACCTGCTGCGGAATACCCTGCGTATGCGCCCGGACCGGATCGTCATCGGTGAGGTGCGCGGTGGCGAGGCGCTGGAGATGATGCAGGCCATGACCACCGGCCACGACGGTTCACTGGGCACCATTCACGCCAACTCCCCCCGCGAGGCCCTGCAGCGCCTGGAGATTCTGCTCAGCTTCGGCGGCTTCCCCGGTAATGAATCCAGTATGCGCCGGCAAATCGCTTCAGCTGTCGACCTCATTGTCCAGATCGACCGATTTGCCGACGGGCGGCGCCGCGTCACCTCCGTCACCGAAGTGACGGGCGTCGGCGACAATATTATCGCCACACAGGAACATTTCCGCTACGAGCCGCAGATGAACAGGGAGAACAAGGTGACCGATCGCTGGATCTCCACGGGGATCAATCCGCGCAGTCAGAAACTCGCCAAATATCGTCCTGAATCCTCCGAGAAGGAACAATTCGGGTGGGGTGAATAATGGCACTGATCTTGATCGCCTTCGCCCTCGTACTCCTCGGCATCGCGGCGGGCGTCTGGATCACCCAGCGGCAACGGGATGCGTTTTCGGGCACCCTGCGCGAGCGCCTGCGGATTTTTGACGCGCAGAAGGGAGCATCAGGGAATCGGGAGTCTTCTCAGGACGATCTGCTGGATAACGCCACCAGACAAAAATCCGAATCCTTCGCCCTGTGGGCTGAGGAATGGTTGAGACAGGCGGGTTTGCGGCCCAAATCCTATCTCCCCAAGGCCGTTCTTGCCGGTCTGCTGATCACCCTGTTGCTGGCGCTGCTGGTCGATGACTATCTCGCGCTGGCGTTCCTCCTCATCTTTTATCCGCTGGCGTTGTTGGGGCAGATCCGCTATCGGATCGGTAAACGACGCAGTACCGCGATTCTCGCCTTGCCCGGCTTTCTGGATGCGGTGGTGCGCGCCTCACGGGTAGGCGCCAGCCTCCCTGCCGCCCTCCTGGGCGCGACCAAGGACGCACACGGGCCGGTGCGTGAAGTGTTCAACCAGATCATGCGCCGCCAGCAATCCGGCACCCCGATTGATCAGGCCATGCTGGTGGTCGGCAAGCGTTACGAGATGCAGGAACTGGCCATTATCGCGACGGTGTTGCGTCTGAATATGCGCTACGGCGGACGTACCGATGTCGTGCTCGAACGCATCGCGGACTGGTTACGGGGAAGGGTGATGGCCCAGGCCGAGTTTAACGCCCTGTCTGCCGAAACCCGCTTGGGGGCGCTCATTCTCAGTCTGATGATTCCCGGACTTGCCCTCTACATCGTGCTGATGAACCACGCCTACCTGCAAGGTATGTGGGCGGTATCGATCGGCCGCATTCTCCTGATCGCCGGTGGAGCCCTGTTACTGACCGGGGTGATCCTACTCAATCGTATGGCTAAGCTGAGGTGATGCCGTCATGCTGAATCTGCACGCCTTATTAACCGCGCTGGCCGTCGCCAGCTTGGCACTGGCGGTACTGCTGGGCCTCTTCTTCTGGGCGTACCGTCTGGTGATGATCGCCCGCGCCCAATTGGCCATGGATCGCGTCGCTCCGGAGCTGGAAGCCGGCCGCGAACCGGCGGAACTCGCCGCGCATTTTCAGCAGGGACGGATGGCTAGGGTGCGCTGGGACATTCTGGATCGCTGGCGAAGCAGCGAGGATGCCCGCCTGCTCCTCAGGGCCGGCTACCGGCGGCCCTCAGCCCCCCGTATTTTCAACGCCATCCGTTTTCTGCTGCCCGTCGTACTCATCGCGGGCACCTGGCTGACAGAACATTTACTGTTGCCGGGCATGGCTAAGTTCACGGTCTGGATGAGCATCCTGGGGGTGGCGATTTTTGGCTATCTGCTCCCCAAGTTCGTCCTCGAGAGCAAGGCCAAAAAACGGGGTGACGCGGTGAATGCGGAAATCCCGTTTTTTGTGGATATGCTGGCCCTCCTGCAGGGCGTCGGCCTGAGTCTGGAGCAGAGCCTCGCGTCCCTGGCGCAGACCAGCGAGGCCGGAATCCCGCTGCTCGCCGGCGAGATGCGCGAAATGAGCAAGCATATCGCGATCGGCCGCCCCCGCGTGGAGGCGATGCAGAAGCTGGCAGAACAACTGGCTGATCCGGATTTTGAGGAGCTGGTGAACATGCTCCGGCAGATCGAACGCTTCGGCGGCGACGTGGCCCAGCCCCTGCGGGATTTCGCCAGCCGTCTTCAGGAAAAACGGCAGATGGCCCTGCGCGAAAGAGTCGGAAGACTAAATGTCAAAATGACCGCAGTAATGACCCTCACCATGCTGCCAGCGCTGCTGCTGATCACGGCGGGTCCCGCGGTGCTCGCGTTACTTCGTTTTTTCGACAAGATGGGATGAAGATGGCCACCTTGAACCATTCCTGCGGATTCCGGAATTTGGGAAAGGGGCTGGCCGCCCTCGGCTTCCTGGCGGCAGCGGGGTGCGCCACCCATCAGCCATCAGCGCCGGTCGCCGCTGAGCCCGTGCAAAAAGTATCCTCCTCGGATCTGCAAGGGCTGAATCTGCAGTTGATCGAAAAAATGGAAGCTGAGCAGAAATGGTATGCGGCCATTTCTTATCTTGACCGTTACCTGAAAGACTATCCGCCCTCTGCTTCGACCGATCTGCTCCGCGCCCGCGCACTCGCGGCTACGGGGCGGCCGGAGCAGGCGGGTCGCTATTTTCACCGGGTATTGAGAACCCCGCTCGCCGCACAGGGGTACCAGGGGCTGGGCCTGATTGCGGCGCGGAATGGAGACATCGCAAGGGCCATCCGGCGTTTCCAGCAGGCCGTACAGGAAGATCCTACGGATGCCGGGATACTGAATAACCTGGGTTATGCCGCATTACAGGGTAAAGCCTGGGGAGTCGCACGGGATGCCCTCTTTCGTGCCGGAGAGCTCGCCCCGCAGGATGAACGGGTGTGGAGCAATATCGCGCTGTACTACCTGCTGCGCGGCGATACCCTCAAGGCGCAGCAGATCATGGGTGCGCACAATTTCAATTGGAATGTCTCCCAGAGTATCCGCCAGGAAGCCGATCAGATGATGGGCGTATCCGCATCCACCAGCGATCATCCTGCTGCCGCTGCGGCGGCGGCACCTTCGGGTGCGGCCATCATGCCCACCTTCCCCAATCCGCCGTTGACGCAATTATTTTCTTCTTCCGGTAATGCCGGGCCAGCCACCAAACCCAGGAGCGTGCCATGAACCCCAACTCCCATATTCCCAACCGACTGCCGCGGATGCTGCTGGCCTTTTGCGCTCTGGGGGTGATGCCGCTCTCGGCCGCTGCTGATCATGCTTCAGGTTACCTGCAACCCCAGATCCTCGGCTGGCATACGTTGCCGAAAGCGGCGCAACCCGTTGCGCCTGTCGCATCGGTCGCTCCCCGTCCGGTCAGCACCCCACCGGCCCCGCTGCCAGCTCCGCCACCGGAGGCCGTCGTCCCTCCGGTCATCCACACTGTCACGGCGGTCAAGACCAGCCCGCTTCAACCACCAGCGGTGCAGCGACAGAACCCGGTACAAAGGCTGCTCGCCTTCCAGAGCGAAGCTCGGGATCCCGGCACCTTTCAGCCCATATTAGGGGTCGAGGCAAAGCGCAGTTTCAAGAATTATCTCAAGTCCTTTACGGATAATTCCGGTTCCGCATCGTCTTCTTCGGCAACAGGCGCAGGGAATGATGCCACCCTTCAAGGAATGCGCAGTGCTCAGACGGGCGGCAATGCTTCAGGCTATTGATCCGCGCCATCGGCGCGTCGGACACGGCGAACGGGGTGCTATCGCCATCATCGCCGCCATCGTCATGCCCATCATGATCCTGGCGCTGGCCTTTGGCATCGACATCGCCCATCTGACTTACGTGCACCGCAATCTGCAAAAAATGGCCGATATGTCGGCCATTGCCGGCGCGGAAGATATTCCCAATGCCCAGACTGTGGCGACGGCCAATGCCGTAAAAAACGGGCTGCAGGTATCTACCACACAAATGACCGTCACCCCGGGCAACTGGAATCCACAGATCGAGGTGGCCCCCACCTATTTTTCCGCCACGGTGCCAACCGGCCACCAGGTCAACGCCGTACAGGTTCAATTATCGCAGACCGTGCCCTATTTCTTTTTTTTCGGACCCGCGAAAACCGTGCAGGCGCAAGCCATCGCCTGGACACCCAATGCGGCGGGTTTTTCCCTGTCGAGCAGTCTTTTGAATATCAGCGAACAACAGTCGGCTATTTTGAATGCGGTACTGGGTGGCTTGCTGGGTATTACCAACCTCAACCTCGATGTGGCATCTTACCAGGGCCTGGTGAACACCTCAGTCAACCTCGGACAATTGGCGCAGTCCCTTAGCGTGGGAACGGTCAACAATCTGCTGAGTGCGAACCTGACCCTTCCCGGCCTGTATACGGGAGTGCTCAAGGTCCTGGGCAATCAAGCCAATGGTGGTGTGCTCAATAGTAGTAACGCCACAGGTGCGCTGCAGACATTAATCGGGTCGACCAATGTGCAGCCTACGATCCAGTTGGGGCAGATTCTGAAACTGGGACTCGCCGGCAAAAATGCCGCCGCCAACGCTCAGGTGAATCTGCTGAACCTGATTACCGCTTCTGCCATGGTCGCCAACCAGAATCATTTCATCCAGATTCCAAATATTGGCGTCCACTTGGGTGGCTTGGTCAACATTTCGCTGGGACTGAATGTAATATCTCCTCCGTCCATTGCCTTCGGAGAACCGGGCAAAAATGCGCAAGGGAATTGGCGTACCCAGGCGCATACGGCGCAGGTGGCTTTGGCCTTGCATATCCAGTTACTGCAACTGGGTAATTTGCTCGGAGGGAAAAACGGTGTGGTGGATATCCCCCTGTATCTCGAAGTTGCACCAGCTCAGGCGCATTTGACAACACTCACCTGTGGTATTCCTTTATCTCAGACACAGGCGGTTATTGGTGCCAATGCCGGGCTGTTGACGGCCATCATTGGTGACATTCCGGTGAACGCGCTGAATAATACGACACAGTCATTTAACGAGATGACTAGAAATGCGACGGGGGCAACGCTGATTAATCTTTCCCTCTTGGGACTCCCTGTGCTCACAGCAACCATGGCTCAGCCATTGACTATCCCACTGAGCGACCAGGGCATGGGTTATACGCCATTGACCTTTTCGGGAGGACCTTCTCAGTCGCAATCAATAACGACGAATAATGTACCGAGTGCTCTGGGGCAAACCCTACAGGCTTTAGCTACGCAGTTGCAGCAGCCGAATTCTTTGAATGTCCACGCTCTGCTCAACCTCATCACGCTCCCGGCAGGAGGGCTGGTAGCGGGGCTGCTGAATCTGTTGAACCCGTTGTTGGCGCCGTTATTAAACCTACTGGGTAATGTATTGACACCGGTTCTCAATGCGCTGGGCATCCAGTTGGGAACAGCAACGGTTACCTACAACGCCCTCAGTTGCGGTAACGCGGTACTGGTGTACTGATGAATATAACCCGCGTTTTGGTCTGGGAAGGACAACATGATTTCGCCAAACGCCTGGAACGCTGTTTAGGTCAACATTCCGACGCCGAGGTCATCCGCTACGATGATGAGGTAGATCATCCCTCCAGCACGGAAGCCATGGACGCGGATATTGTTTTTATCAGTACTACGGCGCTGCGGCGTTATGAAAAAAATCACCTCGCCTGGCAACGTATAGAGGGCATACCGGTGATTTGGGTGGGAAGTGGAGAACAGAGTATTTATGCGACGACGCCACTGTCCGAACGTGTCGTATTGCCCGCCTATTTTAACTGCGCCAGTCTTTCCGCGGTACTGAAGCACACCATGCATACCGTGACACACGGTATGGCGAGCAGGCAGCAACTGGCAGAGGATGCCATCCTGCCAGCAGAATTGCCCATGGGTAAAGATGGGGATTTCGTCTACCAGTCGTCCTGTATGCACCGCCTGGTGGGTAATGCCCGCCTTTATGGTGCGTTGTCGGTCAACGTGTTGATCCGTGGTGCCAGCGGCACCGGTAAAGAGTATATCGCTCGTCTGGTGGCGGGTTCCCACCCTGAGTACTGCTCCGGCCCCTTCGTTCCGGTGAACTGTGCGGCCATTCCAGATGCACTTTTTGAGTCGATTTTTTTCGGCCATGTCCGGGGCGCCTTTACGGGCGCCGTACGCGATCATCTGGGATTTTTACGCGAGGCCCACAACGGTACGCTATACCTGGATGAAGTTGGTGACCTGCCTTTTTATCAACAGGTCAAGTTATTGCGTGCATTGGAAGATGGCGTGGTTCATCCGGTAGGTGGCAATGAAGCAGTACGGACCAATTTTCGCCTCGTTACGGCGACCAACAGACCGCTTATCCATATGATCCGGGAAGGTACGTTCCGGCTGGACCTGTATCATCGCATCAGTGTGGTTGAGCTCTATATTCCCACTCTGCAAGAACGCGGTGCGGATGAAAAATGGCTACTATTTATGCATGGTTTTCAGTTGGCACTGGAAAAATATTCCACGGAAAATGTCGCCTCCCCTGAACTTCCAGGCTGGCTTAAGGACTGGGTTTTTAGTTCGCAGTTTTCGGGTAATGTGCGAGAATTATTCAACAGGGCAGCACGGATCGCCGCTTTTTATCTCGGACACGGGACTTTTGACCAAAGCGAATGTATGCATCTTCTTTGCTCCGGCGAGATGGACTGTGAGTCCGCCGAGAGCTGCACGCCACCAGACTTTTCATCAAGGGCAGAGGAACGTAGCCAGGTTCTAGAGGCGCTGGAAAAAAACCAGTGGCGCCGATTGGAAACGGCAGATGCCCTGGGTTGGAGCCGTAAGACCCTGTGGCTCAAAATGAAAAAATATGGACTGTCCGGACAATAGAAAATGTACCGTGCAATAAATCAGTTGGTGATGGCAAAAATCGGTCGTATGGCCCGATTGCAACCGCAAGACAATTACGCGTTTTCACAGGGAGAAGCAGGATGCTGAATATGAAAAAACAAAGCGGTAAATGGGATGTCCGGCTGGCGGTGCTTGCGGTCATTTTAGGTGTCTTATCGGTCACGGAGATAGCCCATGCAACCACTGCGAGCAGTGCATCCGTACCCGCCGGTGTGAGTACCAGGCAGGCCGTGCCGTCTGCCGCGCCGGCAGAGGCTCCCGTACTGACTCAACATGTGTTGCAGTTGATCAAGGAACACCGGCTGGTGGAACTGAGGACCATATATAATGGCCCTTTCGCGGCGGCCATGTTCTTTAATCCGAGTACGCTCGACTATACAGTCGTTCTGCTGAAGAACCACAATTTCTGGTGGGTCGGACAAACTGCTGACGGTCACAAGGCGGAAATGCTTTACACTAAACTAGCGACGCAAACCATACGGTTATCCGCACCGAACATCGCCAAAATTCAGTTGGATGCGCGTATCGCCGTTGCGCGCAGCAGCTTGCTTGCACAACAAAAGCGCGAAGCGGAATTGGCCCAGCAGATCTCTGCCCAGCAAAAGATCGTGCAAGCGGGAACTGCGGCGCAGAGCCAGCTTCTCTCCGAGGCGGAAGCGCTGGACTCCAAGCGCCAGGAACTGGAGCGCGAACTGAACCAAACCAATACCGCGATTGCCGGACTACAGAGCAAGGCACAGGATGGCCCGTCTCTGGATAATATGCATACACCAGCCTCAGCCCCTGCGCCTGTCCAGAAGGCCCTTGTTCGCAAGTCTGATATTCAGATGCGGGCTACCGCGCATCCATGACGGCAGAGGAAAACAGGGGTGACAGTGCTGCCGAGTCCACCGTCCAGGGCAATGCCAGTAGCATTGCCTCCAGCGGGTTACAGTGCCTCGCGCTGATTGCGGGGTATTACCAGCGGCCCTGTAATGCGGAGCAGTTAGCCCGTGCTTTGGGTATGTCCGAACCCATTCTGCCGCTTGGAAAAATTATTCTGGCAGCCCGCGAAGTACGTCTCGTGGCTAAGGCGGTGCAGTTGAAATGGACGGATTTGGCCCGCCAGACTTATCCGGTGATGGCCGAGTTGCAGGACGGCAATTACCTCGTGCTGGCCCGTTTCGAGAATAACCGTCTGGTCACAGTGGATCCGTCGCGCGGCCAACTGATACTGGATGAGGCCATTCTCAATCAGGTTTGGACTGGCCGGGTATTACTCATCAAACCGCGCTTCGAGTGGAATACGGCGGGGCAACGCTTCGGCTTGCGCTGGTTTATTCCCATTATTCTTAAATACCGGCAACCGGTTATCGAGGTCCTGGCGGCGGCTTTTGTGGTACAGATGTTTGGTCTGGCTATGCCGTTATTCGTACAACTGGTGATCGACCGGGTACTGGTATATCACAGTCTGCCCACCCTGAACATTTTGGCGGTAGGGATGCTGGTGGTGATTGCCTTTGAAACTACCCTGAATGTGCTCAAAACGCTGATGATGACCCATACGACCAACCGTATCGACGTCACCCTCGGTGCACGCCTGTTCGCCCATGTATTGCGTATCCCCATGCGCTATTTTGAAACCCGGACCGTCGGTTCGACCATAGCCCGGGTGCGGGAACTGGAAGTGATCCGGCAGTTTCTTACCGGCCCCACCCTCATGGCATTTATCGATGTCTGGTTCGTCGGTATTTTCCTTGTCGTACTGCTCTTTTACAGCGTGCGTCTCACTTTGGTGGTATTGGCCACCATACCCTTCATGGTAGGCATATCCCTCCTGATATTTCCCATTCTGCGGCGTCTGCTACAGGAACGCTTTGATCGGAGCGCCGAAAACCAGTCTTTTCTGGTAGAGACCATTACCGGTATTCAAACGGTAAAGGCGCTCGCTATTGAGTCGCGCATTTACCAACGCTGGGAACAGAGTTTATCGCGTTATGTGATGGCTTCTTATCGTGTTGATCGTCTGGCGGGGGTGACCGGCTCCCTGACGCAAATGATTCAACGGATGGGGACGCTGGCGATTCTCTGGGTAGGTGTCAAACTCACGTTATCTGGAGACATCAGCGTCGGTGAATTGATTGCCTTCCAGATGATTTCCGGCCAGGTGACCGGCCCTATCCTTCGCCTGGCGCAGTTATGGCAGCATTTTCAGCAGGTCGGTGTTTCTGTGAGTCGTATGGGCGATTTAATGAATACGCCGGCAGAACCTGTAATTGATGTCGGCAAGGCGTCGCCGGCCGCGCTCCATGGCCGGGTCACCCTGGAAAACGTGCACTTTCGTTATACGGCGGATGGCGATGAGGTGCTGAAGGGCATCAGCTTTGATATTCCGGCGGGTTCTTTCGTCGGTATTGTCGGGCGCAGCGGTTCCGGAAAAAGTACCCTGGCAAAGATGTTGCAGCGCTTATATCTTCCGGATTCCGGTAATGTGCTTATTGATGGCATCGATTTACGGCATGTGGAACCCAATTGGTTGCGTCGGCAAATTGGCGTGGTACTGCAGGATAATTTTCTGTTTTCGGGAACCATTCGTGAAAATATAGCGATGGTTTATCCGGAAGTGCCCTTCGATAGAATTATTGCCGCAGCAGAACTTGCTGGCGCCCATGAGTTTATCAACAAACTCCCTGACGCCTACGACACCAAGGTTGGCGAACGGGGTGATTCGTTGTCGGGCGGCCAGAGGCAGCGCATTGCCATCGCCCGCGCCTTGCTGGGCGATCCGCGGATTCTAATTTTTGATGAAGCCACCAGTGCACTGGATTATGAATCCGAGCGCATTATATGGAAAAACCTCTCTAAAATCTGCCAGGGGCGTACGGTATTTATGGCGGCGCACCGTTTGGCTTCTATCCGCTCAGCGGATATCGTCCTCGTTCTGGACAATGGTGAATTGGTGGAGCATGGCCCGCATCAGGCGTTGATGGCGCAAAAAGGGATATACGCCCTTTTGGCCCGTGATGAAGAGGGGGCTTGATATGGGACAGCTCAGCAACAACCTGCGCGGCGGTTTGACGGAGGCACGGGAACGGAACCGCCAGGCGGCGCTGAAAAAGCTCGAAAATGAGTTTTTACCGCCGCTGCTTGAAATTCAGGAACGGCCACCGGCGCCGTGGCAACACTGGATCCTCTGGACACTGCTGATTTTTCTTTTGGCGACGTTATTGTGGGCTTATCTGGGTAAAATCAATATCGTGGCGACGGCGACCGGCCAGTTTGTTCCCGACGGCCGAGTCAAAGTCGTTCAGCCCCTATCCACGGCTACCGTCGATCACATCTACGTGCATGACGGTGAAATAGTGCATAAGGGGCAACTTCTGGTAGCGCTCAATCCGGCAGTGACCCAGGCGAATTTGCAGGCCACACAGCAAGAATTGACCTTCCGGAATTTGCAGCAGGCACGCATACACGCACAATTGAACGGGCGGGCCGCTGTCACCCCCGTATCGGGCACAAACTCTGAATATGTACGGATGGAAACGGCGTTACAGGCCGCCCAGGAAGCCGCTTATCACAGCCGTCTGCAGTCGGCACAATCACGTCAGGACCAGAATGCAACGGCGCTGAACTCAGCGCGGGTACTAGCCCAAAGTTTAGAGAATCAGGACGCACTGTTACATCCGCAGGTCATTGCCGATGCTTCCCTGGCCAGAAGCGGTGCGATAGCCCGTATGGAATACGAAAACGCGCGGCAAAAAGAAATCAGCCTGCAAAGTCAGATCACCCAGAACCAGGGGGATATTGCCCGTTATAGACAACGGCAGGCAGAACTCCGCCAGGATATCGAAGGTATCAAGGCGAATTATCATGCCACATTGCTGCACAGCCTCGGAGAAAATACTCAGTCGCTGATTTCGTTGCGGGCACAACAAAAACACGCGAGCCACGATTTGTCCCTACACGAATTGCGGTCGCCGGTAGACGGCATTGTACAAGACCTCACGGTGCGTAACGTGGGTGAGGTGGTGACTGCCGCGCAACCCGTAGTCAGTGTGGTCCCGAGCGATACGCCACTGGTGGTAGAGGCTTATCTGCCCGATAGCCATATGGCTTTCGTGCATGTCGGACAAACGGTACGGGTAAAGGTATCTGCCTATCCCTTCGAGCAGTACGGCGCACTGCAGGGGTTTGTCCGGAAAATCAGCCCGGATGCCGTTTCTCCACACGGGGCTAATAAGTCACCGGCAGGTACGGGATTATTTTACCGGGTTCGTATTACCGTCGCCCACCCCTATCTGATGGTACACGGGGCCTCTGTTAAAATGCGTCCGGGCATGTCTGTATCTGCCAACATAAACACCGGCAGGCGTCGAATAATTCAGTTTTTTCTTGGCCCCTTATTTCGGGATTGGGATGAAGGACTATCGGTTCGATGAAGAAATTGACTTCACGACGGCTAGCCCGTGCTCCGCATCCGGGTAATACCCGCCTGGCAGCAGCCTGCTGGATTATGATAGGAATGGTACCGGGGGCGTATGCGGGATCGTTGACGCAGAATGATGCGGATGGCACCGGATTGAGTTCAGCTCTGATGGGGGCATTGCCGACCTCACCGGAATATGTCGCCCCCGTCCAGCTTCCACCAGCACGGGTCCGGAAGGCGGTTAAAAAGCATCCGTTGGTGGGCCCCGCGCAAACTCGACCGGGGCCAGCAGCAATCCGGCCACAAACGGTGCCGCCCCACCCGGTCCCCCCGGCGCCGGTTGCGCCCGCGTTGCCCCCCGGGTCCGGGGTAACCCAAAGCCGGAAGACCACCGAGGCAGCTATCAGCCCCGCAGATCATGCTGCCGCCGTAACCATTATGGCGCCGCCCACGCCGGCCTTGCCGGAGCTGCAAGCTCCCGCTCACTCGTCAGTGGCGCCGGTGGGGGTCATGGCGGCTGGTG
This sequence comes from Acidithiobacillus sp., assembly GCA_028065135.1. Next base: position 20,322 of record JAPTWR010000119.1, read on the forward strand.
ACAGCAAGCTGCATGAGATGCTGGCCATCGCCCTGGCGAATAATTCGGATCTCCGTCTGGCCGATCAATCGCTACACGAGGCACGGGCCGAATCACTGGATGCCTTCGGGCAGTTTCTGCCGCATCTTAATTTTCAGACACAAACCCAATTATACGGCAACCAGACTAACGCTCCTTCCGTGTCACTGATCGGCTCTACTATTGTGGTGACCCAAGGCAATAATTATTCCAGTTATCTCAGTGTGATGGCCAGCCTGAACCTGTTCGAAGGCGGGCAGGGGATCGAGAATCTGGCCGCTTCCCACCAGGGTGTAACTGCGGGTCGTGAGCAGGTGGCTGAGCAGCGCATGCGCACCGCATTGAATGTGCTGGCGGGCTACGAAGGTTTACAGAGCCTCCAGTGGCAATTGCAGGCGCTCAAGCGATCTTTGGCTTTTATGGAGCAGGATCTTGCCCTGACCGAACAACGTGTGCGGGAGGGAAACCAAAGCCAGATTAACTTAAACCAAATGCAGAGCCAGATCGCCAACCTGGAGTCACAGCGCCAGGACACGGAAAGGCGGTTGACGAGGGCGCAAACGAATCTTGCCCTGCTGCTGGGCAAAAACGGTGCCTTCGATTTGGTGCAGTCCGGAGTGCACAATAGCATACCCTCCCCGCCGGAGTTTGATGCCGCAGCCGTGGCCGATGAGGCCGTAGAAAACCTGCCCAGTGTGCAGGTTGCCCGTTCGGCACTGCACAAGGCGAGGGATCATGTGGATGCGGTGCGTGGTTCCTTTCTCCCGGATGTGAATCTGCAGGCCGGGTATAACTGGATAGGGACATCCAGTCATGGGTTCGGCCGTGCCATCGGTGGTACAGCGCCCAGCAATTATACGGTGGGTGTTTCTATTACGCAGACTCTCGCACCTTTTACGGGACATCTTGCCAAACTGGATACGGCAGAGGCGCAGTCGGAAGCGGCGTTGATTCGGTACCAGCGTGCGTTGCAGCAAGGGCGTCAGCAACTACGGGTTAACCGGGAGGAATTGCGGGCAGGCGCAGCCCGCCTGGCGGCGCTGACGAGTATCTATGCCCATGCCCGGCAAAACCAGAAATTGATGGAAGATCTCTATGTGCATGGGCGCATCAGCAAAACAGAACTGCATGCTGCGCAAATCAAAACCTTGAATGCTCAAGATGCCTGTCGTGACGCCCGGGCGCAACTGCAGGTGGCTCGTTGGATGTTGTACGCCATGGTGGATCCACAGCATCTTGCGGACAGCTTGCTGAGGAAAACGCTGGCCGAAGGCGCTGGTCGTGGCGCGCCGTCATCTTCAGGAGCCGGCGCTGAACACGCTTAATCGCTTTGTGCTGATTTTTTCCAGGGACAGGTTAACCCTGTGGCTGATCGGCGCTGCGGCTTGCATCGTGTCGCTGACATTGTTGATCTATTACACCATCAGCCGTGATGCCACCAGGACCGTAGCGGCGCCCTCAGCCTTTCATATGGTCAGAATGCCGCCAGCGCCCTCGACCCCTGCTGCGGCATCGCCGCTGGCAAAAATACCCTCTGCCGATCTGCACGGCAAGGCGCCCAAAGTGTCGTCCGGGTCCTCCAGCAGCCACGTCGGTACGCTTCAGACAAAAAAACACAATCCCGTAAAGTCCTCGCACACGCACAGCGCACGGCCTGCCCGTTCAGTCATGCATTCCGTCATGACCCATACTGCTTTTCCGCCTCCTGCATGGACCGTTTCCACCCCCCATAAGGCCAATCTGATCAGCCATTATGTAACATATTGGATACGACAAGTGGAAAGTGCGAGTACGGGAGAATCGCCCATAAGGAGGAAGGGCGAGATTCAGGTGCGGGTTACGGTATCCCGCGATGGCCATCTGGCGCAGTTGTCCGTTATTCGGTCGACCCTGCCAGCCAGCGCCGCAAATAAAGCGGTTCGCATGATTCGTACCGCCTCCCCGTTTGCGCCTTTTCCCGAGGATTTAGCCCGGCAGGCCAACAAATTGGTGATCAGTTGTACAATGAGTTTTCTGAACGACAATATCGGACCCCAATCGCAGCCATCTTCATTGGCTAGCGCAGGAGTTATGGCAAGCCAGGGGCTGACAGAAAGCTTATCTCAGGCGTTATTGGGTTCCGACTCCTGATATTTAAGAATTGTTTAATTAAGGTCAGGCAGGCCATAAAAAGAGGTGCGGCACCTCTGTTATCTTCTAAACTTATGAGCCAATAACTTTAATCTTATGCGGAATGACACGATTTAATCGACACTCACTTTCCGGACGCTTTTGGGGCCATTTCTGGCCCTGAATCTGTCAATTAACCCATCCATCTTTCCATGTCTAGTAAGCGCCACCCAAGCGCGCTGCGTACTGACAACAATTTCTGGACGTCCGGTTACGCTGCGATCCTGTCATTGGAAGTAACCCGCACACCGGGGATAGAGAACATGTGCAGACCAGGGTGATATTTTTTGTCCGTAAACAATGACTGGTATACATCTTTATTTAGAAGATAATTCAATGATGAGGAGTTACAGTATACAACCCCATCACCGTCCCGGCTTGCCATAAATGCACTAACCGTTTGATTAGCATGGCTGCCCAGCATACAACTATGTTTCAGTCATACAGTTGGTCCATAACAAACTATGTGCACAATAAATGCGCATACCGGCTCGTAATGGTGAGATTCCCATGCCCCAAATTATCCCGCACCTGTACCATATCCATCCCTCTGGCCAGCCAGCGACTGGCGGCGGTATGCCGGAGCAGGTGCGGCCCCATTTGCGGTTTTTGAATGGCGGCCCGGGAGAGGAGGGCGCGGATCTCGTGGTAGAGGATCACCGGCTGCATGGGCGTGCTTTGATCCGTCATCAACAGATGGTCGCTCGTCTGGGTCAGGCGGCCACGAATCTTGAGCCAGGTGCGCAGGGCTGTCGCGTGCTCTGGCGTAAATCGGACCAGACGTTCTTTGTTGCCCTTACCGGTGACGCGCAGGTGTCCCTCAAAATAGCCTTGGGCATCCGCCACCCGTAGCTCGCAGATTTCCGATGCGCGCAGCCCGGTATCGAGCAAAAAACCGACCGTGGCATGATTGCGCACGCCGGCGATGGTGCTGCGTTCGGCAGCGCATCCCAGCAGGCGATCCTGCTCCTCCCAGGAAAGAACGGGGTGCAGGCGTTTTGCAGTCGCGCCACCCCTTCCGCCTCGTTGCTGCTGTTGATCGCGCTGAATGGCTCTCGCGTGGTTATCCAGACAAATCTCCGCAAACTCCATCCAGTCGTAGAAATGCAGTAACGCAGCGAGTCTGACCATCTTTGTGCTCTTGCTGGTTTCCCGACCATTACGCCCGGTGGAAAGATACTTCTTGGCTAGATGTGGAGAAGATGCCGTTATATCCTCTATCCCGTCAAAATCGAGAAAATAAAGGTATCTGCGGGTTTCCGCCACATAGGCCTGAATACTGTGCTCCGAGTATGGATTGGCGAAATTCGGTCCTGACAGCCAGTTCTGGAAGTCGTCACAGAGGGATTCGATGGGGATCATGGGGGACTCCTGGGTGGTGTGGGCACTGTATATAAAATAATAGGGAGTTATTTTATATACAGTGACCTGGCCAAGGGTTCAAAATGGCAAAAAACGCAAGAACATTATCTTATATGTCACGCATAATCGCCTTGTTTCTGCCGATTACGAAGATTATAGTGATTTTAGCATAAGGTTGAGGAATATGACTATGGATGACAGGGTGAAGAAAACATTCGTTAGACGCATCTGCGCCGACTATGCCGACGATGAAGCCACAGATATTGAAATGATGGAGGTCGCCCTTGGGATTCACAGAATCCGTGGAAAGGCGGACAGGGACGCCGCACTTATCAATGTGGCATTTCTTGCGCTGAAACGGGCAACCTCTGAATATCGCACGAAAACTGGGAAACGCTATCCCTCCGTCGATGAGCTTGTCCAATGGATGGCGCAGCCAGAATCCAATGCCACAACCACTTATCGGGAATTGCGCCCGGAATGATCTGATAAGCGGGATTTTGCCAAAATGCGACAGGGGTGCCGAGCATGGACGAATCGACATGGAAAGCCGATGCGGCGCGATTGGCGGCCTTACTCGCGGAGGGGCGAGGCACCATGCTCTGGGAGCGGGCCACAGACGGACGCTGGTACCTGGCTGGAACCATCCGCAGCCTGTTTGATGAGGACATCCTGGAACTGCGCTGGGGTGGTGCGGGCAAGAGCCCTTCAAGGGTCATTCGTCAGTCCTTGAAGTCTGCAGATATCAAGGCATTGGCGAACGGTATCTGTCGGCGTCGTCGCCAACATGGTTATGTGCCTAGTCCGTGCCCCCATGGGAATGATTCATGACTAAAGCCAGGACGCCGCCTGACTTCGCCATCACTCGCGTGGACCATGGTGGGGAGAGGGCAGGCTGGATGGTGCGCCTCTTTTATCCGGGTGTCCGAAAGCGCGCAGCGCAACGGCTCTTTTCTGACAGTCGGTATGAAAATTGTGCAAACCGCGCACTGCTCGTAGCGCGGGCCTGGCGTGATGCGCTGGGGTTATCATAATGAAAATATGCGGCGTGAATATCACATCGTGGATGTAAAACTGTGCTGGATGATCAGTTTGACTGCCGATATGGACACAGTGACTCTGGAAAGAACACTTCACGGCTACTCTTTTGCGCCCGGATCTGTACAATATCTCTAGATAATCCGCAAGATACGCCGCTCAGTTACCGTTTACATTGGAATGTCATAAAGCTCGGCAGAGCAGAGGCAATAATGGACACGCATACGAGGATTTTTGAACGGATGGCCGAAGAACTGGCCAATGGCGATTATGCTAACCGGCTTCTGTCCACGATGCGTAAGCAGTTTGGCGGCCATGATGAGGAAAAAGCGGGGTGCTGAGATGAATAGTATTCATAGCCGCACGACGCCGGCTGATGCACTGGTGATTTTCGGTGTGACCGGCGATCTTGTCCACAAAATGATTTTTCCTGCGCTCTATGCGATGGTGAAGCGCGGTGTA
>JAPTWR010000073.1 GCA_028065135.1 Acidithiobacillus sp.
GGTCGATCAAATTCCGTACGCTGCGTCCCAGGCGATCCAGCTTCCAGACCACCAGCGTATCCCCTGCGCGGAGATCTCCCAGCGCCTGAGTGAGGCCCGGTCGCTCTGCGCGGGCACCGCTGATCTGATCCTCCATGATCTTCTCGCAACCGGCTTTGGTCAGCGCCTCCCTTTGCAGGTCCAGATTTTGGTCCTGGGTGGATACCCGGGCATAACCAATCAGCATGTTTTTCTCCTGACTCTCTCGATATTCATGGTGAAGGTAATGAATCAAGAACTCCATTTCAATACCTGTTTTCGAGAACCATATCCTGTTGATTGTTGGTCATGGCGCCCGTGCCGGATTTTGCCTCTCAAAAACCCTCGTTTGTGAGAGGTTGTCACAGTGACAACCACGGATTAGACCTTGCCGGTTGGTACGGTGTTGAAGTTGGCCCAGTCTGATCTTCCAGAGGATCTGGATGCTTTTGGTGGCCGGGGATTTTTCCGATATTCTCCGCTGGGTTGCTGGTTCTATTCACAGGGTGGCACACAGAATTTGTGGATGGTTTCCTGCAAGGGTGAAAACCGCCTAATATAGCTTTTAAGTGCCGCATGGTTGGCCGAGTGGGGGCTTAAACCCGCACTGATGATCGATACCAGAGGAGTGCCCAGAATGAATGCCGTTTTACCATCTATCATTTCCGAGTTTGAGACCGCCGAGCAGGAGGCCAGCTACACGGCCTGGCTGCAGGCCAAGACTGCCGCTAGCATGGTCGACCCGCGCCCGAGCATCCCGCACGATGAGATTGAGCGGCGCATGGCCGAGCGACTAGCACGACTCAGACAGCGCAAAGCGTCCTGATGCTGCCCATCTTCTGGCTTGAGTCTGCCGACGCCGATCTAGCCACTATCATAGACTACATCGGTCAGTACGATGTAAGTGCAGCCGAACGCCTGTGGGAACGCCTGCGCGTCTGCGTGTTACCACTGTCGGAGCATCCCTACCTGTACCGCATCAGCGATCGCGTGCCGGGCTTGCGTGAAATCGTCGCGCACCCAAACTACATAGTGCTCTATCGTGTCACGGCCACCTGCATCGAGATCGTGAACGTGGTGCATGCCCGCCGTGAGTTCCCGGTTTCAATCCAAAATGAGTAACCTCATCGTTTTGTCTCAAAATGGCCAGTCACCGGCACCCGGAGAACCCAGCAAAAGCAGTCCATCCGCCCCGGCCCGCCCATCGGCCAGACAAAACGACACCAAATGTCTTAACTGGATTGCATTTGCCACATACTGATTGGTATCAAGCGTGAAACCCATTTAAGGGTTCCCTCAGACGCGCACATCGCACCAGCTAACGCCGGAAACGTGGTGTCCAAGACTCAATCAGCAACTGTTCATCTTCTTCGTCCTCAGCATCTGGTAGGAAAATGTTATAAAGCACGGTGAGCGTCTTGCCATAGCTCCCCAAGCCAATTACATCCTCATTAATTTCGATGCTGCGACGGCCACCGAACCAGTCTTGCAGGTTGGAAGTGCCCTCAATGCGAGCGGCGCATCGCACATTCTCGGCGTCCTGATTAAACGCGAATGTCGTCGTATTGCGTGATATCGCCTCGCGCTTGCGAATCCAATCAATGCCGGCAACAGTCTTGAGGGCCCCGGATATAAAGCAGTGGTCAATACTGTTGCCAACGCTGAGAATGATCGCCACAGGATCGCGCGCGCAATGGGTGTAACGAATGGCTGTAGCGTGCAGGGAGGTCTTGCACAGGGTGGCCAAGGTCTCAACCGCCGCAAGCCCCTCGCCAGAGCTTTGAAGCTCTGGAAAGAACAAGTGCCTCGGCATGAGGAAGCCTGCGGCGAAGCGGTCCGCCTCCATTTCGTAGCGATCCCTCGACGCAAAGCCTGCCCGTGACTCATGAATACCGTTCTCGCCAATCACAGCGTCAACATGGCCAGGCAAAAAGTAGTGCCCCAGCTCGTGGCTAACGCTGAAACGCTGAAATGGCTCGTTGTCTATGTGGGTCGCGTAGGCGATAGCGAACTCGTTGCCGACACGGATCAGCATTCCAGACACACCGGCGTCGCGCGCTGGTTTAGACACCACTTCAATTTCACGATTCCGCGCAATGGCGAATGGGTCAATGGGTAGGGTGGTAATGCCCAAACCCTTGATGAGTTGTTCTGCCGCCAGCGACGCAAATGCGTAGGGATCGGTAAGAATCATTTCTTGCCGGAACCACGCACGGCGGCCTTGCCAGCAAGGTGCGTTATCAGTGCATCGGCGAACTTGCGATCAACCTCCTGTAGGGCATCGTAGTGGCGATGCAATTTATCAGCTCCAGCCAGCTCCTTGAACTCAGCAACCCGCCCGAGCAGATAGTCCGTGGTCACATCAAGCGTGTCGGCAAGAAGGCGAAGGTTATCGAACGACGGCTTGCGCGTGCCCGTCTCGAAGTGCGATATCGCAGAGGGCTGCAGGCCAGCATGCTCCGCCAACTCACTCTGGGTGAGGCCGCGATATTCTCGCGCGCACCGAAGACGGTAAGGAAAGATAGTAGACGGGGAACTTGACTCGGACATTACGACTCCGTATTATTTAAAATGACGACTTAGTCATGGCCCGTTTGGGCCTTTTGTTGACCTGTGATTTTGACGAATTCGTCATATTTTACATGACGATCATGGCTCAATCAACCAGAAAGGAAAGAAAATGGCCAACGTTCAAGTACAAGATGAAACCAAGCACCATGTGCGGATTCATATCGACCAACAGCCGTATGAGTCCCCCAGCCCAACAACTGGCGAAGCACTGTACCTGCTGGGCAGGGTGCAGATAGATCTGGAACTTTTTCGGGAAGTAAGCGGTGATAAGGAAGACGCGGTGGTACCGAACGGTCCGGGAATTGTGTATCTGAAGGAGGATGAGCATTTCCATAGCGGTCCACCTGAGGTAAGGCACTTCGATATTTTTATCAACGGCCGAAAAAAAGTGGTGACGACGCCGGAGTTGTCGTTCAACGAACTCGTGGCACTGGCTTTCGATCCAGTACCAACTGGTCCGAACATCATGTTCACAATTACTTATCGGCATGGTCCGCATACAAACCCTGAAGGGAATTTGCTGGAAGGGGGCACAGTCAAGATCAAAGACGGGATGGTTTTCAATGTCACACCAACTGATAAGTCATAGCCCCGATCTGAAAAGGCTCCGCGACGAAGGCTATGACCTGGCAATCCAGTCCGGCTATTTGCTGGTCAAGGATGTTCCATACGTGAACGCCCGTCGGGAGGTCACGCGCGGGATTCTCGTCTCGACGCTGACGCTGGCAGGCGATGACACGACAACGCCGGACAACCATGTCGCCTATTTTGTCGGGGATCATCCATGCCGCCAGGATGGCATGGAGATCGACCAGATCAAGAACTCTGGCGGCGGGAAGGCCCTTGCCGAGGGTCTTGTCGTAAACCATACGTTTTCAGCAAGGCCGCGCGATCCCTATCCCGATTACTACGCAAAGATGACGACATATGTGGCTATTCTAGAGGGACAGGCGCAGGCGATTGACCCCGTGGCCACAGCGAGAACTTTCCCGGTCATCGAACCGGAGAAGGAGGATGAGACGGTATTCAACTACATTGACACCGCATCGAGCCGGGCGGAAATTGATCTTATTACCAAGAAATTGGCGATACAGAAGATCGCCATTGTGGGGCTCGGCGGAACCGGAGCCTACGTGCTGGACCTTGTCGCCAAGACCACCGTCAATGAGATTCACCTATTCGACGGAGACATATTTTTGCAGCACAATGCGTTTCGATCACCGGGTGCACCGTCAATCGAGGAACTGAGGGTGAAGCCGAGCAAGGTGGCCTATCTGCAGGGTATCTATGCGAAGATGCGGCGTGGCATTATGGTCCACGCGGACTATGTCGGTGCTGAAAATGTCGGACTGCTGCGGGACATGCAATTCGTATTTCTCTGCCTCGATCGCGGTACCGCCAAAAAGTTGATCGTCGAGATGCTGGAGGAATTCGGTATCCCTTTCATTGATGTGGGCATGGGCGTCTACGCGACCGATAATATGCTCGGCGGCGTTCTCAGGGTCACAGTTAGTTCGCCAGAGCAGCGTGATCACTTTCGAAGCCGGGTGCCTTTCTCTGACGGCGATGGCCACAATGAATATGCGGTCAACATCCAGATTGCCGATCTCAATGCGTTGAATGCCGCTTTGGCGGTCATTAAATGGAAAAAGCTGTTCGGGTTCTATCTGGACCTTGACCGCGAGCATCATTGCACATACACCGTCGACGGAAACACTCTAACAAATTCAGATTGGCGGCTATGACACAGCAAATGATGCTTGCACACGAATTCGTTGAGTTCGTTCCGGATGAACTAAATGAAGGAACGCTTTACATCTGTATCGGGCTCGCGACGGTCGTTCACAAGTGCTGTTGCGGATGCGGAAACGAAGTTGTGACCCCACTGAGTCCCACAGATTGGAACCTGACTTTCGACGGCAAGACAATCACGCTGCACCCGTCGATCGGGAATTGGGGATTTTATTGCCAGTCTCACTACTGGATCAGCAATAACAGGGTCAAATGGGCAGCACAATGGTCTCAAGAGCAGGTCAAAGTGGGCAGGGTTCACGATCGATTGGCGAAGGACAGATATTTCGGCGCAGGTGATCTGCAGAAATCGTCAGAGTCAGAGATAGCTGAGACAATGAAAACAACCTCTACGGGAAAGGGAATATGGCGGAAGCTAAAGAAGTGGTGGTCATGGTGAATTCCATTTAGGGGGTATACGCTGGGACTCCTTATATGCTACGGATGCGATCTGCCAAGGATTCAAGGGCTGCCTGGCTTCGCGTTTCACATTCCCAAATCGCCAAGACTTTCCAGCCGGCAGCTTCCAGTGCTAACCGTTGGCGCTCATCGCGAGCGACGTTCCCATCGAGCTTTTGAGACCAGTAGTCTGTGCGGGAGCGCGGCCGCGAAGCGGCAGGGCAACTAGGATGCTGATGCCAGAAACAGCCGTGCACGAACAGGGCAATGCGTCGGCCAGGGAATACTAGGTCTGGGACGCCAGGTAGTCGGCGGTCATGAAGGCGGAAGCGGAGGCCTGCGGCATGAAGAAAACGCCGTACGATCATTTCAGGCCCGGTATCGCGGGAGCGCACAGCTCGCATGGTGCGGCTGCGCTGCTCCGGCGTTTCGATCATTGGCGAAACTCAATCTTCAAACTGGGGTCGGTTTCGACCTCTTCCACGATTTCGTTGTATCGTGTCACCAAGTCGCTCACTGCAACCCGCCGACCTTCGGCCGCGAACTTGCCCAGTTCGTATAGATTGATGGTGAACCGCCCCGGATTTTGAGGAGGCTCCTTTTTCCAAGAGAATGGAGCCATGATGAACAAAGCTAAAACACCCAAATATTCCCCTGAAGTTCGCGAACGCGCGGTGCGCATGGTGCAGGAACACC
>JAPTWR010000062.1:0-16928 GCA_028065135.1 Acidithiobacillus sp.
GGCCGAGGCGGCGGTTGCCTTGGCGGTGCGCAATTGGGCCACACGCTCCTTTTGATCGTCATCAGACGGTTATGTCATCAGTTAAGCCTTATAAAAAAAATAATTAATGCTGATTAGTATTTATGGTTTTCCCGCACTATAGTCCGTCAATCGCTGCAGACGCAGCGATTGACGCCGGTGCCTCCGGCGTCGGGCAACTGCATGGAGGTGGCATATGGCCGTCAAGACCTATAACGCGGGTGTGAAGGATTACCGGAACACCTATTGGGAACCGGATTATAGCGTCAAGGATACGGATATCCTTGCCGTATTCAAGATTACTCCCCAGGCGGGCGTGGATCGTGAGGAAGCCGCTGCTGCGGTTGCCGCCGAATCCTCCACCGGCACCTGGACCACGGTGTGGACCGATCTCCTCACCGATCTCGATTACTACAAGGGCCGTGCGTATAAGATCGAAGACGTTCCTGGCGATGATACCTGCTTTTATGCGTTCATCGCCTACCCCATCGATCTGTTCGAAGAAGGTTCCGTGGTTAACGTCTTCACCTCGCTGGTCGGTAATGTGTTTGGCTTCAAGGCTGTCCGTGCCCTGCGTCTGGAAGATGTGCGTTTCCCAATCGCGTACGTCAAGACCTGCGGTGGCCCCCCCCCACGGCATCCAGGTCGAGCGCGACATCATGAACAAGTATGGTCGTCCGCTGCTGGGCTGCACCATCAAACCCAAGCTGGGGTTGTCGGCCAAAAATTATGGCCGCGCCTGCTATGAGGGTTTGCGTGGTGGTCTGGATTTCACCAAGGACGACGAAAACGTCAACAGCCAGCCCTTCATGCGCTGGAAGCAGCGTTTCGACTTCGTCATGGAAGCGATCGAGAAGGCAGAGCGGGAGACTGGTGAGCGCAAGGGACACTACCTGAACGTCACCGCGCCAACCCCGGAAGAGATGTACAAGCGCGCGGAATACGCCAAGGAAATCGGCGCGCCCATCATCATGCATGACTACATCACCGGCGGTTTCTGTGCCAACACAGGTCTGGCCAACTGGTGTCGCGATAACGGTTTGCTCCTGCACATCCACCGCGCCATGCACGCTGTGCTCGACCGTAACCCGCACCACGGCATTCATTTCCGCGTGCTGACCAAGATTCTCCGTCTATCCGGCGGCGATCATCTGCACTCCGGTACGGTGGTAGGTAAGCTCGAAGGCGACCGCGAGGCGACCTTGGGCTGGATCGACATTATGCGTGATAAGTTCATTAAGGAAGACCGCAACCGCGGTATCTTCTTTGATCAGGACTGGGGTTCCATGCCGGGCGTGATGCCGGTCGCTTCCGGTGGTATCCATGTTTGGCACATGCCGGCGCTGGTCACCATCTTTGGTGACGACTCGGTGTTACAGTTCGGCGGCGGCACCCTGGGCCACCCCTGGGGCAATGCCGCTGGCGCCGCTGCCAACCGTGTTGCGCTGGAAGCCTGTGTGGAGGCTCGCAATCGCGGTGTGCCCATCGAGAAAGAAGGCAAGGCCGTCCTCACTGACGCTGCCAAGCATTCTCCCGAACTCAAGGTGGCCATGGAAACGTGGAAAGAGATCAAGTTCGAGTTCGATACCGTCGACAAGTTGGACGTCGCCCACAAGTAAGCACGTTTATCGTGTACCCCGGCGCGGATACTTTGTTTCGCGCTCCGGTGGGCACGTCTTGATGCCTAGGAGCTTTTTATGAGTGAAGTGCAGGATTACAAATCCCGTCTCTCCGACCCGGCGAGCCGGAAGTTCGAAACCTTGTCTTATTTGCCCGCTTTAACTCCGGCGCAGATTCGTAACCAGGTCGAGTATATCGTATCCAGGGGCTGGAACCCGGCTATTGAGCACACCGAGCCGGAGAATGCCTTTGATCACTACTGGTATATGTGGAAGCTGCCCATGTTCGGTGAAACCGACGTGGATCACATCTTGAAAGAGGCGGAGGCCTGTCACAAGGCCAATCCCCATAACCACGTCCGTCTGGTCGGTTATGACAACTTCAAGCAATCCCAGGGCGCCGCCCTGGTGATTTATCGGGGTAAGACCGTATAAGTAAGCAGTCCCGTGCCGTATCTGTAAGGGCTTCGTGCCAAGCAGATACGGCGCTTGTCGAGAGTATTCCGTAGCCTGCCTTCGCGCTTGTTGTGAATATTCTCGTCAAGTGCCGTGTTTCCCTGTCCGATATTGTCCGAGGAGAATCATCTCATGCGCGATCAACTGGCCGAATACCATATTAAAGAAGCACCCTACTACCGGGCTACCGGTGATGAAATAGAACTGTATGAAGCCGCTTACGGCGTTCGCATGCCAATGATGCTCAAGGGCCCGACGGGTTGCGGCAAGACCCGTTTCGTGGAATACATGGCCTATAAGCTGGGTAAACCGTTGATCACCGTGGCGTGTAATGAAGATATGACGGCCTCCGATCTGGTCGGACGTTTCCTGCTCGATCCGCAAGGCACCCGCTGGCAGGACGGTCCGTTGACCATGGCGGCGCGTTTGGGCGCCATCTGCTACCTGGACGAGGTCGTGGAGGCCCGTCAGGATACCACCGTGGTCATTCATCCGCTGACCGATAACCGCCGGATTTTGCCGCTGGAAAAGAAGGGGGAGTTGGTCCATGCACACCCCGATTTTCAGTTGGTGATCTCTTACAATCCGGGCTATCAGAGCCTCATGAAGGATCTGAAACAGTCGACTAAGCAGCGTTTTGGTGCTCTGGATTTTAATTACCCAGAGCATGAGGTTGAGACGGAAATTGTTTCTCATGAGACGGGTGTCGGCAAGGACGTCGCCGGTAAGCTGGTGTCCATCGCCGAACGCGCCCGCAACCTGAAGGGCCATGGTCTTGATGAGGGTATCTCCACTCGTATGCTGGTCTACGCTGGTTCGCTGATCAGCAAGGGCGTCGAAGCAAAAGCCGCTTGCCGGGTGACGCTGGTGCGTCCGATTACCGATGACCCGGATATGCGCGATGCCCTGGATGCGGCGGTGACCACTTACTTCTGAGTTCTCACGTTCGCCTTGCAGTAAACAGGGTCGCAACGATCACGGAGGACGCATGAAACGTCTCGAAGATTATGCAGAACTGCTGGAGGTTTTCGGCGAGGAAAGCCAAGCCGTTCTGCAGAGTAATTGGCAGGAGGCCGCCCGGATTTTCAGTCCGGCCGGTCTGGATCAATACCTGGATGGCGCCATGGGTATGCGCTCGCTGGGCAAGGGCGATGGTTTGGTGAGCTGTTATCTGGATGCCGTCCCCCACGTCGCCCGCGAAGTGGGGGAAGATGCCGTCTGGGAACTGGTGGGCGCCGTTATGAAGATGGCGTCCAAAACCAGCGGTGCGGTGCTGGAGGCGGTGGTATCCACCAGTCCGACAGCCGCCAACCGTCTGGCCGATCTGGAGCTTTTCAAAAGTTATCTCGGCATGCTGGACCGCCTGCTTGCACAAGTGCCGAGAGCCGTGCGGCCGATGCTGGAAAATATCGACCAGCTTTTCGGTTATTTGACGCTGGGTGGTTTGCGCCGCTGGGCATTGTGGGGCGCGCACGCCCATCGCACCGATTTTGTGGCGCAAATTGCGTATTTCTCCCTGAAAAGTCCGGAAGCCTTGGCTATGCTCCAGCAGGAGCGCAAAGGCACGCTATTTGTGGATATCCAGCGCCGCCTGCGTATGTATCTGCGCGCGTTGTGGGGACGGGATTTTTTTCTGCGTCCTACCAGTGGTGACTTTGAGGAACGCGAAGGGTACCGGCCCTTCATCGAGGGGGTTTTTATCCACATTCCAGACGCTTACGACGACTGGGAAGACATCGATGGGATGACTCGTTATCGCGCCGTGGCGGCCCATGCCGCGGCGCATATGGTTTATATGTCAAAGGCCATCTCGGCCGAGGCGCTCAATCCGGAACAGATGGCGGTCATTGGTCTGTTTGAAGATGCCCGGGTGGAAGCGCTGGCCATGCGCGCTTTCCCCGGAATCCGGGCCATCTGGTTGCCTTTCCATACGGCGGTGGCGGGGCCGGTCGCCAGCATGGGAGAGCTGTTTTCCCGGCTGGCGCGGGCCATTATCGATCCTGTCTACGAAGATGATAACGCCTGGGTGCGGGAAGGTCGGCAGGCCTTTATGGAGGCCGAGGCGCGTTGGGACGATCCACAGCTCTCCTGGGATTTGGGGGTGCGACTGGCGGACAAGCTGCGTAAAGAGAAGGTGACTTACCACGCCCGAACCGATATTCCCGATGTCCTTTACCGCGATGACAACCGCTATATCTGGGAGTTTGAAGAAATCGACTGGGAGCACGAGGTGACCCTCTTGCCGGGCGCGCAAGTCCGAAAGTATGTCAGCGTCATGGAGATGATCAACGAAATTGATACGGAACTTGCTGGCGATGATGCGCAGGAAGTCTGGGTGCTGCAATCGGAGCTCTTTCCCTATGAGGATATGGGGGTAAGCTACAACCAGATGGAGGGTAAGGAACCGCTTTCCGATCCTTTTCATTACGCGGAGTGGGATTATCAAATACAGGCCAGTCGTCCCCACTGGGCGACGGTGTTGGAACGGCGCCCCCGCATGGGCGATCTAAACGTCGTGCGTGAAGTGCTGGAAAAGTATAAGCCCGTTTCCAGCCGCCTCAAGTATCTGATCGAAGCCTTGCAGCCCCAGGGCGTGCAGCGTTTGCGCAAGCAGGAAGACGGTGACGAGATCGATATGGAAGCGGCGCTGCGCGCCCTCGTCGATATCCGCATGGGCTTGGCCCCGGATACCCGCATTCACATGCGCACACTGCGCAAGGTGCGCGATTTGGGCGTGCTGGTGCTGATGGATTTATCGGAGTCTACCAACGATAAGGTCTATGGTTCGGAGGATACGATCCTTCAGCTCACCCGTGATGCGACCGCTTTACTCGCCGATGCCATGAACCGTATTGGCGATCCTTTCGCTATTCACGGATTTCATTCCGACGGACGGCATGATGTGGCATATTACCGCTTTAAGGACTTTGATGAGGCATATGGCGACGAGGCCATGGGGCGCATTGCGGGCATGACGGGTAAGTTCTCGACCCGTATGGGAGCGGCGTTGCGGCATGCCGGGCACTATCTCCGTCAGCAGCGGCAGAGTAAAAAGCTGCTGCTGGTCATCACCGACGGTGAACCGGCGGACATCGATGTGCGCGATCCGCAATATCTGCGCTACGACGCCAAGCGTGCGGTGGAGGAGTTGCAGCGGGACGGGGTGATTACCTATTGCCTCAGTCTGGATCCTCACGCCGACGAATATGTGTCGCGGATTTTCGGGGCGCGCAACTATCAGGTAATTGACCATGTCGAGCGTCTGCCGGAACGTTTGCCCATGCTTTACGCCGGCCTGACCCAGTAGCTTTTTGCTCAGGATGGGGCTGTAGATTTCAGGGCCTGCTCTCTTCGGGCTTCCGGGTGCGCGCCAGCATTGAGGCAGCGGCTCGCACCATGGCCTTATTGCTGCGATGTTGGCTCGCCTCCACCGGGCAAGCGGGCCTGCGATGGTGGCGCGCATACAGCAGTTCCCAATCACGGCGGGCTTCGGCAGGCTTGGCGCGTGCCAAGGCCAGCATGCCAAATCCATCGTCATCCCAGCCACAATCGCTCAGCACGGCTTCGGGCCAGCGCTGCATATAGGCATCGCGCATGACTTTTTTGCCCAATTCGGCCAGCTCCTCCGTAATACCCAGCGCCCGTGCCCGTGTCTTCCATGCATCCCATTCGAACAGCATTTCTTCCGTGGCAACCATTTGACACTCTCCCGCAGTTGTCATGATGATCGGCGTCCCTGTTTTTTATGGGTACAGTTTTTTAGGTGTAGTTCGGGATCATGATGGTGTCAAGGATGTTTCTCGATATTCTGCGCTTTGCAGGCTTATGCCGGGGGTCGCCGGACAGACGGCCATATGCTAGTTTATATAGGCAATGTCTGTATTTCTGTGAACTGGATTGTGCCGAGGGGTCAAGAAAATGATACGCAGTATGACCGGGTTTTCCCGCTGTGAATGTCATGGGGCCTGGGGCACGCTTGCCTGGGAGCTGCGCTCCGTAAATCATCGTTTTCTTGATATTGGTCTGCGCCTGCCCGAGGGCTTGAGCGCCCTCGAAACAGCGGTGCGGGCACGCTTGCAAAAAACGCTGGTGCGTGGCCGGGTGGATGCCTGGTTGCGTTTCCAGCCTGTGGCGGGCGGATCGTTGCGCCTTAATACGGCACTGGCGACGGAACTGCACGGGCTCCATGCGGAACTGACTGATATTTGGGAACTAGGTGAGACCGCGTTTAATCCATGGGATGCGCTGCGCTGGCCGGGTCTGGTGCAGGCATCTGGCACAGATACGGAGATGCTGGAGGCAGAAGTGTTGGTTCTGCTGGATCGGGCGTTGACCGAGTTGCAGGAAGCTCGCGAGCGGGAGGGCGCGGCCTTGGCACAGCTGTTGCTGAACCGTGTGGATGCGCTTGCCGAACAGACCGCAGCTTTGCGCAAGCATTTGCCTGAGCTGGAAAAGGCGCTGCGCGAACGTTTGCAGGCGCGTCTGCGGGAACTGGCGCAGCAGGTGGACGCGGGGCGTTGGGAGCAGGAGTTGCTCTTTTATCTGCAACGTCAGGACGTAGCGGAAGAGCTGGACCGGCTGGATACCCATCTGACCGAATTGCGGCGCATCTTGCAGCGGCGTGAGGCAGTGGGCAGGCGTCTGGATTTCCTCATGCAGGAACTCAATCGGGAGGCCAATACCCTCGCTTCCAAGGCCGGAGACAGCCAGGTGACTTTTGCCTCGGTAGAGCTGAAAGTGCTTATCGAACAGATGCGGGAACAGGTACAGAATGTGGAGTGAAAGCCAATGACGGGTGGAGCAGAACGCGGTATCCTATGGATTATTTCCGCACCCAGCGGGGCGGGAAAGACCAGTCTGGCGCGGGCGCTGGTAGCAGCGACTCCGCAATTGCGGACTTCCGTCTCTTACACCACCCGGTCCCCGCGGCCAGGTGAGGTAGAGGGAACGGACTATCACTTCGTTCCCACGGAAGCCTTCACGGCCATGGCGGAACGCGGTGAGTTTCTGGAGTTCGCCAAGGTGCATGGCAATGGTTATGGCACCAGTGAACCTTGGGTGAAGAGCCAGTTGTTCGCTGGGACGGACTGTCTGCTGGAGATCGACTGGCAAGGTGCGCGGCAGGTGCGGGAAAGATTGCCGGGGCAGGCGGTCAGTATTTTTATCCTGCCGCCTTCTGTCGCCGCCTTGGCGGAGCGTTTGCGCGACCGTGGCCAGGATTCAGAGGCGGTCATTGCGCGCAGGTTGGCGGCGGCACGTGAAGAGTTGTTGCATTACGACGAGTTTGATTACCTGGTGGTGAACGACCACTTCCAAGATGCGTTGGCCGACTTGCAGAGCATTGTCCATGCCGAGCATTTGCGGCGGGGTTATCAGCAGTATGCACAGCATCAACGATTAAAGAATCTTCTCGGTATGAGTGGTTAATTTTACTAAAAAGGTGAATAGACGATGGCACGAGTAACAGTAGAGGATTGTCTGGATCATGTGGATAATCGTTTCGAGTTAACGTTGGTAGCGGCACGGCGCGCGCGGCAATTGGCTTCCGGCGCGATTCCGGCGGTGGAAGCAGGGCGCGACAAGAATACGGTCGTTGCCTTGCGCGAAGTGGCTGCCGGCAAGGTGAGCCGGGCGATTCTGGACGAGCAGATGCCGCCACCGTTACCCAACTTCCCCGGTGCAGTGAACCGCGAAGCGGCTGGAGCTGAGGATGCCGCTGGCGAGTGAAAACGAGCTAGGCGCAATGGTGCCGAGACTGCCTCTGGCGACAGCGGTGGGCGAGGTGCTGCGTCTGCCGCCGGTTTCTCCGGCTCTAGAGGATCCTTGCGCGCCGCTGCGCGCGTTGCTCCAGCAATACATGACGCCGGAAGAGGTGACGCGCGCGCGCGAAGCCTACGAGTTGGCGGCCACCGCACACGGCGCACAGACCCGGCGTAGTGGTGAGCCCTATATTCATCACCCGGTAGCGGTCGCCTGCATTCTTGCCGAGTTGCAGCTGGATATTTTCACCATCCAAGCCGCCTTGCTCCATGACGTGATTGAAGATTGCAACGTCAGCAAGGAAAGCATCGTCGAGCGCTTCGGGCCAGAAGTGGCAGAGATGGTGGATGGCGTCAGCAAGCTCGGGCAGGTGCGTTTCGAAACCCGTGAAGAGGCGCAGGCGGAAAACTTCCGCAAGATGTTTCTGGCCATGTCCCGGGATATTCGGGTGGTGCTGATCAAACTGGCCGATCGTCTGCATAATATGCGCACCATGGGCGTGATGACGCCGGAGAAGCGGCGGCGTATTTCCCGGGAAACCCTCGATATCTACGCACCCATTGCGCAGCGCCTGGGTATTCACGCCATTCGCATTGAGCTGGAGGAGCTGGCCTTCTCCCATCTCTACCCCAAGCGTTGGCATACCCTTAATGAGGCTGTAAAGGCAGCGCGTGGTAACCGCAAGGAAGCGGTGCAAAAAATTGAACACGCCCTGGAGGACCGCCTCCGGCAGGAAGGGTTGGCGGCACAGGTCAGCGGTCGTGAGAAACATGTCTACAGTATTTATAGCAAGATGCAGAAGAAGGGCATGCCCTTCAGTGCCATCCACGATCTCCATGCCTTCCGGGTTATTGTCGCCGATGTGGATGCCTGCTATCGCGTTTTGGGCATTGTTCATAGTCTGTATCGGCCGATCCCCGGGCGTTTCAAAGACTATATCGCCATTCCTAAATCCAACGGATATCAGTCCCTGCACACCGTGCTGCTAGGCCCCTTCGGGCATCCGGTAGAGGTCCAGATCCGCACCGAGGATATGCACCGGGTCGCCGAGGCGGGGGTGGCGGCGCACTGGCTGTACAAGACGGGCTCGAATAATGCGCATGCCGAAACGCAGGCGCGTGCTTGGTTGCAGCGTTTGCTGGAACTACAGATACAGGGAGGAGATTCTCAGGAGTTTTTGGAGAGCGTCAAGCTCGACCTGTTTCCTGATGAGGTCTATGTGTTTACTCCCAAGGGCAAGATTCTCAGCTTGCCCCGCGGCGCGACGGCGGTGGATTTTGCCTACGCCGTGCATACCGATATTGGTGATCGGGCGGTGGCCGCCAAGGTCAATGATATGTACGTGCCTTTGCGCAGCCCTCTGAATAATGGGGATAAAGTGGAGATTATTACCGCCGCCTCGGCGCATCCGCAGCCCGGCTGGCTGGATGTGGTGGTGACCGCCAAAGCGCGCGGCAGCGTGCGTGCCTATCTGAAGACCATTCAGCGCGATGATGCAGAAGTGTTGGGCCGCAATTTGCTGGAAAAGGCGCTGCACAGTCTGGGCGCCAACCTGCAACAGGTTGAAGCGGTTGATTTCCGGCGGGTACTGACGACGTTTAATGTCCAGAATGAGGGAGAACTGCTCGCCGCCATCGGCATGGGTGAGGTTTTCCCGCTGGTCGTGGCACACAAGCTCTTGCCTGGGGAGGAAGATCGTGGGCGTCTGGCGCAGACCGCGCGCCGTCTGGGGCATGCGGTCAGTCAACTACTGCCAAGCCGCCTTAATCGCGAGGAAGCCACGAAAAAGCCCCTGTTGATTCGGGGGACAGAGGGCATGCCGGTGACCTTGGCCCGTTGCTGCCGACCTATTCCCGGCGATCCTATTTTGGGTTTCATCAGTGTCGGCAAAGGCGTGGTGGTGCATACCCACGATTGCCACAACATCCGCGAGTGGCGTAAGCGCCGTGACCGTTGGGTGGATGTGCAGTGGGACCCGGAAGCCCCCCAAGGCGAGTTTTTGGTAACGATCCGGGTGGTGGCGGAGAGTGCGCGTGGCGTACTGGCCCGTATCGCCACCCTGATTTCTGATGAAGATTCCAATATTGATCATGTGGACATCGAGCCCCAGGATGGACTCTACACGGGCATCACCTTTACCATACAGGCGCACCATCGTGATCATCTGGCCAAAATCATGCGGAGTTTGCGTAGCCTGCCGATGGTATCCCGGGTACAGCGGGTCAAAGGCTAACAAGGAGTGCGTCTATGCCAGTTCCAGTTCACAGTAATTCAGCACCCCAGGCCATCGGGGCTTACAGTCAGGGTATGGTGCATAATGGCCTGCTCTACCTTTCGGGTCAGATCCCCTTGGACCCCAGCACCGGGCAGATGGTAGAGGGCGACGTCGCCCTGCAGATCCGGCGGGTGCTGGATAACCTGCAGGCGGTCTGCGCGGCGGCGGGTGGGCGGCTGCAGGATGCCATTAAGTTGCAGGTCTACTTGACGGATCTCGGCCATTTTGCGGAGGTGAATCAGGCCATGGAGGCGGAGTTTGCGCCGCCTTATCCGGCGCGAGCCGTGGTGCAGGTGGCGGCACTACCGCGCGGCGCGCAAGTAGAAATCGATGGTATCGTCGCCTTGAGTGAGGCGAGCTGATATGGCGCGCGCGGAACTGCTTACCCAGCCCATGCATGTGCTGTTGCAGGCACATCCGGTGTTGGTCGCGCTGCTGGAAGAGCGCGGCATTCACTGCGGGGAATGCTTTGTCGCTGATCGAGAGACCCTGGCGGGGGTGGCCATCATGCATCATATCGATCCGGATGAACTCCTCGCGGAATGGGCACGTCGCGAGGAGGCTCTGTCGCGCACCGACTAGCATGGCGGTAGCGAAGACGGGGCTATATCTGCAGAGTTCCGTCTCGGCGTTGCGCGGGGTCGGCCCAGCGCTGGTCCTGCGCCTGCAGCGCATGGACCTGTGGCGGGTGCAGGATATTCTGTTCCATTTGCCCAGTCGTTATCAGGATCGCCGCCTCATATTCCCTATGGCGACCTTGCAGCCCGGTCAGGAGTGCGCCGTACTGGGTGAAATTGTCAGTATCAATCACCAGCGTGGGCGACGCGAACAATGGCTGGTGACCTTGAGTGATGGCAGCGGGTGTCTGCAAATACGGCTTTTTCACATGGTGGCGGCCTTGCGTGGGCAATGGCAGGTCGGGCGGCGGCTCTGGTGTTTCGGCGATTTGCGGGGTGGCTTTCACGGCCTCGAAATGGTGCATCCGGAATGGCAGATGGCCGATGTCCCGCAATTTCAGGCTCCACGTCATCTCACCCCCTTTTATCCCAGTAGTGAAGGCATTACCCAGGCGCAATGGCGGCGCTGGGTAGCGCAAGCCCTGACTTTGCTTGACCAGCTTCCGGACTACCTTGAAGATCGTTTGCCTCCGCACTGGCCCAGTCTGCGCGAAGGTTTGCGTCTGCTCCATGAAAGTGCGGACGAGATTCCCTCCCCGCAGCATCCCGCCAGTCAGCGGCTGGCCTTGGAGGAGCTGCTGGCAAATCATTTGGCGGTGCGCCGAATGCGGCAGCCGGGGGCGATGCAGAATGCCCCTTGTCTGCACAGCGACGGGCAGTTGTGGCAGCGTTTCCTGGCGCGCCTGCCATTCGTACTGACGGAAGCGCAGGAGCGGGTGATTGCGGAGATTAATGCCGACTTGGCGCGCCATCGGCCCATGCGCCGCTTGTTGCAAGGGGATGTGGGCTCCGGTAAGACCTTGGTCGCGGCGGCGGCAGCGCTGACCGCCCTAGAGGCCGGGTATCAGGTAGTGTTGATGGCGCCGACTGAGATTCTCGCAGAACAGTTGTATACGCGTTTCCAGCAGTGGTTAAAGCCCTTGGACTGGGAGGCGGGCTATCTGGTGGGTAGCCGCCCGCCGCGCGCCCGCCGCGAGACCCTGGAAGCCCTGGCCAGTGGCAGGCTTGGGCTGGTGACCGGAACGCAGGCCCTGTTTCAGGAGGAGGTGGAGTTCTCCCGTCTTGGGCTGGTCATTATTGACGAGCAGCACCGCTTTGGCGTGGAGCAGCGCCGTCAGTTGCTGGAGAAGGGCGCCATGCCCCACCTGCTGGTGATGACCGCCACGCCGATTCCGCGGACCCTGGCGATGACGGTGCATGCGGACCTGGAGGTGTCGGTCATTGATGCGCTGCCGCCGGGGCGTACCCCCGTGGAAACCCTGGTGATGCCTGACAGCCGGCGGCCCCAATTGATCGGGCGGATGCAACACATGCTGGAGGAGGGGCGGCAAATCTATTGGGTTTGTCCACTGATTGAGGAATCGGAAATCCTCGAATTACAGGCGGCGGAGGCAAGTTTTGCAGATTTGCAAAGCACCCTGCCCGGTGTGACCATCGGGCTGATCCACGGACGGATGCGTGCCGCAGAAAAGGCGGAGGTGATGGCGGCCTTTCAGTCAGGTGCTGTACGCATTCTGGTGGCGACGACGGTGATAGAGGTGGGGGTGGATGTCCCCAACGCCAGTCTCATGGTCGTCGAGCATGCGGAGCGTCTGGGCTTGGCGCAACTGCACCAGCTCCGCGGGCGAGTGGGGCGGGGAGCGCAACAGAGCAGTTGCATCCTGCTGTATCATCCACCCCTGAGCAGCAAGGCACGGGAGCGTTTACGGGTAATGCGCGAAACCCATGACGGTTTTGTCATTGCGCGCAAGGACCTCGAACTGCGCGGACCGGGCGAGTATCTCGGCACGCGGCAGACGGGCATTCTGCAGATGCGTGTCGCCGACATCCTGCGTGACGAGGCCCTGCTGACCCTCGTGCCAGTCTTGGCGGAGCAGTTGCTGCGGGAAGATCCCGATGCGGCGCAGGCTATCGTGCAACGCTGGTTGGGGAACCGGCTGGATTACGGGCAGGTGGGTTAGCGGGAATCTGTCAGAAGATCATGGACCTCGCGCTCAGACTTCCGGTATATTATGAACTCGTGTGAGTGGGGATATTTGGGAGAGTAGGGTGATACGCACATGCAAGGGATGGGGGCTGTTGGGGGTTATACCGGGTGCTCTGGGATTGGCGGGTTGCGCGACGACACATCTGTCCTCTGTGCCAGTACACTCGGTGGCCTACTATGCCGCACAGATTCCCCCACCGGTTGTTCAGCCGGTGGCGCCGGTAGTCTCTCCGGTAATCTCCGAGCCCATCGCTCAATCGGTGCATATCGTCATTTCAACCAGCACACACTCCCTGATGGTCTACAAAGGCGCTACCGTGCTGGCGACCTACCCGGTCGCCATCGGTTTTAATGGCGCTGCCCCCAAACGGATGCGAGGTGATGATATTACGCCGATAGGGCGTTATCACATTGGTTGGGTTAGTCGGGACACACGCTATGGCCCGTTCATGGGTTTAACCTACCCTAACCGGAAAAATGCGGCGTGGGGGTTGCGTGAAGGCATTATCACCAGGACGCAATATCGCGCTATTGTCGCTGCCGTCGATGCCGGGCACACACCGCCGCAAAATACCCCCCTCGGTGGCGAAATAGGCATTCACGGCATGGGCCCGCACTTTGCGGATGGCCCTCAGGGCAAGGTGTTCCCTGGGCGCTGGACGGCTGGCTGCGTGGCCTTGTCCAACTGGGATGCACGGCAAATCGCCGCGATGGTGCAGGTGGGGACGCCCGTGGAGATTGTGGGGGATGTGCGTGGATTTCGCCGCAATTTAGAATCAGTCAGTGCCGATGCCCGGTATAAGTCCGCGGCCGTGCTCAATACCAAGGCGACGCCTGGGGCTGTTGCGAAGCCCCAGGATACCGCGATGGATACTCTGGTTGCGGCGCTCGCCCCAACCACAACACACTGATTTTCAGTGTGCTTTCAGCGCTGCCAGTCGGCGTCCTGACTGAATCGGTAAGCTTCTTCCATGCAGTCGCCCAGCGCGACGCCCTCCCGCCAGTTGGCCCGGAAGTATAATCCAGGGTGCCGGGCGCTTAGGGCGTCAATCCGCTTTAGCCGATCCAGGTGCCCGATTTCATATTGCGGAATGGCTTTTGGCCAAGTCTGGCAGCGGCTGAAAACGGGCTTGCCGCTGATACCCAGCAGTGGGCCGATCTCGTGTGATGCAGTCGCCAGCAGGTCATCATCAGTACGTCCGGAAAGGTCATTTTGACTGCCGCCGATAAAGGCGGTCAGCAATACCTGATCTGCAGGCGCGCGCCCGGGAAAGAGGGTGGAGGAGAAGAGCACCCCCAGTGTTTCCAGACCCATGACCCGCGGGATCAGCATGCCGAAACCATCCAACGGATGTCGTACCTGTGTGCGCTGAAAGCCAATGGACAGGCTGCCTACTGCGGGATAAGGGATGGCGTCCAGTTCGTGGGCAAGTGCGGCGTCCGTTGGCGCGAGCAGCCTGGCCGCGGCGCCCGCGGGCAGGGCGAGAATGAGCCGTTTGCTTTGCCAGGTCTGGTTGCTGCTGCTGACCTGCCACATGCCATTGCTATTACCCAATTGATTGACCGGGGTGTCGCAATGCAGCGCATCGCCGAGTGTGCTGGCGACCCTTAGCGGGAGGGTCTGCAGGCCTTCGCGAAAAGAAATAAGACGAGTTTTTGGAGTGCCGGGCGACTTCCTGTTCCGGGCGCGCAATGCGCCGCGGAGGAGTGAGCCACCGTCCTGCTCCAGCGCCACCAGGCGGGGAAGGGTAGCTTGTACCGAAAGGCGTGCGGGATTGCCGGCAAAGACACCGGAGACGAAGGGGTCGACCAGCCAGGTGAGTGCTTCATCCCCGAGCCGCCGCCGCACAAAGTCCGCAACGCTTTCCTTAGCGTCCTGCACCCGACGCGGTGACCGGAAAGGCTCGCCAAGGAGACGCAGGCGGCCGCGCGCACTCAGCAGACCGCCGCCGAAAAGCACGCCCGGTCCCAGTGCGACGGGTTGTCGATGGCGATTAAGGATATAGCGGCGTTTGGCGAGCGGGTTGGCTTCGACGATGTCTTCTTCCAGGTGTAGTTCGCGGAGCCATTCCGGGACAATCTGGCCTTTGAGCAGGAGCGAGTTGGGTCCCATATCCCGCAGATAGCCTTCTTCCCGTCGACTCTGCAGGTTGCCGCCTGGCGTGGCAGCTGCTTCCAGCAGCAAGGGCGACCAACCCCGTTTACGGAGGAAATAGGCGGTGGCCAGGCCGGAAATACCCGCGCCGATAATGATGACTTCTTCCACGGGATTATGACCCCTTACCCAGGTAATAAGGGCTCTGCAGGTACCAGCCATGGGCGTGGCGCAGCAGAGCGATGAGGACGGCGGTGACCGGTAGCGCGAGCAGCAGACCGACGAAACCGAAGAGTTCGCCGCCCGCAAGCACGGCGAAAATAACCGCGACCGGGTGTAGACCGATGCGATCCCCCACCAGATAGGGGGTGAATACCATGCTCTCCAGTATCTGACCGATGCCAAAGACAATCAGTACCCAGAGAATGGGCAAAAAAGCACCGGTCTGCACGTACATGGCGAGGCTGGCCATGGCTATGCCGCTCACGACGCCAAGATAGGGCACAAAACTGAGCAGTCCCGCCACCAGACCGACGAGGATGGCGGTTTGCAGGCCGACAATACTGAGGCCAATCGCGTAACTGGTGCCGAGGGCCAACATCACCAGGAGTTGTCCACGCAAAAA
Organism: Acidithiobacillus sp.; assembly: GCA_028065135.1. The sequence goes on from JAPTWR010000062.1 coordinate 15,513, forward strand.
AGCCATGAGCATGGCGTCCGCATCGCCGGCCAGGCGTTGGGAAAGCGGCAGATAGTGCGGCGGGATGAATGCGGCAATACGGGCAATGAGGCGTGGCCAGTCGCGCAGCAGATAAAAACCCAGAACCGGCACTAAAATGACGCTGAGTACACTGCTGATCAGGCCGGAGCCGGAGCTCAGCGCTACCTGGAGGCTGCGCCCCAGCCACCCCGCCAGTTTCTGGGCATTGGCGGTGGCGTAATGAGTGATGCTTTGGCTGTCGAGGGGGATGCCGATTCGCGCGGAGAGTTGCGGGATGATCTGAGTTTGCAGGAGCGTTACATATTTTTGCAGATATTCGATGAATAGCAAGGACTGGTGACGGATGACGGGGAGCAGGGCCATGATGATCCCGGCCAGGATCAGGATGACGAGGACGAAAACCAGTGTGGTGCCCCAGGTTCGACCGATTCGGTGGCGTTGCAGCCGGGTCACCAGCGGATTGCCGAGATAAGCGAGGATGCCCGCAATCAGAAATGGGCTGAGGATGGGGGAGAGGCGATACGTCAGCCAGCCCAGCAGAATAAGGATGGCCAGCACAAAAAATCGTTGCATCGTTCGCGAGGCCCCCTCATCCCGTATTTAATGATTACGGAGGTCAGGATAACCTAGTCCGGTACGGTTTCGCTATGGGGCTGCGGCGGAGTGCCGGTGACCCGGACAAATAAGGTATATCTATGGTTCCATACGTTAAAAGAGGTAAATGCAGCATCGCCGTCTGTGTGCCGCATTACGCGTGCGGGAGCTGGCAGACTCTGCCTGTCATCGCTTTATAGGTATTCTGTTTATTCTACATGGCACTACAGCCAATTATGTTCAATATGTTGTTTAATGAGTAACTTTTAATATTATATGCCGGTTCGGCCTCTTTGGGCGCGACCATCTGATGAAAAGTCTTGCCGTGCGTTTGTCAGAGGTCCGGCGAAGCAACGGCGGATAGATCGGAGATGATTAGATAGCGAACAAATTTGCTGTGATTTACCATGATGGCTAGTTTATGGAGAAACTCTGTTGTATCATTATAGCGGGCAGAGGTGCCAGAATCTGGCAAATTTCTGATATGTTTTCAAAAGTAATTATATGGCGTGGCTAAATTCTCCAGCGATACGTATTCTAGATATGGAGCGTGTGAAAAATTATGGACAATCAATCGCGCATGCGGCGTATCCTATGGAGCGCATTCAGCGCCCGCTTTGACCGGGATAAGTCTCTGGCATTGTTGCTTCGGTGGGAAGCCGCGTACATGGGAGGTGCTCTGCGCACACCGACCACGACCAGCATTGAGTTTGTACGCAAAGAAATCGGGTCGAGCCTCTCAGAGAGCGCGCGCAAGGCCTTGATACAGGAAATTTTCTCACTATTGATAGTCGATGAAAC
>JAPTWR010000062.1:17028-24918 GCA_028065135.1 Acidithiobacillus sp.
GTGCTCTGCGCACACCGACCACGACCAGCATTGAGTTTGTACGCAAAGAAATCGGGTCGAGCCTCTCAGAGAGCGCGCGCAAGGCCTTGATACAGGAAATTTTCTCACTATTGATAGTCGATGAAACTTTTCTCGGCCAGGACCCTATTATTCATCTGCAGAGTCTCCGTGAGGCTCGCGCCAGCCAAGAGGCGGCGGCATTCGTATCTCAGCAACCTGATGTACCACCGCCGCCGCCACCGCCACCGCCACCGCCACCGCCACCACCGACCGCAAAGCGCGGGCACTATGGGCTTGATGAAGACACGTTTTCCCAGATATTTCTTGATCATGATTGAGCATATTTTGGATGGAGAATAAGATGGCGCGCGAAAATACATTGACTCGGGAATTCTTGCGGCACTTCATACCCGCAGTATTGCTTAATGCTGTGTTGGTGCTTGGTATTCTCGCATTGGGACAGTACTTGCTGATTCGTCAGGCGGAAGATCAGGAGCTTTCTGCCATACGCAATGAGTTTCATCAGTTAACAGCGGGTTATGCGCAGCAAGTCCTTGGCGCTGCCAGCGCTCTGGCAGGCAATCCAGGAGTGGTGGCTGCCTTTGCTACCGCACCTTCTGCGAGTCAACGTACTCAACTTGGCGCAGAGTCCGATAGCTTGTATCGCGTGCTCAAGTCACAATACGGCCACGCCGTGGTGGTCTTTATCGCCAACCAGCATGTATTGTATCGCGCTAATAAACCAACATTTTTTGGGGATCATATAATCCCTCGTCCAGATATCTCTCAGGTAATAAAGACCGGCCTGCCAGTGGCCAATCTGGGACTGCTGAAGATTGTTGGCTATTCTGTAAGTGGTGTTGCTCCTGTGCTTTCCAGTGACGGTACTGCGATCGGGGTTGCGCAGGTCAGTTTGCCCATTGCCTCGTTATATGGCCGCATATTGCATGATATTCCAGGGAGCGGTATTGCCGTCCTGATCCATCACAACGCTGCTTCGCCTGATGGTGTTAACGGAAAAATGCTGGGAAATAATTTGGTTAGCTATGTTAGCTCTCCTGATCTGCAGGAATATATTGCCCAACATCCCCATATGCTGCGCGCGAACTACAGTGGCATAGCCAGGCTTAAGGATGGTGAGTTTTACCATCTCTTCGTGATGCCTCTGACGGGATATGATAAGAAACCGCTGGGCCTGGCCGTGTTTGGTTACAACGTAACAAGCACGCTGCGCATCGCGGCGATTACGCTCGGTGCATCTCTGATCTTGAGTGCTTTGGTATTTCTCTTGATCGGACTCAATCTGAAACGCTTTGTCGAGCGGCGCATTCTTGCTCCAGTAGTGGAATTGGCGCAGCGGCTGCGGGCAATTTCTCTGGGAGAGCGATTGGAACAATCGCTAGAACAGACAGAAACGAATGAGATCGGCATTCTCCAAACAGCGGCCGAGCGACTGCGCAAGACCTTGCTGAACATGCTGAGCCATATTAAGAAATCTGACTAGCACAATTTTCCTCTGCGTTTGGCACTGTCTGCATTGATGGTGCCACGCCCGCTGTGCAGCAATTTTCGCTGAGATAGGCCACTAAGGTCCAGACTACGGGCATGACCGCGCGATAACGTTGGTGGCGCCCCTCCCGCTGTACCGTGACCAGTCCCGCATGTTGCAGAGACTTGAGATGGAAAGAAATACCATTGTGCGTTTGCCCCAAATGCTCGGCAATTTCGCCAGATACCAAGCCTACAGGCTCCTGCTCCACCAAGAACCGGAAAATATCCAGCCGTACCGGCGACGCGAGTGCCTCCAAGCAAAGTACCATTCGATTCCGTTGTTCTGTGGCATCCATAAATCAACTCACGAACTTTCGTGGAAATATTGACATGAACTGACCGCTCGTCAAGACTACGCGCTGAATCTTCTGCGGAGCGACGGGCCCATGCTGGCGGTACTGATCTTTCTGGCAACGTTGATATTGGTGATCTGGCAACCCAAGGGGCTGAGTATTGGCTGGAGTGCCATGGGCGGGGCGGCGCTGGCGCTGGCGACTGGTGTCATCACCTGGAGTGATATCCCCGTAGTTTGGCACATCATCTGGGACGCCACTTTTACCTTTGTGGCTCTCATCATCATTTCGCTGATTCTGGATGAAGCGGGCTTTTTTCACTGGGCGGCGCTGCACGTGGCGCGTTGGGGTGGTGGGCGGGGGCGGCTCTTATTCCCGCTGATTGTTATCCTCGGCGCGGCCATCGCTGCAGTCTTTGCCAATGATGGCGCCGCCTTGCTCCTGACCCCGATTGTGATGGCCATTTTGCTGCAACTGGAGTTCACCCCGGCCGCCACCTTTGCCTTTGTCATCGCCACGGGTTTTGTCGCCGACACCACCAGCCTGCCGCTGATGATTTCTAATTTGGTTAATATCGTCAGCGCCAACTATTTCAATATTTCGTTTGATCGCTACGCCCTGGTGATGATTCCGGTAGATCTGGTGGCGTTGGCGACGACGCTGCTGGTGCTCTGGATCGCATTTCGGCGGGTGTTGCCACAGCATTACGGCACGGCGCATCTCCCGGAGCCGGCAACGGCGATCAAAGACCATCTGGTGTTCCGTGCCAGCTTTCCGGTGCTGATTTTGTTGCTCATCGCCTATTTTGTGACCGCGCAGTGGCAGATACCCGTCTCTGTGGTCACTGTTACGGGTGCCTTGATTCTGCTTGCCCTGGCTGGCCGCTGGTTTCAGGGTGGGCGCGGCGCGCAGATTCCCATACGCAAGGTTTTGCAGGAAGCGCCCTGGAAAATTGTGGTCTTCAGTTTGGGTATGTACCTGGTGGTGTACGGGTTACGTAACGCCGGATTGACGGGCTATGTGACACAGGCCCTGCTTTGGTTTGGCGCGCATGGGCGGATCGCGGCGGCACTGGGTATGGGTTTCCTGGCGGCACTACTTTCTTCGGCGATGAATAACATGCCAGCGGTATTGGTGGGCGCACTGGCCATTCACCACGCGCCAGCCGCAGCGGATCCCATGATTCACGAGATCATGGTCTACGCCAATATCATCGGCTGTGATCTGGGTCCGAAGTTTACACCCATCGGCAGTCTCGCCACCTTATTGTGGTTGCATGTGCTGGGTCGCAAGGGGGTCACCATCACCTGGGGCCAGTATATGAGGACTGGGCTGCTGATCACACCGCCGGTGCTTTTGGTGACTCTGCTGGCGCTCGCCTGGTGGTTGCCGCTGGCTTGAAAAACAGGGCTTGAAAAAATCCTTTCCCATCCTCATGTAGTGTGATATGGAGATGTTGGCCCTATGCGGCCAAGGGGTATTTCATGAATCTCGTCAGACCGGCAGCGGTGGCCGGCACCTTTTATCCTGCCGAGGCTGCCGTTTTGCGGACCGAGGTAGAGCGTTTGCTGGCCAGGGCTGAACATGCCGGTGAAGTGGCCGCTGTCTCATGGCCCAAGGCCATTATCGTTCCTCATGCGGGCTACATCTACTCGGGAGCGGTAGCCGCTTCCGGTTACGCCCTGTTGGCCAAGGGGCGGGGGCACATCCGCCGGGTGGCGCTTCTGGGGCCGGCGCATCGTGTGCCATTCCGCGGTCTCGCTCTTCCTGGGGTCCAGGCCATGCAAACGCCGCTGGGTAATGTCGCGGTGGATCCGGCGGGGGTGGAGGCACTGGCCGGGTTGCCCCAGGTCCGGGAAATGCCGACCGCGCACGCCCAGGAACATGCCCTGGAAGTGCAATTGCCTTTTATTCAGGAAGTGCTGGATGGCGTCAGCGTCATTCCTCTGGTGGTGGGAGATGCCCGACCAGAGGCGGTGGCGGAGGTTCTGGAGAAGCTCTGGGGTGGCGAGGAGACAGTCATCGTTATCAGCTCCGACCTCTCTCACTACCATCCCTACGCCGAAGCCCGTGCGATAGACCGCCATACGGTGCAGGAAATATTGCACTTCGAGTCCACACCCATAGAGCACGAGCAGGCTTGCGGCGCTACGCCCATCAATGGCTTTCTCCCGGTCGCCCGCAAGCACCACCTGCATCCACGTCTGGTGGGGCTGTGTAACTCGGGTGATACGGCGGGGTCCCGTGATGCGGTGGTGGGCTATGCCGCGGTAGCTTTTTACGGAGAAAGCCGTGACCATGCAGGATGCTGATGAAAAGACCAGTGGGCTTCCACCGGAAGCCGGGAAAGTCCTGTTGCATTTGGCCCGCGCTACGATTGCCGGGGCGTTGGGTTTGCCCGCTGAGTTGGCGGCTGTTCCGAACTGGGCGCAGCGGCCCGGTGCGACCTTTGTGACGCTGACTGGACCTCAGGGCTTGCGAGGCTGCATCGGCAGCCTGCAAGCCTACCGTCCCCTTGGGGTGGACCTGCGCGCCAACGCCCTGGCGGCGGCCTTCGAAGACCCGCGTTTCCCGCCGATGAGCGCGGAGGAGTGGTCACAGGTGGAGGTGGAGGTTTCATTACTTTCTTCGCTGCAACGTATGCATTTTGACAACGAAGAGAGCCTGTTGCAGCAAATACAACCCCATCAGGATGGGTTGGTTTTAAGCCATGGGGTGCATCGCGGCACCTTTCTCCCGCAGGTATGGGACGAACTCCCCCAGCCACGGGAATTTCTGCGTGCGCTGAAGCACAAGGCGGGCCTGCCTGCGGATTTCTGGTCTGTAAACATAGAGGTGTACCGCTATATGGTCGAGAAATGGCGTGAAGGGCCGACCGTAGACAGAAAGAGCGATGGATAAAGAAGCGCTTATAACGCATCCCGGCCGCTACTGGCATAGTCTCGCAGATGGACGCATTCAGTGTGACCTCTGTCCGCGCGATTGCCGCCTGCAGGAAGGGCAACGCGGGGCTTGCTTTGTGCGGATGCGGAATGGCAATACCATGGTCCTCAGCACCTATGGGCGTTCCTCGGGTTTTTGCATGGACCCCATTGAGAAAAAACCCCTGAATCATTTTTACCCCGGCAGCAGTGTGCTCTCTTTCGGTACGGCGGGCTGCAACCTGGCCTGCAAGTTCTGCCAGAACTGGGATATTTCCAAGTCTCGCGAGATGGACCGGCTCCAGGACCAGGCGAGTCCTGCGGGCATCGCGGCAACTGCCCTGTCGCTGGCTGCCAAAAGTGTGGCCTTTACCTATAATGACCCGGTTATTTTTGCCGAATACGCCATGGATACGGCGGATGCCTGCCATGCCGCCGGCATTAAGACCGTGGCCGTTACCGCTGGCTACATCCACGCGCAGCCGCGGGCGGAGTTTTTCGCCAAAATGGACGCAACCAACGTCGATCTCAAGGCCTTTACCGACGAGTTTTACTTCAAACTGACGGGAGCGCATCTGGCTCCCGTGTTAGAAACACTGGAGTATATTGTCCAGGAAACTCAGACCTGGCTGGAAATAACTACGTTGCTTATTCCGGGTCATAATGACTCCGAGGCGGAAATCCGTGCGGCTGCGGAATGGATTATGGAGCATCTGGGTCCTGACGTACCGCTTCATTTCTCCGCTTTCCATCCCGATTACCGGATGTCGGATGTGCCCGCCACGCCGACAGATACCCTCGTGCAGGCACGCCGCGTGGCCATGGAGGTGGGTTTACATTATGTCTATACCGGAAATGTGCACGATCAGGAGGGCGACACCACTTTTTGTCCCGGATGCGGGGCGGCATTGATCGTCCGCGACTGGTATCAGATATTGTCTTATCACCTGACTCCGGGGAGTCGTTGTCCCCATTGTGGCCATTCTATTGCCGGACATTTCGAGGCCCGGCCGGGGAGTTTCGGACGCAAGCGCATTCCTTTACGCATCGGGGCTTGAGTGGCGGTCCGCCAAATCCATAGCCCAGATCTCAGATCTCAGATCTCAGATCTATTATCCCTGTGGAGAGGGGTCACACAAACGCCGCATATTCTCTGGCAGTTCGGTAGGGCACTCACCGCACTGTCGGTTGGCGGGAACCGCATAATCTATTTTTTTTGGATAGGCCAGATTCAGGTTCGCCATAATGTCCTGGAACTCTTTCACGCTTTTGCCCGCCAGCCGGGGATTCCGCCCTTTTTCCTGTGCCACAGAAGAAACGTGTCGATGCTGATAATCGTGCGCTGGATAGATCAGGGTTTCGTCCGGCAGGCTGAATAACTTATCCCGGATCGACCGATAAAGAGTGGCTGCATCGCCATTCTGAAAGTCGGTGCGTCCGCAGCCATCAATCAGCAGCGCGTCGCCCGTAAATACTCGTTGACTATCGCCCTCACTCAGCAAATAACTATGGTGGGTGTCGGTGTGTCCGGGTGTGAACAGTGGAGAAAAGGTGAGGGTGCCTACTCTGAATGCTTGTCCCTCCATGGTCCCAAAATCTGTGCAGGGAAGCTGATCCATGGCCGGACCGGCAATCCGGCTTCCGGCAACCGATTTGAGCTTGTATGCGCTGGTGACATGATCGGCATGAATGTGGGTCTCCAGGGTGTAGACCAGGTGCAGACCCAGCGCCTGAAGCACTTGCAAATCCCGCTCCATGGTTTCCAGTACGGGATCCAGCAGGATCGCCTGTCCCGTCTGAGTACAACCGAACAGGTAGGTATAAGTAGAGGATTCCGCTTCAAACATCTGTCGAAATATCATCATGTATCTCCTTTCTTTCAGGGCAAGTCAGTGATTCGCCATGTGCTTAGAAACTGGTCATTTCCTCGGCAGTGCCGATCCAAAAGGATAGCCTTCATCGCCGCAGGGGCTCAATCCTCGCTGCCGGATGGATATGTCTTGGAATAAAGGTGATAATTTGGCGGTACGTCAGGCTGTATACGTGAAAACATCCGATGTGGTCGGATGGGTCGCGTAGCTTCGCCTCCACTACGTCATCCTTTGCCAGAGAATACGCTGATTATGAGGTTTCCACGACTATCCACCGGCCATGCGCATGTCCGATAGCGCCATAGTGGCAGCCGTTCCGCGTTCCATACAATCGTTTCTCCTCCTGACCCCGGGAGAATGGCGAGATCTCTTTTCCAGCCGCCACCACCCCCGTCTTTTCCAGCGCGAACGGGCGCGTTTCATCCTCTCCCGCGTCCGTATCATTGCCGCCCTGCTGGCTATTCTCGCCCCATTCCGGATCGTTGCGGATGCGCTGCTGCTCCCCCATCCTCTGTTCATCCTTCTCGATAGCGGACGAATCGTCGTGGCCGTGGCGTTTGCCGTATTGGCCTTTTTTTGCAGGTGCCGTCCAACACCGCGGCACGCCCGGTTGGCTATGGTCATGCTCTTTTTGATTCCCGCTTTTTTCTTCCTTTTTTCACACGTGTTACTTGCCCATACCCAACTGAATGGCGGGACGGAATACTTCGAAAAATATAATTTTCTACCCTTTATACTTATGGCAGGTGTAGGCATATTTCCCATGGTTCTGCTGGAAACCCTGGCTTTCACCCTTTCCCTGCTTACGGCTTTTGCGCTGCCCTTATGGTTGCAGGAGGATCCGCGCATTCTACCGGAACTCATCGATCTGGCGCTGGTAGCCAGTATTGCCGCCCTGGCCGCCATGAGCCAGCTTCAAAGTATGAAAAGACTCTTCGTGCAATCCTCTACGGATCCCCTGACCGGGTTGCTTAACCGACGTGCCGGTGAAAATCTGTTGACCTTGCTGTTGGCTCAGGCGGAACGCCATCCCCACGCGCTTTCTGTCGTTTTGCTGGATGTGGATAACTTCAAGGGGGTTAATGACAATTGGGGTCACGAAGCAGGGGATCGGGTACTTCAGGACGTGGCACAACTGCTGCAATCCGGAGTACGGACGGGCGATGCCGTGATACGGTGGGGCGGTGAAGAGTTTGTGATAGTGATGCCCTATGCGAATTCCGGACAGGCCCAGGCGCGCCTGCAGGTCATCCT
>JAPTWR010000064.1 GCA_028065135.1 Acidithiobacillus sp.
TGTTCTCTGGGCGGTTTTGGCCGGTGGCGGCTGGGGCGGTGATTTTTTTTACCGGCTACAATATGGCTTCCGCCATTTTGCCGTCGATGATGAGTCGCAGCACGACGCCGGAGCAGCGTGGTGCGGCCAGTGGGGTGTACTCGCTGATGCAGTTCATCGGGATTTTTGTGGGTGGTGTGGTAGGGGGTTGGGGGTTGGGGATAGCGGGAGAACGCGGTGTGTTTTATCTCCTCGCCGCCGTCGGTCTCCTGCTCGCCCTGCACAGCTGGAGCGGAAAACGCATGACCCCCCTGCTGGAACCAGAGGAATTAAAAAAATATAAACTGGGCAGGTCCTATGATATTGAGTAAGGCTAGTGAATACGCGCTGAGGATTCTGGTCTACCTGGCCGCACAACCATCCGGAGAGCCTGTGCTTAGCCGGGTTATCTCTGATTGTATCGGGGGGGGATCTGTTCCGTGCGTCAACAAGGTATTACGGTGGTTGGCCAAGCGCGGAGTTCTGGATTCCGTAAAGGGAAAAGGGGGTGGTTTTGTATTGCGTCCAGGCGCTGAATCCTTAAGTATTGTGGACGTAATAGAGATCGTCGAAGGTCGTCCTGTGGAGTTGCGTTGTGTGCTCGGTTTTAATATTTGCGCAAAAGAAACCGTTTGTCCTGTGCATTCCCAATGGGAAACCATCCACAATAATGAAATAGGTTTTCTGCGGGGGCAAACCATTGGTACGATGTCTAACGCCATATTTTGGCACGGTAGAACGATGACGCCTGTGCAATGTTAACAGGCCAGAAACAGGAGTGAGTTGTTATGACAAGAGTGTTGCGATGGGTGACGGCTGCTTTAGCATGGTTTGCGCTAGGGATAGCGCAGAGCGCATCAGCAGCTTCCATGAAATCGTTTTATGACTGCGTGCTGCCTCCGACATTGGCTGTTTATCATGATGCTGTTGCTGCATCTGGTCACGTTACCAGTGACGCAGGATTTTACAAAAATAAAGCTCCCGGAGCATCATTCAATGAGTCCAGCTGGCTGTACGCGCTGTATGCCAAAAAGAATCTGTCTCGATGTGTGATCCCATCGGATTTTGAAAGCGCGAAAAAGTCGTTATATATTCTTGATGCCGCAAAACAAATAATAGATGGATACATATCGTTTACATGGTCTCCAACACGTATGGAATTAACTAAAGAGTGGCCGAAAATAAGGTCAGGATATGACAAAATACGGCAGACCATGGGAAATAAATATTATACGGTTAGCGTTCCTAAGGGAGTCATAAACACAAATGGCAAGTATGAAGCGATGATTCACATGCAGATGGCCCAGTTGCATTGAAGATACATTCGTTTGTTTTTTGGCGTAATGGGCGCTACGCGCCTGTTCGTTTGCGATAAAGTGTGCTTGTCTGGCTGTGAGACTCCCAGATATATCAGCGTGGTATAGTAGAAGCTTTTTTATTTATGGTCGGATGATGTGTATTGTCACACAGGCTCTGTAACTCAGAGTGGAGTCTAGTCAGCATGGATGCGCCATCTGCCCGCATTGATCAGGGGCATCTCTGGTGTGGGAGGTCGTCATGGGAGTAAAGATACTTTCCGTCAACGATAGCATTGGGTTGGTGCATTTCCGCGGACTCATAAGTGATAAGGAATGCTCCGAACTAATTGCTATTGGCGGATCTAATGCGGAACCTTCAGAAGTGGTTGACAGTGTTTCTGGTGTTTCCCAGCAAACGCCGGGGCGCCGCAGCATGGTGGCATCACCAGCAGCAGATTCATATCCAATAATTGAAGAAATAAGACATCGCATTGCCTGTTTTGTTGGGATCGCAGAAGAACATCAAGAGCCGCTACAGATCTTACATTATACTCCCGGTGGGGCGTACGATATACATTATGATTCATTTTTGGAAGGGGCACCACAGCTGAGGAATGGCGGGAACAGAATATTAACGGTCTTATTATATTTGAATGATGTGGAAGAAGGCGGATGGACTCAATTTCCGCATATCATGACTAATATAGTGCCCAGTGCAGGAACGGGTATTTTATTCCGGAATACCGATGCGCAGAATCTTCAGTTGAAGGAGTCCTTACATGCCGGGTTGCCGGTCTTTGAAGGGGAAAAATGGATAGTCAGTGTCTGGATAAGAGAAAGAGCATATTTAATGCCGCTGGCTAACAGGGCAAATGAGATTTCAAGAAGAACATTATAATGACCCTAGGGATTCCGTCCCCGGGCCCGGAGCATGCCTTCGGTGGCACAGGCGCCCAATGCGCGCTGATCGACGGACATGACCCGGTCTGGTGTGTGGCCTGCAGGACCGGTGGGTGGTACTGACGGCCATCATGGCCTGTCATTCCCGGGAAGTCCTGGGATGGAGACGGTCCCGCAACGGCCATGTCAAAGTTGGTAGAAGCGACACTGGAGGATGCCCTGATCGGCCGTTTCTGGACGCTGGCCCGGCGGGCAAGGCTGCTCACTCTTCGGGGCGATAATGGGTTGGTTTCACCTCACGGCGCCTTGGCTTGTAGCAGGAGTTTATCCGGGCCGCACACGCCCCAGCAGAACGGCATGATCGAACGGTGGTTCCAGACCATGAAAAAGCATGTATCTGGGCAAAGCTGCTTTCTATCACGGGAAGATGCAAGGCCGGGCATAGGCCAGTGGATCGAGCGCTACAACTCGTTCGTTGCAAAGAACACTATTCAGGTTGATGGATTCTGACGAGGCTTGGTCTGGAGGCTGGTTTGACCGATAGAAATAGGATCACGATAAATGTATACGTGCCATAAAAATACCGTATTTTAGTGCCACTATTCTAATGAGGCAATCATGAAACACCTACTTATAATTATTACAGCTCTGGATAGAGATAAGTGGACTGATATTGTGGACATTTTTAATAAAGCCAAGGCTGCTTCTAAAGATTTCCAGGTAGAGATAGTCTTGACTGGAGATTCTGGAATAATAGCGGCGGTACCGGAAGCCACTGCTGCGTTAGGTGAGTGGCGTTTATCAAAAATATATGAATCCATGAGATCTGCAAAGTCATCTGGTATAAGAATAAATATTTGTGAACGGGCTATAGAATGGTGTGGTGTTAACAATAGGATTATCCCTGAAATAGATAGTATACTGAGTAGCTCATCTATTTTGGGGCGGGCGACCGCAGACACGTATGTTACTTATTTTTGAATCTTGGTCAAGTTTATTGTGTGCATTATATCTGGACATACCGCGCCATATGTACTTTGCGAACAGCTAACTTATATTTGGCCACCGTTGATACAAGCTATTGTAACTGCGGCAGTAGGGCCGTGAACTGTTTCTGGCTTATAAGGCCGGTTATGAGACCCAACCTCCCCTCCTTGGGCATATAAATAACATCTGGAAGATCGTTAACACCTATTTTTTGTAAAAAGTCATCATTGGTTTCTATTTTTTTTGTCAACTTGATTGTTTCCTGAGACGCCAATCCTATTGCGACTATCGCACGCGGCAGATGGGCTGGCTTGCCGGTTTTCATGCTATCACCGATTTGCTGTTCGATATCCTGTAATTTTCCCACGGGATCTTTCGCCTGTAAAATGGCAACTGCCTCCGGCATACTGCTAGGTTTTATCATGGCAACCGGGACATAGCGCACCGTTAGCTTCCCTTCATTGATGAGGCGTGCCTCTGTGGTATATATAAGGTGGCAAACTGGACAATTAGTATCCGTAAAGTCGTATATTATTGGTCCATGACTACCTTCTTGGATAAAGGTTAATTGTTTTCCCATCCGATCCCAAAGTTTGCGCTTCGTCATTTTTGATTGTGCGGAAGCAATATCTGATGGTGCCGTAGTGGGCGCAGAATTATTCTGTAGATCGGATTCTGAGGATGTCTTCTTCGCGCAAGCAAAGAGGAGCACTACAATGCCAAACATCAAGAAGAGTCGAACAATAAATACAAGTAGAATTCTAACCATTTTAATTCCAGTTATCGATTGACAAAGGGGTAGTGTAAATTTTCATTAGCTGTTTGCAAGAAGGAGCAATATTTCTAGACCAATATGGTATAAAACAGATCACTTCTCACTATAGACGCACGCAATTATTAGAAGGTCATATATTATTTCCCGATAGCGAATCACTCAACATGTTTCATTGGCAACAACCAAAGTAGCATTATATGGTTTATTGTGCGCTCAATTATCATGTTAAGTGGTTGGATATATTTTAACGGATCTTTTTCCGCAAAAAGAAGGGGCTCCTATACAGGCGACACCAGTGGAGGTATTTTTCACCGTGTTTCTGGTTTCCTTCTTTGCACAGGCAGAGGCAAACAAAACGATACTAATTATGATCAGCGCTCTCATTGGTGTGGATTGTGTAAGTGATTTTGTTGGCACATTTATGTCCTTTTAGAGAAAGAGTAAATACATAATAATACCATGATAATTGGCTTTCCATGCTGTCTGCTGATGCCGCCTGCGGACTAGAGGATAAGGCTATCAAAAAATTCGCGTATGCCCAAGTAGTCAATGAATGAGTTTATGATAGATCGACGATGCTTCGAGGGTAATTTTTCTTGTGTTCTCCATCGAGTCCCTTCCTACCCGTGCTCTACAGAACGCTCACACATGTACGCATATGGTTTGTGAAGGTTTAAAGTAGGTATTATGCGGAGGGCTGACAAGAATGTCGATAGTGGAAACATTTTGTCTACCCTTGCCTCGACGTAGATGGCCTAGGTCCAATGGTATGCTCCCCTGCTGTCGATTTATTTCCTGCCACCATTGCGGAAAAGCGGATTTGAAATTTTGCGTCTTCTATCTCACCAGTGAAGCTCTCCATTTTGGATAACGCATCTCCTAATCCGATTCGTCTTTGTTCCGTTGGGCCCTTCTGCGCTTTCCAATGCTCAATCGCCTAGGCAGCCCACCGGCGGATATACCGAGTGTATCCTGTGCCGTACCTGCGTATCTGGATTATGTGAATGCCTGTAAACGAATATCGGGTCATGGTCGCGCTCAGCAGTCGTCTGGGTAGGATCCGCGTTTGCCGGGTAACCGCAGCAAGGCAAGGCGTGCTTTCAGAGGCTTGACCACCGCGGCAAATGGTGGGAAAATTTCCCACAACACTAAGTCGCGACGAGGAGTTGTTCCCTGTCATTTGTTAACAAACATCTTTTTGAAAGGAGCACACCATGTACCCAGGCAAATACACAGCATCCATCATGTTGGCACTCGGTCTGACGGCCCCGATCACGTCTTGGGCCGGAGGAGTGCTGCTGCATCTCAGGGACCAGGCCGAACACTCTTCCACCGCCTTGCAGCAATTGAAACAGCAGGCCCACACCGGGGACCGGGCTGCCCAGTATTATCTGGGGGCCCTCTATGACCCGAGCCTGAAACTCGG
>JAPTWR010000182.1 GCA_028065135.1 Acidithiobacillus sp.
GGTTTTCGTACTTGGCGATTGCACCAGCGCGGGTGTTCAGAATGTGGAGGGTGTACTGTTCTGGGAAAGCCTCACCCGGGCGGCAGGGCTTCCACTGGGCAAGCCTGCAGCTGAGAGATAAGCCCCCCTTTAGGGTAGGGCTGGGCTAACGCACATTGCGACTCGCTTAACCCCAAAGGATGAAAGAGAATGGAGGAAGTGATGAGATGGCGGATTGAGGTCGAGCAAGTTTTTGGTGATTCCATCCCGAGTCTAACGTGACCCGCCAGGCCGACTCGTACTCCGGATTGCCTCCCTTGAGAGCGCACATTAATGGTCATCCTGCCTCTTGCTAGCACCCCGAATAAAGAAAGACAATCTGATCGCGGCGCGATATCTGACTGATCGCGGCGCGATATCTGACTGAGGTCGCGATATTTTTTGGAGCTCTGACTCCGCACATTAGTGTGACACGGGCGACCAACCCGTACCCCAAATTGTTGCCTTTGAGCACCCACAGTAAACAGGCCGTTTTCCGTTTGGAATCCAGGCTGTTTTGGTCATCTGTCAGTTGTTGTATCTTCGCGCAGCACTTGATTTCGTCTTGAGATCGCATTGCCTATAACGTACCAACATGTATTTCCATGGGAGTAGGGGGGTTTTTTTCCACAACCAATGTCTTTCACAGTAAAAGGGCCGCCTGATGCTTGCCACAGACTGCCGATTTCGGCACTGGCATTCGCCATCTCTCCCTTTGATGGTAATTGGAGAGACGTCGTAATGGAACTGCAATCCCTCTTTCGCCGGGTTATCAGCCTGGATGTTCATCAGGCTGTCAAACAGCATCCCGGATTGAACAGTTTCTGGGCGAAATCGGCAGCGTGGTTGACCAAAGTGATCGATTGCCTGTACCCAGTTTTACGACGTTGTATCAATGGGTTGCCATGCCTGTAGGCCAATGAATAGGTGTTCAATGTTCGGCGCTGATAGGCGATCAATTGATGATGCTGAATGAAAACTCCCTAAAACAACGCCAATGATCATCGGATGGCGAACCGCCCCGCGCAGTCCGTGGGTATACATGGAAAATATTGGTAAAATCAGAAACAAACCGAGTGGGCGCAAAGCAGACATTTCAGCTAAGGCAACAATTGATTTGCGCTTACGCCGGACGAGTTAATGTTGCTGAGTAGTTATGTCCATCTTTATTGCTGTTTATGTGAGCTATTATAAATTGGACTTAAACAATTTTATCGTCATTGAATTCCATCGCCCACCTATTCTTATGTAAGCTTGTTTTGCTATCTTACAAGCATGTACTGTCATCGCTGGATTATGCTGCGCGCACCAGCTGAGTTGAGAATGTAGTGCTTCGGTATTTTTTGTTCTCGAAAACCAAGCTACGCTCTTATGCGGATATGGCGACTCATTAGATGTCACGCCAGAGCAACCTGATAAAAGCAATACAGCAAACATAAAAGCAGACGCGATATTGCGGTATGACATTGCGACGCACCTCATCATGATCCCCGTCTCAGTCTATGGACAACATACGATATAGTTAGTTCCCGTGTACTTGAGCGTGTCATAGACAAAGTATTTGGCCCAAAAAAGAGGTCATGAAAGAAAGCGATCAGGCGCCGGAAGGCCGCTGCCCTCATTCCAGCCACGTAACTATTCACCAGGGGTACAGTCACCCCATGGTGGGCTGTGGGGTTTCCCCCTGAAAGGATTGGACCAAGGCGTGCAGCAGGTTGGCGCCCTGCTTGCGTAAGGTTTCCAGGTAGGATCGGATCGTGCAGAAGGCGGCTGCGCCATCAAAGGTTCGGAAACAGCCGGAGATCTTCTGTTTGACCTTGGGCATTCGCACCGCCTGTTCTGCGATGTTGTTGGTGAAGGGCACCTCCGGATCCGAGAGAAAACGCAGGACTTCCTCGCGATATTCACGCAGGCGCCGCAACAGATTGGTCGGTGTGGATTGCTTCCGATGTGCTGTGCCATCTTTACGCTTCTTGATCGGGTGGATCGTATCGCCTTTGGCCAGTATCGCGGTGTAGTCCGCATTGATTTGAGCCATCCGGTCATCGCTGAGTGGTCCATCGGCCACATCCCGGTTGGCGGCAACGAGCAGGTCGATCATGTTCTTCGCCCAGCGCTGGCCGTACTGTTCGTGGACCAGCGTCAGCTCCCGCAGGTGATGCGCATTGCACAGGCCATGGCGGCAGTCATATTTCCGGTAGGGCGCCCAGCCATCATGGATGGCGGTCCCCTGGAATCCCGGCAGAATGCCGAAAGCGTCAAAAGCCTCCTGGCCACGGCGGGCATGTATGCCCACCCAGGTCATGGTTTGTGTTGCTGCCGCGTGCAGCCAGTGGAGTTTGCCCGCGACGCGCATGCCGGTTTCATCGAAGTGGGCCACACGGGCGTCCCGGACGGTATTCGCAATGCGCGCGACGGTAGGAGCCAGGTTGGCGGCTGCGGTGTGAATCATCCTGACCACGGCACCCGGCGACAGGGCAACCCCGCAGGTATCCCGCATGATTCGGGTGGTGCGCAGGATTGGCAGCATGTGGTGCTGGGTGAGATAGACGACAGCGGCTTGTACGCGTGGACCATACTGTGCGGTGGCGGTAACGCCTTCCAGAAAGTCGCTCCGGTGCACCTTGCCGCAGGCGCAGCGGGCTTCCAGAACGCGATGTTCGGTCACCTCAACCTGCTGCGGCGGGAGGTCAAAAACCTGACGTGCTTCTGCTATATGAGCTTCGTCCAAAGCGCTGCCACAGGCATCACAGGTGGCAGGCAAAGGATGGGTGATCACCTGATCCGGTTCGGCGACGCGCTCCAGCGCTGAGCCCTTGTGGCCTTTCTGCCCGCCCTTGGGGTGCTGTCCCGCCTGCCGCAGTGATTTGGGGGCGGGCTTGCGCAGGCCATCCGAGGAGGGCGGTTTGCTGGAGTTGTGACTGTCTTTAGCTAGGCGGACTTCGAGTGCGGTAATGCGTGACTTCAACTCCGCGATCTCCGCGAGAAGGAATCGGATCAGATCATCCTTGGCGGCGTGATCCATCGCACTCAGGTCAGGCTGCTCCATGTCGTCCTTGTGGATTGATAACTTGCGGTAATTTTACATCAAAACGAAACGTGAAGCACGGGGTGGTGAACAGTTACATTGTAAGTAGGATGCCCTGATAGCAGCGGGCCAATGACTCGGCCTTCAATTCGATTATTTTAAGCCATGCCTCAGCGGGAAAGGCATGTGTTGTCTCATCGCCAGATGCCGTGAAGTCCACTTTTGCGCCAATCACCGGCGGAATATCGTGATGCCAAGTTTTCTCTGTGAAATTGTACTTTTTCCCACTGCTACTAAGCGTCCCAACCGCGCCATCCCATGTGAATACTGTCCCGTAAAGAAAGTCATACCCGCCCCTAAGTTTGTCAGCTTGCTTTGACATCATGGATTTCATCATAGACATAACGCAGGCCCTCCTAACCTGGCTGAAAGATAATCACGTCTTCCGAAACTTTACAACCGTCGCCGACTCGCTGGGAAATGCCGCATTCACCGCCTCTGCAGCCTTCTTCTGGTGATGCAGGAGTACGTCGTTCCAGTCCGCATTGGGCTTACCGAGCACCTTCGGCGGATAGCGGATCTCCACCTGCATATGCGGACGCTCGATAGCCAGACGGTCGCGCAAGCATTCGGCACCGTGCCGGCCTGCTGGATCGGGGTCCGCAAAAATATAGAGATGCCGGACACCCACAGGCGGGGCGTAATGAATGAGCTTGCCGGAGTCGATGGCGCTATGGACGGGCACATCATTGAGCATGGCCGCCGCAACAGCACTTTCTATGCCCTCCGCAACGCCCAGCTTCTCTCCGTGCGGTGCGTAGAGCGGGATATGGTAAGGTACATCGTCCATGGGCGTCATGAGCTTTCTGGAGGGAAGGAAAAGGGATTTGGAAGCGTTGGGGTCTGGGTCTGGTAGCTCCACCTTGCGACCATCCGGGGTGATCCAGGTACGGTGCAACGTAACGACTTGCCCGGACGCCGACTTGCAGACTCCGATGAGGGCGGGGAAGGTGCCCAGAGTCTGAAACTTGGCATCTTTGGATGGACGGTAATAGTAGGGGAGCCCCGGGTGAGCCATGAGGTTCTCCGCACCCGCGATAAATCGCTCCAGCAGGCCTCGATGTTGCAGATAGCTCCATACGGGCAGAACGTGCTTGAGGGGAACGCACTGACCAAGAATGAGGTTCACCGCCTTGCGCGCCCGCTCTTTCTTCTCGGCATCCTGATCCTCTTCCTGGATGGCGCGCGCCAGTTGAACGCGGCGGCGCTCCAGCAGATCATTCCGGGTAGGCATCAGCGGCGTTGCGTCGCGGTCCACCCCGAGCACATCGGCAACCCGGCGAGCCGCCTCCATAAATCGCCAGCCTTTCGCATGCTCCAACAGTTTGAACCCATCGCCGACCACAGGGTCGCCTCCACCATTGGAGCAGATAAAAGTGCCACGACCGCCTTTGTCGTCGAAACGGAAGCGATCTTTACCGCCGCACCCTGGGCATGCACCATGTTTATGGGACATGGCCGGCACTTCCACCCCGAGCTGAACCAGGATTTCGCGCCAGTGCCCGCGCGCATATTCTTTGGTGTCGTCAACCCATGTATGTGTCGCTGCCATGCCAACCTCCGTTCTATCGGTCTGCCTGATGTCTCTCCAGAATAGCCGCCCCGCGCGCCATCCATTGTCGGCCTTCCTCAAGCCATTCCGCGACTTCCCAGAGCGTTTTTTGGTCTTCCGGCGCAGGGTCGCGCTCTGCAAGAGGTTCCTTGCGGATGGCGAAAGTCCTTTTTATTGGGGCAGAGGGAACCGCTGTGGTCGTCGTGGCCGCATCATCGAGTGTGGCCAGCCTTTGCCATGTGTGGGGATGGATGCCTGGTGCAATCATCCCCTCTTGTTTGAGCTTTCCCAGCAAAATGCCGTGCTCCAGCCTGCTGAGGTCGGGGAAGTGGGTAGACACGCACTCATAAATTTCGTGGGTGGATAGTTCTGATTTTCCGTCAAAGGCGTGAAGGATGGCCTGTGCTTGCGGAGGTGTCACGTTCCTCACAATAGCATCCTGACGCTGGGTGTCGTGATCCATCAGGGACTCCTTCGTGGCCGAACTGGTGCGGGGCTTTGGGCGCCATCGTTTGTTGCAGCAGCCTCTTGTTGCGGTGTAGGCACCCGCAATGCCGGAAACTGCGCACGCACCGCCTTGAAGGCGTCACCGATGCTTTGTGAGCTGTCTCCCATGGCCGGGATGCGGCAGGTCAATGCTTCGAGATCTTCCAAATCGGCATTCAGACGGGTAAATCCCTCACGCTGCTTCTCCGCTGAACTGAATTCGGCGAGATATTGCC
>JAPTWR010000134.1 GCA_028065135.1 Acidithiobacillus sp.
TGGCCGTAACACCAACAATCGCCAGCATGACGGCCACATCAATCATCATGTATATGAAGCTGGCATGGGCACCTACTCCCTTGGGATTAAATATCCACCAGATGGAATGTTTTGCACAGCCATTCAAGGCCAAAGGTAAAAGACCGACCCCCACCCAATGACAAGAGCGTTTAGCCACTCCAATTATCTGGTTGCACTTCATAAAACTTCCTCCTGTCTTCTACACTCTATAAGACACATCGAAAAACGTAATTTGATAAAAACAGATTCATTCGGATCAAGGTGTTACAGGCATTAATTCCGTTTATAGACGACTTGAGGAAAGCTGGCGGTCTTCCTCGGCGATTAGCGCGCAGCGCAACCGCCTTCAGATTCCCAAAGATCAATCCCTCCTTCCAGGCTGCTGACTTTTCTGAATCCCATTTCCCGAAGAACCGTGCAAATACAGGCGGCAAGTGTTTCAGACTTGCAATAAACAACCACCTCTTTATCCCGACCATCAACCAATTCCGGAATGGAGCGTCTGCGGTTGGGTTCGACCATGAATTCAATATGTCCTCTTGGCGCATGGATGGCGTTTGTCAGGTGATATTTTTCGTATTTATCTTTACCGCGCACGTCGATCAAGGGACGGAGTTGTTTGCCAAAAGGTTTTCCAATGTGGAGAAGTCCATCCCGCAGAGAGATTTGTGCGTTTCGCGTACCATTTCAGCAACAGTCTTCCCATATCCGCCACCAGTTTTTTGTCTAGCAAACATGGAAGTGATAATAGGGGACACTGTCGTTCTCTTCAAATTCTAATATCGAATGATAAGATAACCGGTATAAATATAAGTAAATATAAGTATTAATCTATTAAAATATAACAAATGTCTATTTTTCTGTAACCCGTAACTGAGCGGCGTTATATCCTGAAATTTTCAGAGGTGCAGAATAATCTCCCAGGATAGGACTGAGGAGAAAATACATGGTGCCATCAACACCGCGCAGGAGAGCTCCGCGCCGATCAAGCCTGACAAGCATTGCTGAATGAACAGGCAGAAAGTGGTTTGACTGTGACGGCTTTTTGTCATCAGTGTTCGCGGACGGTAGAGTATCATCCTGAACAACTTCTACCAAAACCATACATAGTTCGTGAGCTAGATCTTATAATATTTTGTAATTTAACACTAAAGCACATATATTTATACTATGTATTTTTTTGGCCATACATACCTTGTCGACGTTCGATACCACTTTCTGACACACAAAATGGTAAAGATTGAAGACGCTCGACTTCCCATACCGTCTCAAATAGCCTTAGTTAATGGTCAGTTTTCATCATAAATCTGGGTTGCTCAGCCTCGAAAACACCAGTATTTTGCAAATGCACCAAATTTTTTAATAAGCTAATGATACATATTCCGCGATATGGGGTGGTAAAAACCCAATGCTGAAAGATGGTTAAAAAATGACGCTGATTGACCCTTCTGGCGGCCGCTGTAGAGCCGCCGCCATCTCGGCATACTCGGGCAATGGCTGCCGAGGATCCAGCCATTTCCTTTGGTGTAGCTTGCTGCCGCAAAAGCCCCAATTTCTTACGGCCCATGAGTCTAGTGTAGTGTTACATTCTTGCTGAATCTTAAAATTGATCATGATAAAATAGCTTCATGTTGAGGGTATGAATGGAGTCGAGCCTTGCGAGTTGCGCCCACAGTCACTTTAACCAGCGAAGAGCGGTCCGAGTTGTCCCGTATAGCCGCCTCCCGATTAAGCAGTGTCCGCTTGTCATTACGGGCACGGATGATATTGCTGGCGGCAGAGGGCTTGCAGAACAAAGAAATTGCGGAGCGCCTGGGGGTGGATCGCCTGCAAGTCGCACGTTGGCGCGAGCGTTATCTGGAACACAGCTTGTCGGGCATTGAACGTGATTTACCGCGCGGCGCCCCTCCGGTGAAAATGGATGTGGCCCGCCTGGTAGAATTGACCACGCAGAGTAAGCCGGAAGCGATGACGCATTGGAGTACGCGCAGGATGGCGGCAGAACTGGGTGTCAGTGCCGCCAGTGTGTGGCGGCATTGGCGCAAGCATGGCCTCAAGCCTCATCTGCTGCGTGGTTTCAAAGTGTCACGTGATCCGCATTTTGTGGAGAAGTTGGAAGATATTGTGGGGTTGTATTATGTCTCCCCCGGAGCATGCCTTGGTGCTCTGCGTGGATGAAAAAAGTCAGGTACAGGCCCTGGACCGGACCCAACCGGGACTCCCCCTCAAAAAGGGCCGCGCAGAAACGATGACCTACGACTACAAACGTAATGGCACTACGACCTTGTTTGCCGCACTCAACGTGCTGGATGGTCAGGTCATCGGACAGTGTCAACAGCGCCATACCCATGTGGAATGGCTGAAGTTCCTGAAGAAAATTGATCGGCAGACGCCCAAGGACAAGGCTCTGCATCTGATCGCCGACAACTATGCGACCCATAAACACCCGGTAGTACAGGCGTGGCTCGACAAGCACCTGCGTATTCACATGCACTTCA
Source organism: Acidithiobacillus sp. (assembly GCA_028065135.1). The sequence continues at coordinate 2,520 of JAPTWR010000134.1, forward strand.
CGCCCACTTCGGCATCCTGGCTCAACATGGTCGAGCGTTTCTTTCGGGATATCACGACCTAGCGGTTACGTCGTGGGGTGTTCACCAGTGTGCCTGAACTCATCCAGGCCATTGAGGGGTACATCGACCACCACAACACCCATCCCAAGTCTTTCATCTGGACCAAAACCGCCCGCGACATCCTGCAAAAGCTCATTCGCGCCAACAGCCACTTAAGCAGCAAAAAGAATGCAACACTACACTAGCATGGGCAATACTGCAGTCGGTGTCGCCTTGGCGCATCCGTACCAAAACTGACGAACCGTAAACATCTCAAATCTCCTGTTGCTCATGGTTTCCTCCAAAAGCGAGGATGATAACCGATCCAATAGAAGTTCGAGACCCTGATAATTTAATGGCAGGTGGCACCCCGACTTCGAATGGCAGCATGGCAGCGTTATGTATACCTCGCGATTATGTATAGCAGTAAAGACGCGAGCCTTGCTACGATTGGTTTGTGTGGCTGAGGTAGGCTCGCGAGATCTACATAATCAAAGCTCTTTTAGAAATTCCATCAGAGAGTCAGGTGCGTGATAACGGCTTGTGGCTGCACATGGTTCTTGCAGATGTGCGAGCGCCCGCTCTTTCATAGCCAAATCAGCTTCCACGTAGTGATGGGTCGCGGGATTTTCGTGCCCGAGCCAGAGCGCAATTACATCAATTCCAACTCCTGACTGCAGGAGGTGCATGGCTGTGTACAAGTCCATGTGCGGCGCAAGCACACTGGCGAGAACGAGTGCCTCAGGAAAGGAGTAAAGTGGATTGGTAAGTTTTATGATGATGACCTCCAGTAGAAGAATCATCACTTCAACGTATCACTCAGATTATGTATATCATCCGGGCGCAACAATCTACAGCAAGATCAATAGTTACAGGGTATTCAGCCACACCGCCGTAGATGCTATACATAATCGCGAGGTATACATAAGCAGCGGAAGCGGCCGTCCAGCATTCTGACAACATGAGTCATGGTTTCCCCCCTGATCGACGCATTCGCATGGCGCTACCGATCTCGTCCAGAATGGCGACGGACAACAAACGTGCAGCGATCGGGAAGATTTCATCGTTTTCAAGGGTAATGTGGGCCCGATGCATAGAAATAAAACGCTCCGGGGAAAGAGTCCTCCTGTGACCCATAGAAACATCTTCCAAATCCTTGGCAAGATCTTCCCATGCAGCCTCCAACTCGCGATGCTGAAGGGCGAGATCGCGCAATGGCGCACGCAGATGAAAAGGAAAGTCAACGTGGGCGAGCAGAAGAGGAAAGAGATTTTCTTCCTCATCCGCATGATGTAGGCGAGCCGCCGTGTGGAAATATCGGAGGATACGCCTGATCGCCTGACGCACCTCGTCATCAGAGCCGTGAGCAGAGAGATGTCCAGGCAAGCGTTCCAATGTTTCACAATGACCTAAAATTCGATTATGGCAGGCCATCAAGAGTCCAATGGGATCGTCAAAGCTGGGAGCCGTGGAAAACAACTGCATGGTGGTATCCCCTATGGGCGTAACTGCACCCCTTTTACGGATTAGCCCTTAATCCTTCTTGTTGAAGCGAATCCGTATCATGTGTGGTGCGCGTTCCAGGTAAACCCAATCGATCCCCTCACCATAACGGCTGCGTAGTTGGTCGAGGAGCGGCAATGGGTCGTGGTCATTAATGAAATCCATAGCTTCTCCGCTGTGTAGAGCATCCAAGGCCCCGAAAATGGCGGCATGGCGAAAGCGTTTGGCTACGCCACGCGCGTCAAAGGGATAGGTAGCGTCGGCACGAAGATGCATATGAGGCTGGGGTGGGATGTTTGTAGTCATGGCTTTCCTCCATTGATAATGGATCATAGTGAAACATCTGTGCGTGATAGTCGAACATTTCGATAAAGCATTTCTTTGATCTTGGTCAAGAAACATCAGATTTTTGTCCGCCGGTACATATCATCCATTCTTTGGGCGGATCGACTTGGTATTCCCGTGCCGACCCAAGGCTGCATAAAGGACCAGAAGGAGATGGATGATCCTGAATATTGTCAGCAGTCCAGCCAGTATGTGGTGAAAATCAAGACGCAAAGCGAAAGGCTATGGAATTGTGGTGAATACCATAAGCAGTCCCAGTACACCTCATAGTGCATCCGATTGATAGTTGAGCGCGAGTTTTAGCGTTTGATCGCCTGTCGCTCCAGCTTCTTCAAGTGCTTCTCGCGGTGTTATCGACCCGTTTAACGTGGGGGATGGGTAAAAACAGGAAGTCACTGACTATTGCGCAAACGTTTCTATATGCGAGCGTTGCTGACAGGACATTACCGCTGGCTATTTCACCTGTAACCTTCCCATAAAATTCCCAGACCCGATTGTTTTCTGACTGGTAGGAAACTTATCGTACGATATTTTACGTTTTCTCAAGGGGCCCCTGGTTGTGTGTGTATAGCTCCCAATTCTCCCTGAGTTCGGTCCGATGTTCCTGTGCCCATTCCAACACTAACATCTGCGCCCGGCTGGGCATTTCGCCCTGGATAATCTCCAGCGTATGGATGTCTTTGAGCACCTCATATTCCCCGTACAAGGCATGAAAGTGTGGCGGTGCATGACCCTGCCAGAGCATCTGAATCAAGATACCATAAAACATGCTGATAGGAGTCCCTTCAGAAATAACCCGCAAGGTACGCCGCTCAGTTACCGATTATGAGAAAACAGCGCGGTTGCCACATCGCGTGGATAGGTGAAGATGGCAGAAAGCATGAGAATGGTGGCTACCAATAGCAAAATCGTAAAAAGTCCAAAAGTAATGCGCAGGCCATAACCATTTCCACAAT
>JAPTWR010000164.1 GCA_028065135.1 Acidithiobacillus sp.
GTACCGACATTCGGGTTCTATTGGAAAGCGGTCCGCGCACCGCGGAGATCAACCACTTCATGGAGGAGTCCCGCCGCGCTGGCCGATACACAGGGCTGGATAAACAGGGCGCGTCCGAAGCGATCCGCGCGGCTGTGGCCTACTTGCTGGAATATGCGGATGCGCTCCGGGAGCGGCATTTAATGGAGTCCGGGGTATGGAATAAGGTGTTCACCGAAGAACGGTATAACGATCTTCGAGAACTTGCGTTCGCGCTGGGCAATAACCTGATTGCGACTACGGAGGAATGATTCCACATGATAAAGCTCATCGAAGCACCTTGGACGGCGGAACAGATCGAAACGCTGAACCGTTTACAACGCGGGGAACTGTATGCTCATCCCTACACGTGCCCGCATCGCGGTGATGTGCCCCATCACGATAACGGCCACGACACCGGCTGTCTGGTGGCCACGAAGAACGGTTGGTGGTGCCCGGATTGCGGGTACACCCAGGATTGGGCTCATGCATCGAGTCTGGATGCCATGTCCCTGGTGGATATGATGCGGTTGGTGTCACACCGGCAAGAAGTCGTGCAGCAAAACGGAGCGTGCCAATGACCAGGCTATCGCCATCTTCTTTGACCATGGAGGAATCTGAATGAACCTCCGGAACCTCCTTCCCAAAGCGGGGATCAAAAAACCCTTGCCCTGGTTGGTGGCGGGTATCCTCATCGTCGTTTTGGTGAGCTACATCGCGCACCGGCGGGGTGGCGACACCCATGAGTACCAAGTCCATTCGGCCATTTCCGGTGGTTGGCCTGTCAATACGATGGGGTACCGCCTTCATGGCGGACCTGGTATGTGGAACATCTCCAACCTTTCCGGCAATCGTGTGGTCATCGCCTTCGGCGAAGTTCATACGGCCGTCGGTTATCTCGCTGACGCCTGTCGTTTGAAGGCGGGGGACAAGGAGACCTGGCATTGGGTGAAGGGCAAACATCATCTGGAAGCCCGGACGCAGGTGGGCCAGTGTCATATTGATCTGGTCCGGGTGTCTACTCCTGCAAATGGATAAAGGCGAGGTAAAGGAGGCAGCATGAACCGCAAGGCAACGGCATCCCCAACACTACTGAGCAGCACCGAGACCATCTCACCGCAACCGGCGCCACACAGGCGCGCTGACATTTATATGCAGAGCCGCGAGGTGGTGAGGGGCGCAGGCTTTATCAGTACCGAGCAGTACCTACGAGCCAAAATCAGGGTCTTTCGCCGCCGCTCCCTTCACTGAATCCAGCCACCCCTGCCACCAAAATCAATTTTCACGGAAAACATTAGGAGTCAAAAATGGTAGGCATTCTCACAAAGTTGTCCACGACAGAGTCTTATCCGGGCAGGACCGTCCAACGGGTCTTGGGCATCGCTTCTGTCCAAAATAACACGATCTATGGCGAATACAGCACGAACCGGCAGTTGGAAGAAACGCTGGATAAATTGACCGCCCAGGTACGGGCGAAAGGGGGGGATGGGGCCATCGGCATACGGTTCGTACCCATCCAGAACCCCAATCACCAGGGGGTCATGTCGTTAATCGCCTACGGTACGGCGGTTATTTTCGAGGGTTGATGAATGCGCATAGCCATAGACGCGGACCAGGTGCTTTTCGACTTCGATGGTGCTTGGCGCACGACCGCCGAAACGGTGCTGAACCGGGAATTGCCCAGGAAGAACGGAAGTTATCACCTGATGTCCCGGTATGGCCTTTCCATGGCGGAATATCACCGGTGCTGGGCGAAGTTTCACGCGCTGGAGAAGTGGCGACATTGCCCGGCGATCCCGGACGCTGTGGATGCGGTACGCGGGTGGCTCGACATGGGGCATGAGGTCTTCGTGATAACCGCCGTGGATACCCCAGCCCGGAAACTGCGGCAGCAATCAATGGACGATTTGGGTCTGTCCCGGGTCTGCCTGATGGCTGTCGGGTCCAAAGGGGGCAAGTATCACGCGCTCAAGGGGTTGAGGCCAGGTTTCTTTGCCGATGATTTGTGGAAGCACTGTCAGGAAGCCATAGATGCTGGTGTGCCCCATGTGGTTCGGGTTTCAGGTGGGCACGATGGCGACGGTGATCTGATACCGGGTGTTCGTGTCGTGGATAGCATAGGAGGGTTTTACGGTGAACGATTCGACCGAAAAGTTGCAAACGCTCGCTAAGAGCGTGCTGACGGATGCGCCTCAGACAGCGCAGGAAATCGCGGACAAGACGGGGGGTAGTGTCGTGATGGTGCGTCAAGCGATGACCGCGCTGGAAAAGCAGGGCCATGCCATCAGCATGGGGGCCAGACCGGTCCGCTATTGCGCGGCGAAGATCCCGGCTAAACCAATACAGAGGCACAGGGAAGAATACCGGGGTGAACCAAGGCCGTATCTCCGGCCCGGAAGTTACGCGCCGCCGGCGCGCCCAAGAATAACGCTCGCTGGTACCGATATCGAGAACCTATCGGAGATAGATGGATGAGCCACCACATGAAGGACCCTGAACAGCAGATGGCCTACTGGCTCACCCTCCAGAAGCAGTGCTTTAACCCGCAACTGGCGGAGCATCAGTTCAATGAGCTGCGGGCGGCACTGCGCGATGCTCAGCAGGAATTGCAGGAAGAAAAAAAACGGACGACCATTCTGTCCCCGGCCTCTCTTTTGGAGTTCCTGTCCGGGTCTTTTTATGTGCTCAACCCGCGGGGAGACAACCTCCTGGTGATACGCCCCATAGCGAGCTATTGCAACGGCGAGGAAGTGGTGCTCATGGCCTCCCAAGAATCCAGCGGGATGATTTACGTTCATGACAACGCGCATGGCATCAGCATCATGCTGGAAGATGCCGATACGGACATAGAAACACCGCGTATCGCCGATAAACTGACCAAGATGGTCGCGTTGCACGGTTCTCATTATGATCCAGCGACGCACCAGATCAGTGTACGCACGCACCGATCCACCGCCGTAGATCAGGTGAAGCGCCTGACCAGAGCGGTTCAACATATCGCGGAAACCAATGCGCTCGACCTGTAACCACACTGCCATGACGCTTGAGGACCGTACATCGCGGGAAGAAGGGGATGTGGAACGGGGCAGCATCCGGGCGAAATGCCGCATCGGCGCACTGGAAGAAGCGGCAATCCGAACCCGTGCCAGTTTGCGCCAGCTCGCGCAGAAGGCGGCAGACCACCGTTTGCCGACCTGGTATATCGACGAGATATCCAAGATCGCCGACGAGATGACCTGGACGCCGTGAGGACGGCTGAAAAATAATTTTTTCAGAACAAAGGAAAATACAATCTGACGGTAGTAACCCTATCAATGCCACATAAAAACCGGGGCAGCGGTGTTCGTCGCACAGGATCGGCGGGCAAATAAAAAGGCTGGAAGCCAAGGCTCCAGCCAAAATTCATTCCGATAGGGAAATTATATGTCATTCTGGAGACCTTTTGCAAATGTCCTTGAACCTTTCAATGTTCCCCCGCGTGGGCCGCTATGCGGAGGACAATAACATGGGATACATGATCGAAGACGAGGAGCATGACGCCCTCGAACAGGTGCCTTTCGATGCCCGCTGGATGTATATGTCGCTGCGCAAGAAAATGGACTTTGCGACGGGGATTGTCGGAGGTCCCAAGCGGCGCATCTCGTGGGCCGAGGTGGCCGGGATGGTGGCGCTGGAGCATCAGCAGGGCCGCAAGGCGATTCCCGCCGATGTAAGCCGCGCCCGTCGCCTCATGGCCTCCCTGGAGAAATGTGGGGCCGTGGAGCGTCACACCAGCCTCAAGGATCGCTATCTGGTGCTCTATCTGCCTCTGGCCCGCTCTGACCACTCCGAAGCCGCCAAGCGCCAGGAACAGAGCTATCAGGCCTCCCTCGCCGAAGCGGTGGAGGAGACCCAGAACTGTGTCGGCATGGACATCTACCGCGCCCGCCGTTCAGCGACAGCGGGAACAGCGGACACCACCATGCAGGTGCCACAGTCTGCACCCACGGCACCGCTCAGCGCCGGAGGATTGCCTGTGGACTTTACCCATGCTGCGCCGTCCTTCCCGTCCGTCGCATTCAAAACCGCGCACGGTTCCGGTCCCTCCGTGCAGGGCCAGCCAGTCGCAACAGACATGCCGACAGGCATGGAGGGTACTATCAGCAGGGGCTTGGTACAGGCGACTGAGCACATGGGTTTGACGCCCGCGAGCGAAGTCCGACAGACCTCCGACAGACCCATCCCGGAGAAGTCCGACAGACCCAATGAGCCTGCAAGTGACTGTCTTAATGAGGAAAACAGGACAGCTTGCGAGGAAGTCCGACAGACCTCCGACAGGCTCGTCCCGGAGAAGTCCGACAGGCATGTAACTACTCCGTTTACTCCGAACCTATATAAAAACCTAGATATACCAACAGCGCGCAGACCCGCACCTGCGCACATACGCGCGGGCGCGGCGAGTGTTGTCCAGGCTTTGACCGAACCTTCTGCAGGCCAACAGCCGGAGCGCCCTGCAGGCGGCGTAGGCTCTGCGGGCGACGTAGGCCCTGCGCAGATTCGGGAAGCCGTGCAGAACACGCTGCCAAGCCCACGGCCCGCAGCGACACCGGCGCGATCCATGGTCAACCCTGTCGGCGGCGTCAAGCCCAAGACCTGCCAGTCGGCACCGCCGGAAGTGCCCCAGCGCCGGGTACGCCAGAACCTCGACAGCCGCCTGGTGACGGTCGCGGTGGATGACGACAGCGGGGTTTCGGTGCAGGTGTCTCCGGCCTTCGCGGCGAAGCATCCTGACCGTCTCCGGGAGCTGCGGGAGATTTTTTCGGCCTGTGCGGCAGGGGTGGCACCCCCCGATTTCGAGCCGCTTCCCGCAGATTTGCCCGCTGGCATCGGCGATGGCCACGAAGGGGGACTCCAGTGAGCGCCGCCGGTCAGTTTTTGGCCTCAAGCGGCGGTGGCCGCAACAGATCGGGCAATGCCTTGTCGGCAGGCAACGCCTTGCTGGCGGGTTTTCTCTCCCGGCATGGTCTCGATGCGGTGGATGTCGCTGACTGCGACCCGGAGCACCGGTCCTGCCCGGACCACGGACGCTATCGGGTGGCGGTGCGAGATTCCGAAAGCGGAGCTTTACTGGCTTACCCAAGGCAGGATTGCCCGCAATGCCGGGGTGAGCGGCTCATGGCAGAGCACCTCGCCGATGCGCCGAAACGCTACCGCAAGGCCAGCCTGGACAGTTTCCGGACGGATCTGGCAGGGCGGGGCGAGGTCCTCGCCACCGCCCGCCGTTTAGCCGACTGGCTGCGCCGCGACGGCAGCCTGACCGCGATCCTCCACGGCGCTCCGGGCACCGGTAAAACGCATCTGGGTTACGCTCTGTGCCGGGTCTTTGCCCACACCGGACAAAACGCCCTACTGCAATCCGCGCAGAAGATCCTCGCCGAGATTCGCGCCACCTGGGACCCCGCCTCCAGAGAGCGTCAGGAGCAGGTCATTACCCGCTTCGCCGCCCTCGATCTGCTGGTCATCGACGAGCCCGACAAGGTGCATTGGTCGGAAAACACCCGGCAGTTGTTCTTCGCCATCCTGGACCGGCGCTATGCGCAGGCCTTACCGACGGTGATACTGACCAACGCCACGACGGCGACCCTTTCCGGTCTCACCCAGACTCCCATCTGGGATCGCTTGCGGGAGCACCTGCTGGTCCTCGACTGCGGTGAGCGCAGCTACCGTGCGCATGGGGCGGTACCGCCACCGGCAGGGCCTGTGCTGTCCGCCGCAAATTTGCCGCCTGCAAGGCCCGTAGAAGGCTCTGAACTGGCATCTGTACCAGCGATCACCGAAAATAACCCCGAGCCGGTTCCGGAGGCCTCCAGCACGGTTGTCGTCTGCGGGACGATAGCTTCGTTGGAATCCAAAAGCCCGGCTCACCCATCCCATTCTCACCAGGAGGAAAACCCCCATGCCACAAGTATCCATCGGCGAAGTCGAGACGCCGAACGACTGTCTCCCGGAGCTGGAGCAGGTATTCATGAATTGGGCGCAGCAGTACCTGACGCTGGCCTGCAAGATGCCGGAAGGCTTCACCGTGACCACGGGACGCTACGAGCACGAGCTCGGCAGTTTCGCCGAGTTCAAACTGGAGTTCCCGGAAGGCGAGGACCCCGATCCGTGGCAGAGCTTGTGCGAGAACGCTCTGAACACCTTCAGCATGGAGATGCCTTTTCATGCGCTGGAGCAACAGTTGAAGGAAAACTGGCGGGAGTTCAAGGCGCAGAACGACCCGGAATACGACCCGGATCAGGACGAAGACTTGATGGATTGATGCTATATATAGTATGTTCTATAAACGAACAATACTATAGGAGCATCCAGCATGTTCACCTCAGATCAGCAGCCCTTCCCCGTGAACGAAGACGGGTTGCACAAGCTCTACGACCCGGAACAGTTTGCGAAAGCCATCGCCGATGTCATCCAGGTGATGCAGGCCAATCGGGTGGAACCGTTGAAGGCGATGGTTCTTGCACTGGAACAGCGCGGCCCGTATCGGCTCCTGTCGCCCTTGTTGACCCGTCCGTGGGTGGACATCCGCGACCTGCTGGAGAGCAACTACCCGCATTTCGCGGAGGTGATCGAACCGGTCAAGCAGGCCTGGCACCTGGCGTATCACAGTCATACCGCGTTCTCTTTGCCGCCCCTGCTGTTGTTGGGGGAGCCCGGTATCGGCAAGACCCATTTTACCGCCCAACTGGCGAAGTGTATAAACATACAGTACCTCATGCGCTCCATGGCCACCCTCTCCGCGGGCTTTGTACTTTCGGGCATGGACGCCCGCTGGGAGGATGCGCGACCGGGGATGATCTTCACCCAGTTGATGCACGGCGATACGGCCAATCCGCTGGTGGTGCTGGACGAAATCGACAAGGTGGCGGGAGACCGCTATCACGACCCGCTGGGACCCCTCTATGGGCTGCTGGAAAGCGAGACCGCACGCGCCTTCGCCGACGAGTACCTGCCGGTACCGCTCGATGCGAGCCGCATCAACTGGATCGCCACAGCCAACCGGATCGAGGATATCCCCGAACCCATCGTCTCCAGAATGCGCGTGATCGAAGTGCCCAAGCCCGACTATCCGGCGCGCGTGCGTATCGCCTATCGCCTGTATGCCGCGGTCCTCAAGGAACGGCTCTGGGGCAAGGTCTTCTCGCGCACCTTGCCGCAAGACGTGGCGGAGCGCCTGGCGGAGATCGGCGATACCCCGCGCGCCATGCGCCTGGCGTTGGAAGAGGCCTGCGGCAAGGCTTCGGTACGGGTCTGTGCGCTCACCCGGGAGCGGGTCTTCGGGGTGTGTCTGCGTCCGGCTGATCTGGACATGGGAAGATCGTCCGTATCCCATGGATTCGGATTCATTCCACATCAGAAAAGCATTGCATATACCGGGGGTGTACCAGCCATGCCGCGCCCGCGCCGTTAAGTGCGGTCAGGTCCATCAAAGAGAAAAGGTTTCAGGGGCTATATACGGTAGAAACGAAGCCAGGGGAAGAGGCTATATGTCGCAAAGCAAAGCACAGAAAACTCCACCGGAGCAGGGTGGTATCAAAGTCGATAAGGCGGCGCTCCGGCACCATGAATCCATCATTGGTGTGGGACGGACGCTGGATCTGAAAGCCTGGTGGACCTTGAACCGGGTCATGATCGGGGTGGCTGCCGCCGGATGGGCCGTCGCCATGGCATTGGCGATTGCGGCGGCGGATCTGGCTCTGCTGCACACACCGGCCCCACAGACTTTCCTCGACGTCTATCACGGTACGGTGTCAACGCTGTCCATGGAGGCCGCACATGGCCGCTGATGAGGTAAACGCCTCCAGCCGTGCCGCGCAGCAAGGAACTATCCAGGGCGTGGGCCTTGCCCCACAGGAAAGCATCGTCATCACTCGCGCCCTCTGGTCCAACAGCTTCAAGGTCATGACTGCGGCGGCGCTCGGTGGCTGGCTGGTGGCGGGGGTGCTGGGATTCACGGTCTACAAGCTTGCCGAACGCCCCACCCCGACCCGCTACTTTGAATCCATCAACGGCCAACTGGTCCGAGCCGTGCCGACCGATCACGCCATGCTGTCCGCTGGCGATATTCTGACGGGCGCACAGCAGGCGCTGGAAGGTTCCTACAACATGAATTTCCGCGATTACCGGATGCGCGTGCAGAACGCCGAGAAGTGGTTCACGCAGCAGGGGTATTCCGCCTACAAGAAGAGTCTGTTTGGCTCTGGGGACATCAAGGCGATTAAAGGCCGACGCCTGTTTCTCAATATCGCGGTGACCGGTGCCCCGGTGGTAGCACAGCAGGGTGTACTGAGCGGGACACACACTTTTGCGTGGAAGGTACAGGTGCCGGTGGAACTCGACTTCGAGTCATCGGGGTACCAGAGCAGCAAGATGTATCTGGCGACCCTGGTGATGGTGCGCGTCGATAACGTGGCCAGGCCGCGCGGCTGGGCGGTGGACAGTATTATATTCGGGCCGATGCCCAATCGAGGATGAAGCGGATGACCAAGCCAAAAAAATCGAATCAACACAGATGCCCGCGACGCGTCGGCGCCTGGCGCCATAAGGCCCTGACACTGGCCTTGTGGGGATCGCTTCAGATACTACCTACAGTCGCCATGGCGGGGGTCATGGTCCTGGAACCAGGCGGTGCGCATACGCTGCAGTCGATGCCCAGGCAACAGGGGACCCCGCCTTTCGTGACGAATGGTGCCATGCCAGCCTCCTCCGGTGTGCAACCGATAGCGGGCGTGCCGGCAGCTTCGGCACCTGCGGCGCCGCCGACAGGCACCGCCTCACCCCAGGCGCCCGTGGATGTTTCACCGAATTATTCGTCGGCGAACCCCAATGCACCGCAAGCCAATGCGGCGACCGCGTTACCTCCGCTGCCGGAAGGCAAGGCCTTTCAAAACAGCCTGAAGGCGGCCATGCCGCTCACGTCCGCACAAATCGCCCAGCTACGCACCGCGATCAATGCCAATCGGCAGGCCCAGGAAGCGCCACTGGCACCGGCAATGCCCAGACTATCCACCATCAATGCGCGCATCGGGGTCGGCAATCCTCCGGCCATTGCGGTACAGGGTGGTTTTGTTTCGACCATCAACGTGGTCGATGCCTATGGTCGGCCATGGCCCATCGAGCGCTATTCGCTCGGTAACCCCAAGGCATTCACGGCATCCGTGGCGGGCAATTCCGCTGCCATCAGCGATCTTCAGCCTTATGCGCAGAGCAACCTCGCCCTGTATCTTCAGGGCGAGGCCACCCCGCTCATGGTGGCCCTCGTACCGGGTGCCCAGAGCGACAGCGGTGGTGGGGTGGTGGATTACTCGGTGCGCATCCGTATCAACACCCCGGAACCCGGATTGCCCGCCCCTGCAGGCGGCATGGCTGGAGGGGCTGATTACACCAACACGTTACTGTCCGTGGTTCAGGGCGTAGGTCCTGCAGGGGCCAAACATCTGCGGGTGGTCGGAGATCCCGCCCGCGTGGAAGCGTGGACCTGGGAGGGTCCGCGCGGTACGCGGTTGCTGCTGCGTGCTCCGGCCACGGTGATAGCTCCCGCCTGGCTCGCTACCATGCAGGGGCCGGGCGGCATTCAGGCCTGGGTATTGCCCGATGTGCATGTAGTCACCCTGAGTCAGGATGGGCGCACCCGATTGGTCGTGGTGAAACATTTTAGTTGGGAGTCCGCACGTCATGGATAATCCAATTGGACAGGACCCGCAATTGCCAAACATCGACACCTCAGAAACACCGGCGCCCCTCATTCCTCCTGCGCGTCGTGGACTGTCCAGTTGGGTCAGGGACACTTGGGCGGGACCGAAGCGCATGTATCTCATCATCGGCGGAATTGCGGTGCTGGTGATCGGTTATGGGGCTTTCGCCGCCCTTACCGCCCGCCACCATAGCGCGCCCCCACCCGTGGATAACGGCCCGGCTATCCCCCAGCATACCGGCCTCCCAGGCGGCAAAGCGCCGGCACCTTACAAGGCCGCAGTCTCCGCTTTCAACACCGAACAGGCGCAGAAAGCCGCGCAGACCGGTGGCTCTTTTATGCCGACGCTCAACTCGATGCAAAAGGTCAAACCGACGGTACCCGCACCGCTACCCGTGAAAACGGTCGTGGTTCAGGCGGCGCCGGTGTCGCAACCGGTAGGTTATGGAGCCTACGGGGACCAAAATATGATGAATAAGGAAATTCGCGGCATCCTCAAAGCATCCAAGCCGATGGCGGCGCTGACGGCGGATACCACGGGCAAGATCGCGGGGCAGCCTTCCGCGACGGCCGCCGCAGAGAATGCCGTGCAAAACACCAAGCCGCAGCCGGTCATTCTGGCGCAGCCGGGACACATCTCGTTCGCAACGCTCGATACCAGTATCAAGAGCACCGAACCGGGGCCCGTCATGGCGACCATTGCCACCGGACGTTTTGCCGGGGCCAGGCTGTTGGGAGGCTTCGTCCGGCATGCGGGCCGTGTGGTGGTGGAGTTCAACCAAATGACCCTGCACCACCAGACTTACCCGATACAGGCGGTAGCCATTACCACCGCCACCGCGCGCACCGCGCTATCGACGTACACCAACTACCACACACTCTACCGGTATGGCTGGCTGGTGGGCGCGGCACTGCTCGAAGGGGTCAATAACGCCATGCAAATGGCGAACACTTCTACCCTTCTTACCGGCAGCGGTATAGGCGTCGTTTCCCAGCAGCTCAACAACGGACAAATCGCGGCATCCGCCATTGGCAATGTGGGAACCGTGATGGCGCCGATCATGATGAAGCGTTTTGATACGCCGCCTACGGTGCATGTGAAGGCCGGCACCGGGGTCGGCATTTTATTCATGAAGCCGGTCAAGCAGGCGATGACAACAGGTTAGCTGTAACCGGGAGCGAGATGGTCACCTTGGATCTGCCTGGGAAAACCGCCGCACAGAAGGCGCTGGCGTCACAGGAAATAGAAGATCTCTATATTGCCGCCCGAGCCGCTCATCGGGAAGGGCGTGAGGATGTCGTGCAGGAGTTTCTGGAGCGCATGGAAAAATATTGCCATGTGCCCATCCGGCGGGCGCAACGTCGGTCCGGGAAACCCGAGCGTGAGATCCGCAGCGATGTGTATGCGACGCTGATGGGCATGCTGGATGCTGATGAACCCATGGCGGTGAACGAAGGGTGCTCCATCGGCACCCGTCTCTTCACCCGTGTGCAAAATGCTCTCGTACACGATCAAGAGATGGAGGGCAGGCATCACAGCATCCATGTGTATGGAGACGAGGCCGTGGAAATGGCAGTTTCCGGGGAGACCAACGCTCGCAAACACCAGAAGGAACAGTATCACTACCAGATACAGGTGTATCTCGAACGCCTGGGCAGGGCTTATCTCAACTGGTACATGGAACGGCGGCGGGGACGATCACCGGAAGCCATTATTGCGGAGGATGGCATCCCGGCGTCGAGGGCGGCAATTTATGAACAGCGAATGGTGTACATCATCGAACTCCTCCATTTGCCGCAACAGACCTACGGGGCACAGCCACGGAAGAACCGGAACAATGATCACTAAGTAGCGGGTTAGCGATATGAAACCATGGGAGAATATTTAATGGACAAGGAAAAACTGACAGGCATAGCCATCTATGGGGTTCCTGCCATCGTCATTGGCGGCATGATGGCGTGGCACCTGCATCTATTTGGTCTTGGCGAGGCTCCTGCAGCGTCTCACCATGCCGGACCCGCGTCTTTCGCCAGTGCAGCACCACTCGTGACGAGCGAAACACCAGCAGCGCAGCTCGTGGCACCTGTTCAAGCGGTACCAACCGCAACCATTGCGCCACCCGCCGCATCGGTAACGCCCGTAGTGGCGGTGTCGGCCAGCAGCCAAATACCCACGGTGCCCGGCCAGGACACCATGACATCGGCGGGACTCCAGAAAATTGATGCCGAAATCATGGCGCTGCAAAGCGAAACGCAGTCGATACAGGCAACGCTGAGCCGCATGGTAGCGATCCAGCAGAGTGCGGTGAAGTTCATGCACCTCAACGCCAGTGCCGCTGGCCGTTTGGCGCCCGTGTCGGCCGCCACCCTGCCAAAGACCCTGAATTTGCACCGGAGTCTTGATGGCTACCATTTGCAGGCGACTGGTGTCACCGAAGCCTGGCTCACGAATCCCGATGGAGAAACCGTCATTGTGACGGCGGGAACCCGGTTGCCCGGTGGCCTGCGGATACTCGGCGTCGGCCCAGACGGCGTGCGCACTGACCGGGGTGAGCTGGGATGGTGATCGGGATCGCAATGAAAAAGAGGGCGGCACGATGATAACCGCAGTGACGATGATAGACGGCTTGGCCAACAATACCCTGCCGCAATTTTTAAGCCTGATTCAGATTGTCGCCTACATGTTGGGTTTCTGGTACGTGGGTTCGGCGCTCTATCGTGCCCGTGGCGCGTTTTATGATTCGCGGATCACCAAAGAATCGGTGGTCAGTCGCATTTTTCTGGGCGCAGCGCTGATCGTCCTGCCGACGTTCGTAGCACACACTCAGGCCACTCTGTTTACATCGGGCAATCCCAGCCAGCTCGCTTATACGGGTCCTGGCGGCGCGAGCATGACCACAGCAGTGGAAGCTATCGAGTTCTTCGTTCAGGTAGTGGGATGGTTTGCTATTACGCGGGGACTGATGATCCTGAAAGAGGTCGGGGAGGGTACGGCGGGGAACGGCGTGTCGGCTAAAAAAGGCGTTACCCATATTCTCGGCGGCGGCCTGGCGACCAGCGTAGTAGCGACGGCCAAGGCGCTCGGTTCCACTTTCGGTTTGACCCTGCCGATTTAGCGGAGAAATGTCATGAGAGCGCTTCCCAAATTTTTGTCTGATGGACTCAAAACGGTACGTGGTGCCTGGACGGAAACGATCTGGGCGAGACTGGCCGGATGGCCGGTGGTGGCGTTGCTCTCCTGGCATGTTTGGCGGATGTTGCCGCCCGGCATCCACAACTGGTTGTCCCTATCGGCATTGCCAACCAGCATGGACCCCGCGTTCCTCACGTTTGCGTGCTCGGCGCTGTTCCTGATGGTCATCTGCACAGATGGCCCCTTACCTGACAGGAGGCTAGGGCCGAACTGGACCGGTCCAACCGCGGCGTATCTCCTGTTCCCTTTTATCGCTGCTGCGCTGGTCCGATGGACGCACCTGCACGGCTGGAGTGTCCCCATAATCGCCATCAGTCTGTTGCCAGCATTAGAGATCCCCTTCGCGCTGATGGGTAGTGCTCTACTTGCCATCGAACGGCGATATCCGGTGCCGCCCGCGAAAGCGCCAGGCGCCTATCCGTACCAGATCATGGGTGGGACGGGCATGGGCTTCGGCCTGGTGCCCGTCCGCGACATGTCCTGGCGCACCGTGTTGACCAGCCGCGATCCGGTTTTGTTGCGGAAGGCGGCACAGGAGGCCAGGGACTGTGACGCATCGGAAATCGCCGAGATTCTGGATATTCGCGCCGCTCAAACGACAACGCCAGGCTTGCAGCCGACAGGTCTGGTGCCTGAATGATGCCCTTCGCGGACTTGACCGTGGCGCAAGCCATCCATCGGGCGACAGCGGAGTACCATGTCTCCACCCGGCGGGTTCTCTCGGTTCTGGAGGCGGTGAGCGCACGGCCATCGGGCATAGGGCCGATGGGCATCCCCGCGCAATGGCTGCCGGTGCTGGCACGGGCGGGATTTCCCAAGGCTGAGGTGGTAGGGAGTCCTGAGTGGAATGTAGCCGCTGGCACCTGGATTCTCGCGGTCACGCGGCAGGGCAGTGATGCCAGCCGGAATCAAACCGCCGCGATAGCGGGGATGGCGACTACGGCAGGGCCTCTTGCGGTCTCCCAACTGGCCCAGGCCATCAATGCGGCCGCATCGACCTATCACTTGCCGGCAGCGTTCATCACCGCCGTCATGTTGCAGGAAAGCGGCGGCAACCCGGGCGCCAGAAGTCCCAAGGGGGCCATGGGCCTCATGCAGCTCATACCGGCAACGGCTGCACGCTACGGCGTCACTAATCCGTGGAGTCCCAGACAATCCATCATGGGGGGTGCCGCCTATCTCGCGCACCTGGTACGGGAGTTCAACGGGAACCCGACGCTGGTACTCGCAGGCTACAACGCGGGCGGCCAGGCTGTGCGCAACGCGGGATACCGGATACCGCCTTATCAACAAACGCGGCGGTATGTGCCAGATGTATTGGCGATATATAGACACCTACAGGGATAATAAGCCATGTTAACGCTGTTCAAGAAAATATTTTATGAGGTTACTGGTAGCGTAACTCCTATAAGCGAACGTCTTGGAGATTCCATATTTACCGCGTTTGAACCACCGGCACCGAACGCACACGTCAACAGCGAATCCTATCTGGAAGATCTGGAGCTTATGATTCCACCTGTAATGGGACGCTTTGAGTTCATAAAAAGGAAGGCGTCCGGGACCATAACAGTTGACATAACCGATATTGCCGCACTCGGTGCAGGAAAAGGCCTGGATGCGTTTCCTACAGAGCTTTCCTCCGGCTTGGTTTACAAAGATATGGACGCCTTCGCCAAGGACGGATCAAAAAATGAATTGGATGCGGGCATAAAAGCGCATGGGATTTCACCGGAATCTGTTGAGTATTTACTAACACATGATCAAGTTAGAATAGTGAAGGAACAGACATCTGATTCACTATTAAAAACAGCATGGAGTGGGCGAATTTCTTTGGAAAATGCAGGTGGAGCTCATCATTTCGCGGCAGCGCGATACATCGCCAAGGAGATCGGTTACAAAAGACCGATAACTGGCAAATTGTATGAAATGTACGTCGATATATCACAAGTTCGGCAGTTCATGCTAAACAATGTGATGCTGATCGTAAGTAAAAAGGACATTCCTATGGATTGGGATGAGGGCAGTATTAACGTGATGATAGAAAAAAAATGTAGAGACAAGCGTGACGGGAGGGCTCTGTACTTTCCAGAAAATAGGTGCGAGGAGCCATTTTTGAATTATGTGGTCATGTTTTTTGTGAAAACCCCGCAGACCGGAAAGGTATGTGAATTGCTCAAAGCGCATGGCGCATTCGATGTTGGCGAATACCTGCTTCAACTTTCCTGACAAGCAAAGAATTTTGCGGGAGTATAAAAATGGCGAAGCGTAAGACAAAGGCGATAGTATCAGCGGCCGTGCTGGCGATCAGCCCGCTGGCATGGGCAGGTTTTCAGTTTGTGGGGCCACCACCCGTGACGCAGGATAATGCGGAATCAGCGTCGAGTTCGATCTATGTATCGCCGCAGCGCCCGTTTGCGGGGGCGGCGCATACGGTAGAGAAGGCTCCTGATCTGCAGGGTTATGTGCCAACGTTCCACAAAACGCCGATTCTTGCGCAGGAAGGGGCGGGCATTGCCTGGCCTTGTCATGGTGGAGGCAGCGCGCCCCTCAACAAGGCCCTCTATAAACTTTTACCCGAGGGTTGGTCCTTGTATGCCAAAACGGGAACCTTGCTCAATATCCCGGTCTGGTACGCCTGCCACAGCAATCCATGGACCATGGTGGTACGCCAGGTGCTCAGACGCAGTGGCTACGAAGGCACGCTCTGGTGGGGCTACAATACGCTGACCATCAGACCGCGCCCCATGCGTCCTTTGCCGACCATCGCGGGGGTAAAAGCATCGACAACGTCATTTACACCCCCTGTGGCCAGCAAGGTAACCATGCCTGACCCTGCGCCGTCGCATACGGCGTCATCGTCGGTTGACCCTGCGCCCACGCAAATCACCGAACCGCTGAAAAGCGCTTCCGTAAAAAGTGATCCCGTACCGGTACCTATGATTGCCGTCAGTCATGCCAGGAAAGTTCCTCCGCACGTTACGCCAGTTGCCCATGCGGGCGACACAACCCCCATGACCGTAGGGCCAGACGGTGAGGTGATTCAGCCCAGTCTCGAACAGAAGGTGATCCCGTTGGTGCGAGCGATCCATGGGCATTGGCGCCTGGAGTTGCCGACGCATCCCAATCATCGGGAGATTGCTTTGGCAAAGGCATGGCTGAGCGCGGGCGGCACGCTATTTTCGCCGCTACCGCAGCAATAGGGGGTGAGGGATGGGTGAGATAACTATTGGCGTCTGGATACTGAGTGCCTCCGTCTTGCTATGCTTACTGGTCGAGGCGTGTGTGGCATTGCCACTTTGGGAAGGGAAGCATATATCCAATGGAGAATACGATGCGTAAGCTGGTGGTTTCCGGTCTGGCGGTCATGGGCATGCTGGGTGGCACCCAGGCCTACGCCAGTGGCGCACTGGATTCCTGCCATCCGCCGACGTTGGCGTCGTTGCCGGTGCCGGCAACGGAAGTGTCAAACATGTTCGACCTGAATAAGGCCGGGTTGGCAAATCGGCTCAGTGATGAAAAGATGATGTTCACCAGGCGTGGTTACCAGACATATTTGAATGTACTCCGGCGTTCAGGGTACCTCGCTGCCGTACAGCGTGGCATGAACATCAGCGCCGAGGCAGACGGCGCGTTCACGTTAAGTGGTTCCTGCAGCGCACCCGCCGTTCGCATCCCGGTCCGGTTTACCTATACCGACGCCCAAGGCACGCGCCATCGCCAAAATACGGTGGATCTGCTGTTTCATGTGGGCAGCGCCTTCCCAATGCCAAAGATTGCGCAGATTGTAGTGATTCCGCCGTTGAAGTTGTCGCATGGCACCGAATAGCCAGAACGGTGCAGGTTCTCGCCGCGAGACCTGACTAACAAAAGGGGAGAATCGACATGAAAATAAACGCACCTTTTTTGAAGTCCCTGATAGTGACCTACCCGCTCTATTTCATCGTTGCCGCCGTGGTGGTCGTTTATGCGGTGGGTAGCGTGATCGGTGGAAGCGGCTCGTCGCACGAACCTGCGACCGGCCCCGATTTTGCCGGAGCCAGCGGCCCATTCGGCAAAGACAACCCCGTTTCAGGCGCCGCCGCCGCCGAGAGACAAATCAACCGGGGACTGCTCGCCCGTCGTGCCGTCCAGGGTATTGCCGACACCTACAACAACCACTAATCAGGAAAACCGCCATGTCTCATACGCACAGAATCCACAAGCAAGCGCTGGCTGCAGCCGTCACGGCGGCCTGCCTGTGCTTTACCGTACAGGCCAGCGCCGGGCTGTTTGGTGCGATTACCAGCATCGCCAATGCAGCCGAGTCTTCCGGCGTGCCGGTTCCGAGCACGGTATATGACGCTGGAAACGTTGTGTCGAACCTGCGGGACGCGCAGCAACAGGTAGCTCCCCAGCAGCAGGAAACTGCGACGCAGATAGCGAGCCCACCCCCCTGTCCGCCTGGGTATAATTGCCAGCCGGTAGCGCCGGTCGCCACGGCCTGTCCTCCCGGCGAAACCTGTACGCCGGATAGCGCGCCGGTCGCGCCCGTAGACGTGTCTCCACAGACGACCCCGCAGCCTTTAACTAACACTAACAAATTTGGAGGGATGTGGACCGCCTTGAAAGGTGCCACCTATATCCAGATTGGCCACGGGCCAACCGTGATCTACGACTATTTTGATCCCATGTGCATGTATTGTTTTAAGCTGTTCGACACGGAGCGCACGCTGATTCATGAGGGATACCTTACCGTCAGATATGTGCCAATAGACCGGGTACAGCCGCAAACCAGCCCCTACATGGATGCCTGGATTCTACAATCGCAGGACCGCGAAGCCCGTCTTGCACGATACGCCAGGCTCATGATTTCCGACAATCAACGGGGTGAATTCAGCAACTTGCCCCGTGCCAACCCATCGGCGGCAACCTCCGCAATATTGGCCCAAAATGAGCATATTTTAGTGCGGTATCATATGACGGACGGTGTGCCCATCATCGTCTACAGGGGTAAGAATGGTAAGGTTCATGCTTTCTACACCCCTGATACAACAACGCCCGCATGGTTGTTGCGGCGCATAGATGCGAGCCGCCGGTCCATACCGCAAGCGGTAGCCACGGCGTGCCCGCCAGGCGAACACTGCACGCCGAGTAGCGGGCCGGTCGCACCCATAGACGTGTCGCCGGTCTACCACAGCAATCCGAACCGATTTAGTAGTTCGCAGCAGTACGAGGATAATGTGCTGAACGCCTCGCTCCCATGACTTCCCTACAGGTCAGGAAATATGAGGATACGGACACTAGATTGCTCATTGCTCTCGCAGCGCGCGGAGGAAGGTTCTGATGCCACTCTACATTGAGCCCCATGCGGGACCCGGCCCAATCATTCAGGTGATCCGATCCGCGCACCGTGAGGTGAGCGTGGGGGTGTACTACCTGACCGACCGTCCCGTCCTGAACGCGCTGAGAGCGGCCCATGCGCGGGGTGTTGATGTGCGTGTCATGATTGAGGGCAAGCCCTACGGCATGAAACCCTGGCAGGTGGCCAAGGAAGCGAGGGCTATCCGGGAAACCGGTGCTACGCTGCATTACGCCCCTTATCGCTTCACCAGTCATGGGGATCATTATGCGTTTCTCCACGAAAAAATGCTCTGCAATGGCCATGAGTGTTCGGTGGGGACCGCCAATATGGATTGGTCGGCCCTCGGTCACAAGAATCGGGAGTATCTCTATGTCACGAAAAACCCTACCGTGGTGCAGGCGGCCAACGCTGTTTTCAACGCTGATTGGTACAACCAGCGCGCACCCGCCGACGCTCATCGTGTATTGGTCTTGTCTCCGGGCACTTCTGCGGCACAACTGATTGCGGTCATTAGCCAACCGGGGCCGGTGAGCATTGAATCGGAGGAACTCGGGCCATACGCTCCGATACTGGATGCCATCGCCGCCAAGGGCCACCTCGCCCGTGTCCTGCTGCCCGCCAGCATCAAGGGGGAGGATAAGCGGGATGTGGCCTTTCTGGAGTCGCGCGGGGTGCAGGTGCGATTGCTACCGGTGAAGCCCATATATTTACACGGAAAGATTTGCGTAGGGGGGCGTGAGGCGTTCCTGGGGAGCGAGAACCTCTCTCAGACCAGCCTGGAGCGGAACCGCGAAGTTGGGCTGATTCTGGGCGGATCGGACATTGGGGTATTACAGGAACAGTTCAATAAGGATTGGGGGGCGGCGCGATGATCTGGCTTTTAGCGGTAGTCGGTATTCCCATCCTGGTGGTTATCCTGCTGTTTTTTTCGGCAGCGGACGATTTCTGGCAGATCATCACATTCAAAATCGACTTCTCGCGTCTGGTCGATGATCTGGCGCATGTTCTGGCGATCCTGGCTCTGGGCGCTCTGGCGGAGATGTTCAGCGTATTCATGCTGATCACCCATGTTCTGTAGGGTTGCACCCCGCCAGGGGGCTGCACCCCGCCAGGGGCGACGCTTCTCAATAGCCGTGCCGCCCCAGTGTTGGCACTCCCGCGCAAACCGTCCCAGAAAATAATAATCCAGCCTCATCAGAACAAAGAAAATCACCTGTTCGCGGATATAACTATCTGTGGTGAACCTGGATAGCGATGGGGCACTTTGCGCAAAGTCAACCGTTTTATCATTATGAACAGGAGTAGTTTCAATGGGATACCAAACCATAGGTTGTGAAGAGGATGTGTCCAAAACCATCACACGTAAAGATGGCGTGCGGTTGGTTGTCACCATCCCCATGTATGAACGGCCGGTAATCAAACAGGACCGCAAGATTCTGCTGTCGGCACCCGCACGGCATGAGCCGAAAAGTTTTGTGATGGATCACCGGCGATTGCAGCGTTGGTTTACCGGCATTGCCCTGTCGATGCTGGGTACCGGACTGGCGTTTGCGGGCAATGGATTCGGGCAAACCGCTCTGAATGTGGGTACCAACCTGAATGATATGGGCGGACTGATTCAGTCCGCTTTTTATCTCAGCGGTTTCAGTCTTGTGGGCTGGGGGATTCACACCATGCGTAAAGCCCACAAGAATGAGGGGCAGGGTAAGGAAAAAATGTCGCATGGCGTGATGGAGTCCATGTTCGGCGCCGCTTTGGTGGCTGTTCCGACCTTCGCCGGACATGCCGTAAACACGATGTTCAACAATGCCACTACGGGCGCTCAGAACTCAACGTCGGCACAGGTGCAGACGGGCTGATTCCGGGATGCCTTAGAGAGCGCGTACCGGAGCTGCTGGATCAAGGCTCCGGTTTTTTAATATTCGCAGGAGGAGAAAAAGCCATGGGCGTGCTGTCGCAAACGCTGGGAATGAGCCTGAACAGTCAAGTTGTCGTGCATTCCATCCAGGACGCCACCACCTTTGCCACCGGCTCGGGCGCCTTGGTGTCGCTCTTGCGGGTCGATGGGCTCATGGTGTTGATGGGACAGTCGGAAGCGGTGCGGCGCAAGATGGACGCGGCCCTCATGCAGAATCTGGCACCCCTGTTTCAAAAGCACGGGCATGTGGTGCAGTGGAGCTTCTCACGTGATCCGGGCTGGTCGGAGCACGCCATGGAGCGCCACACCAAGCCGCTACGTGCCGCCGCTCGACGCATGGCGCTCGATACCGGGCTGGTGGATGCCTATCACTCCATCGAAGGGGCGTTTGTACCGGAATCCTCGCTGATGGCAATCTGGACGCTGCCCAGCGCCTTGCTGCCGCACGAAATCAAAGCACAAATCAAGGAACGGGATGCCGCACTCG
This sequence comes from Acidithiobacillus sp., assembly GCA_028065135.1. The sequence goes on from JAPTWR010000164.1 coordinate 20,688, forward strand.
ATACCAAACCTGGCCCTTGGCAGATCCCCAATCTGGCCCTTCCGGCGCTTCCCGCGATACATCATGCCATGCTGGACGGGCTGACGAGCAACCTGCGCAAGAGTGGCTTGGCCCTGGACGTGCTGCCGGTGGAGGAGGCGGTGCGCGCCTGGCGGCGCAACATGGACCCGGATAATACCGATGATACGGTCTGGGATCAGAAGAATCGCCCGCTGCTCAATGACCGCACGCTGTTTGGCGTGCCAACCATCAAGGAACAGATATTGCCCTACCGGGCGACGACGCGCAGCGGGGACGTGGTGGAGTGTAACGGCCTTTTTACCAAAGTGCTGACGATGTCGTTCGGGCCCGCACAGAAAGTGCGATTCGCGGATTTCGTGGAGATGATGTCCCTGCAACTCGATCTGCCGTGGTCCTATACCGTCACCATGGCACCGTCTACAGGCAATTTTTATCAGGGATTGATGACCGGTGCGGTCGCTGCCATCCTGTCGATGACCAACAAGGAAAACAACCTGATTACCGACGCCTCCAGTTTGGTGGAGGATCGTGCTCGCAAAGGCGATTATCTGCTGGATATGCGGGTCAACTTCTCCACCTGGGGCAGATCCGAAGAGGAGTGTTTGCGAAACGCGCGCCGCCTGGAACAGTCCATACGGTCATGGGGTTCCATCACCGTGGATGGCGTGGCCGGAGACCCTATTCCTTATTGGCTCTCCATGATTCCAGGCCTGCGCACGGAAACGGCGGGGCGATTGCATACGCCGAATATGTCCGATGCGCTGCCGTTTCTGCCGATTGCCACTCCGGCGTCCCCGTGGGATAGCGGTGCGTTGTTGTTCCGATCCCCGGATGGCAAGCCCATGTCGGTGCGTATCGGCTCATCCATCCAGAATGATTTCGTGATCGCCCTGGCCGCATCGCCGGGCTCCGGCAAGTCGGTACTGGTGGGCATGCTGCTCATGGCGCACTTGCTGGAAGGCGGCCACGACGAACTGCCGCCGGCCGCCATCATCGACATCGGCTATTCCTCGCAGGGCAATGGCAAAAACCTCATCGACAGTTTGCCAGAGAAATATCGCCACCAGGTCAACTGCATGGTGCTGCGCCAGATGCGGGAGCACGCGGTCAATCCCTTCGACATGGCCCTGGGCTACCGCGCGCCGCTCCCACAGCATCGTGCGCGGCTTTTGGAGCTGTTGGTCATGCTCTGTACGCCGGTAGGCCTCACCGAGCCGCCAGAGGACCTTTACGAGACCATGGGATATCTGCTGGACCTCGCCTATTTGCGGTACTCCGATATGAGCCATGACGGGGCGCCGAAACGGTGGTCGCAGGGTCAGAACCCTAATCCGGAGATCCAGGACTTTGTCACGAAGGGCATCGCCAGCGGGCGCTACAGCGATGGCCGCCCCGCCTGGTGGACCATCGTCGATGACCTTTTTGATGCGGGACGTCCCGATCTCGCGTCATCGGCCCAGCGTTACGCCATGCCGGTGGTGGGCGATTTGATCCAGTTCACCCGTGATCCGGAGGTGGCCGACCGGCTGGGGAAAATCGGCAAGATGTCGGAAGCCTCAGAAGGCTTGCTGGACAAGATGGCACGCTATCTGGAATCCGCGGTGCAGGAGTATCCGATCCTGTCCAATGTGACGGTGCAGAACATGGGCGCGGCCCGCGTCAACATCCTCGACCTGGCGGAGGTGACGGCGGGTTCCGGCCCTGACGCGGCCAAACGGACCTCCGTGATGTATCTCGCGGCGCGCTTCGCGGCCACCGGCCACTGGTACGTCAACCACGAGGAAGACCCGCAGCGGGCTCCAGAGCGGTATCAGGCCTACCACCTGGAACACATGAAGAAGATGTATGACCAGCCGAAGCTCGTGGTGTATGACGAATTTCACCGTACCGAAGGGGTGGAGCCGGTGCGGCGCGTGGTGGACCGGGATGGCCGTGAAGGCCGTAAATACAATATCCGCATGGTGCTCTCCAGCCAGCGGCTGGCCGACTACGACCGTAAGTTCCTGGAGGAGAACTGCTCAACGAAATTCATCATGTCGGCGCCGGACAATCCTGCCGACCTGATCGACCGCTTCCAGTTATCTGAGGCGGAGGTGGAGATGTTGCCGCTGTTGCGAGGGCCTTCGTCCAAGGGGTCCAACATCCTCTGTCTGTGGACGACCAAAGCGGGCAAGTATCGCATGATGCTGTCCGATCCGGTGCCGCTGGAGTGGTTGTGGGCGTTCTCGACCACGTCCGAAGATCGCACGCTCCTGAGTGAGTTGCAGAAGTACGTACCGCCGTCCACCGCACGCAAGCTCGCGGCCTCCCGGTTTGGTATCTCTGCAAAAGAAGTGATTGAGCGCAGACGTTCGGAAGGAACCGCAGAGGGGGTCATCGAGAAGACCATAGCCAAAGAGCTCATCGACGCCTGGAACAGTGAGTGGGCGAAGGATACCGCCAAAAAGTTCTTTTCCGAAAAGGAGCGGGCGTGAAATGACATCCATCAACCGGATAGGTTCGGTCATTGAGGGCATGACCACTTTGCGGGTACTGGTCCCGGCGTGCGTTGTCGGACTCTCGGCAGGCTATCTGAGCTTTGGGTCGATGGGGATGTTTGTGGTGGCGTCGGTGCTTGGTGTGGTGACGCTGGCGGGCGTGTTGTGGACAGCGTTTGCACCGAATGATCCGCGACGGCGGCTGTCGTCAGCACGGCGGGCCGACTACGACCGGGAATTTCTGGATGAGGACGGTTCCACGAAACATGTCCTGTCGGTTCCGGATAGCCCTGCCGATCTTGTGAGCAGCGAAGAAGCCGCCCAGGTTTACGAGGATATCAAAGCGAGGTCGTTGGGTCTCGCTGCGGTTATTGGAAGCTGCGATCCGAGCGGCTTCAAGGTGTCCCAGGAACGGACGGAAAAACTCAAAATCACTATCAATACGGCGATCAGGGGTAGGACGGAGGATCGTGAGTCATGAGCATCGAGTTCGCGGTAAAATCATTACAGAGCTTTATACGGGATATTCGAGCTGAGGCGCGCGCGGTGAGTCATGGTGAGAAACCGCGCGATTTGCCGCAGAAAAACACCCTGCGCGTGTATTTACGCACGCAGGATGAGGTCGATGAAGCCTATAGGACCATGGCTAAACAGGAGCATTCACATGAGTAACCACACGTCCAGTTCTATCAGCGTCATCGAAAAAAAGGCCAAGCCCGCATTCCTGATTCCGCTGCTCACGATCATTCTGGCGGCGGATATGGTCAGTGTGTGGTCCGGTCATCCATCCATCGCACTGCAACCTTGGCAGGCCGTGCAGGCAGACCTGACGCCCACCTATCTGGTCGAGGTTCTGCTGCTCATGGCGACAGGATATTTTTTATTTGTGCCTATTCTCCAGTGGTTGGCCATGTTGTTGGTATCGAAGTTGCCGTCATGGCTTGTCAGTTATCAGGAATATGGTCATGGCTGGATGTCAATTCCCAACTTGGAGAAGCTGGCCGTATCGCAGAACAATGCGGTGGCTTGGAATTATGTGCAGTCAGCCCGTCAAGCCCATCGCCGCGAACAGGAAGCGGGCGCGCATGCCACGCTGTTTCTGCTGTTTTTGTTACTGGATTGGTGTAACCCGCATTCATTGGCCGCATTCTTTGCAAACTTCGGCTGGCACGGACTTTTTGTGTGGAATGGATATGTGCTGGTCTGCATGTTGTAT
>JAPTWR010000166.1 GCA_028065135.1 Acidithiobacillus sp.
AGAAGACCTTGGTGTTCTGCGCCAATCAGGAACACGCCGCCCTGGTGCGGGACATCATCAATCAGGAAAAGACCAGCACCGATCCCCTCTACTGTGTCCGCGTCACGGCCAATGACGGCAGCATGGGCGATCAGTATCTGAAAGACTTCCAGGACAACGAAAAAAATATCCCCACCATCCTGACCACCAGCCAAAAGCTGAGTACCGGCGTCGATGCCCGGAACATTCGCAATATTGTTCTGCTTCGCCAAATCAACAGCATGATCGAATTCAAACAGATTATCGGTCGGGGCACCCGGCTGTATGAGGGGAAGGACTTTTTCACCGTCTATGACTTCGTTAAAGCGCATCATCATTTTGGTGATCCGGAATGGGATGGCGAGCCGCTGGAACCGGAACCTACAGGGGGAAGCGGCGAAGTGCGGGAACCCCGTCCACCTCTGCCGCCGACCGAGCGGCCCGTCAAAATCCGGGTGAAACTGCGGGATGGGAAAGAGCGCAGCATTCAAAGTATATCCTCCACCATCTATTTCGGACCTGATGGAAATCCCGTTACGGCAGCGCAGTTTCTGGAAGGGCTCTTTGGCACACTGCCGGAGTTCTTCAAGGATGAGAACGCACTTCGCCAGATATGGAGCGATCCTGAGACGCGGAAGGGCTTTCTGCAGGGACTGGCCGAGAAAGGCTACAACCGGGAACTGCTCATGGAGATGCAGCAAATCATCGACGCGCAGAATAGTGATCTCTATGACGTTCTGGCCTATGTGGCTTTTGCCTTGCAACCGGTTCCCAGATCAGAGCGGGCTGAACACGCCAAGCAGAGTATGGACCAACAGTTCACCGACAAACAGCGGGCCTTTCTGAACTTTGTGTTGGCGCAATACGTGAAAGTGGGAGATGCGGAATTGGATACCGAAAAATTATCGCCTCTACTCCGGCTGAAGTACAACAACGCTATTGCCGATGCGTTTGCGGAGCTGGGCACCCCGGTACAGGTAAGGGAAGTGTTCAGCGGGTTTCAGCGGTATTTGTATGATGAACGGCAAAGGGAATAAAGATGAGCGTAACGGACAAAAAATGGCGTGCTGTCATAGATGAGGTATTGGCGGAATCATCTATGCCGCTACACTACACTGGGCGCTACTCCAGCGGCTACTGTGAACGCTGTTTACCACGAGACCGGCAGTATTGGGGTTATGCCAGCATCATATCCAGCGGAAAAGCTGATTCCTGCATTGGAAGCAATACTTATTGAGGCCCTGGAACCACGGCAAAATCGAAAGCGGGGGGATGATCTCGCGGCAGTGGAATATAGCCAGAAGACTGACCCAGATATTGACAAGAGAAAGGCTAAAGCCCTTATCGACAGGATATAGTACGGGCACAGGAGATCAGCAACATAACTTGTTAAGAAAATGGACTGCTATTTCAGATTATGATCTCCAGACCACTGGGGTAGTATTATGCGGAGCGAACTTCAGGTTTAGACTGGAAACCGCCCATTGGTGGTCAGATACCTGGGCAAATGGCTGAGTTGCGTTTGTGTAGACGCACGCCTACACTTCTCTCATGGAGATAGTGGGCTTCGATTGGGATAGCGGCAACTGGCCGAAGTGCGGAAAGCATGGCGTTTCCCGCCAAGTGATAGAGCGATTGTTTCTCGAAGGAAGGGTGATGGTTGCTCCCGACCCGAAGCACTCTCTCCCGACAGAAAGTCGGCATATTGCGGTGGGCCGGGTCGATGGCAGGCCAATGTTCGTGGCGTTTGCCATCAGGGATGATCTCATTCGCCCGATCAGTGCCCGTTACATGCACGAGAAGGAGATTACGAATTATGAAGCAGGTACCTAAGTTCAAGACTGATGCAGAGGCCGAAGCGTTCCTAGAGCAGGACCTGTCCGACCTCGACTTCCGGCAGTTCCAGCCAATGCGCTTCGAAATCGCGCCGAAAGACGCCGCCCTGAACATGCGGTTACCCGAAGCATTGCTGGAAGCCGTGAAGGCCAAAGCCAAAGCCAAGGGCGTGCCCTACACCCGCTACGTGCGCATGCTTCTGGAAGCCGATGTAGCTCGACCACGTCATCAGCAGTAGCCGAGTATTGTACCCACTCTCCAACGTAAGCAATGGACAGCTTCCGACCCACTCCCGCCGGTCGCGTATTGCAGGTAGAACAACCTTATCGAATAGTACGTAAGCATCCACAAATGATGAAACTCTAGATACCAGCTCGGAAGACCAAGCGCTTATATATGATCGAGGCATGACGAAGTATATAAATGCGTCCACAGACTAAAATGGTATACTTGCTTTATTTGACACGGAATCTCCTTATGTGTCGCGTCAGTCTCACGTTATGTGGCGGCCAACGATCACCATTGTCTGACACGTTAAATGAGATTGTACTCTTATGATAATCAATGACATGCAAGTTTTTGCGTCACATAAAGTGAGACTATGCGACACATAAACTGATACTAATGGACAAAACCGACGCATTAATTGATATTACCTGAAGATTTAATACCTTCTAACCATGAGAAAGAAGGTAGTAATTTCGATGGTAAGATTCGAGAGAGGATTGCGTAATATTGGTTGACTTGGTGATAGTCGACCGTTCTGGAGAACCACTACGTCCGCCTCGTGAAAGTCAAGGTAGACTCAGAACTAGTCCACCTGATCTCAAAGTGGGAGGTGGCGACCTAGTATTCTTCTTGTGAGAGGGGATTATGTTTCATAATTCAATGAAACTGCAAACTAAATCCGCCATGTCTTAGGATTAGCTTTTCAGCGCAACATCTGTAATAGCTGGATTTTTCGTCTTTGCGGTCAGTACCTAAACGTATTTCCGCAAGATAATAATTAAAACCAGCAGATATTGTTTGAGGATCGCTGCCTCACAAATATCCCCTAATTACCACTGTGTGGTATCAATTTTCCAGCATAGGCTGGTTATTTCGTCGTCCGATGCCTGCGGACGTTTCTCATCACAATTTCCATATGATGAAGGCGTTAAGCGGTTCCATACTAAGGCCCAGATGTTAGCCGGTCAAGTGCAAGTGCAAGTGGCAGCAGAGGTTACGGGGTACAGGATCATTTATGTATCACTTTGGGCAGTAAAAGCGGATCCAGGACAGGCGCTGATCCATGAAATCCAAGCCAGAGAACAGTGATTTACTCGTAAAACGGTCCAGAAAGTTTGCACCGGATCAAAGCACAAAATTGGCACCAGATTCATGGGCGCAGAAGGCCCTCTGACTATAGGCGAGGAAGGAGATAAATCAATAAGTTCACAAGGCGAGTTGCTTTTTTGGTTTCCTATTTCTATGATTTTTTGTTTTTGCCAAACCTGGTAAGAAAAGTCGGGTCCTTTATTCGGTAAGGTCCCGATCCACCTGACCTTGCAATGACACCCTGACCCATGAGCCTCCTGATGGATTGCTGTACATTGGATATTTTGATTGTCCCTGTGGGAAGCCCGAGATAGTGATCCATGTTGGCGCGATGTTTTTTGCCGCAAGTCTTTCCTGACTCAACGATTTGGAGTACCACAGCCTTGTCCATAGGATTAAAGCTTTACCATTTTTCTGGGTGGTTGGTCGCTTTTTCTAGGTTTTCGCGAACTTCCTGCAGGGAAAAATCAAAGTCCTGCGATCCTGTAAGCACCATTTTTTCCAAAAGCGACCGAAAATACTGTGGCACACGTTCCAGTTCCTCAAAGGCTTGCCATGCGCGATTTTCGTCCAGCTTGTTTCCGGTGATTTTTTCATAGGTGCCTAACAGGTGTTCGACGAACAGCTTGTCCATCAAGGGAAACACGAGTTGCTGACAAAATTGGTACAGCGGGGCTTTTCCCTTGTTGAACATTTGCCGCAGACCTTCTTGCGATGATCCTGTGAAAATGACCTTAATCTGATCCTTGTACTTGTCGAGTGCGCTGCGCAATGCAGCTACCAGTGCCCCATAGCGGGCTTCGTCGGCCAGCGTTTGCACCTCGTCGATGAGGAGTAACACTGGCCGTTTCCCTTCCGCAAGGTGGCGCATCACCTCACCCAGTTCAATCAGGTCTTGTGAACTTATTTTTTTATTTTCTTCCCCTCCTGCGCTAATCCTGTCTTCTGTGTCCATGAATCCAGCACCCGTTTTGAACCTTGGTATGGTGCGTACTTTCTGGAATGGTGTGCGGAGAAAGCTTTGTTCTTCGGCTTGGATTTTCTTGATTAGTGCCTGTCCAGGGTCTTCTTTCAATTCCCAAAGGGATACATAGATAACCCAATACCCCGCTGCTTCTGCAGCCGGAGTGAGGTCTTTGCGAAGGAACTCTGTTTTCCCCATCCGGAGCGGCGCATACAGTGCAAGCGCGCTGCTCAAACCGATATTCAGGATTTCCATGTACTTCTGCGCGAGGTCGGTCCTTTGATAGTGCCAAATATCGTTTCTGTCCATTAGGAAAATTATAGCAAAATATTTTCTAAATAGTATTTTTTATATTTTTCTGTTAAGTGGCATTATTTTATAACCATCTTCTAGTACCGGTTTTTACCACCCTATCTTGCTGAGTATTAATCATTAGATCATTGAAAAGTTTTGTGTTATAGCAAAATTCTGATGTTTTCAAGAGTGAGTAACCCAGACGCTGATTCTGCTGAAAACTGGCCAATCATTAGCGTTTTTTGACATCCTTATCAATAGTCACTGCGCGGAATGGTTCGTCGTCATTTTTGAACTCAATCCTCATGCATTAGTTACTGGTGCTGGTTATATAACGATGGACCGGATGCCATCCATACTCAACCAGGCATGTATGTAGAATATCCATATCTGAACCATCAACACTTGGCACGCTGGGATTTCGTCCTTACGTTTTCTGCCTTAAAGACCTTAGCACAGTGTTTCTAAGTGGCATATGACATGATTATCTGATGGATCTTTGCCGCATGGGTCAGCAAAATCATATGAGCGCCATCTTCCAGGTTATGGTACTGGGCTTGGGGAATACGAGCCGCAATGGCCGCGCCGATATGAGGGTTGATGACTTTATCCTGGGCACCTTGCCATAGGTGCACTGGTACCCGAATATCATCCAACTGGAACGGCCAAGGCCGGCTTAAAACGCTGAGATCATCGGCCATTCCAATTGTGCTTTGTTGAAGCGCTTCCTGCAGATCATGATTCAGCACTGCATACGTATCTGGTACTGTCAGCAACGCCTGATCCTGGGCACTCATCTTCTCTGCAAGCTGTGCGATAAACCGCTCCGGATTTTGGCGTACGCCCCACATACTCAAACGCAGCAACAGAGAGAACAACCGT
>JAPTWR010000142.1 GCA_028065135.1 Acidithiobacillus sp.
TTTTTCCTCACAAAGTTGGATATGGGTTGGATGGTAAAAATGAAGGCACCTAGAAAATCTCTCTAAGTGCCTTATTCTTTTGGCTCCCCGGGACAGGCTCGAACTGCCGACCTAGTGATTAACAGTCCCTATTTTACCCTTTTTCGTTCAAGCAGTTGCATCACAACCATTTGTTATTTCATCACTTTTGTACACGCCCATACACTCCCGTGCACGCCCAAACACAATCTCAGTGTCCAGAATTTGTCCAGAATGTCCAGCCGGATTTCCGGTGCGGACATCACTCTCCACCAGGCAACCGCCGGGCCGCGGACAGATACGCCGCCATGTTCTCCCGCTTACCGACGACCAGCACCAGAACTACCAAAACGTCATCTTCGACACTGTATACCAGCCGATAGCCCTGTTTACGCAACTTGATCTTGTAGCAGTTCGCCAGATCCCCATGCAGACGGGTGCCGGGCACATGCGGTTGCTCCAATCGCTTCTTCAGGGCCTTGCGTGCCACCCGGCAAAGGTAAGAGGGGCATATACATCGAACAGGCATACGGACTGCGTCTGGTCAATCCATGCGGATGCCTCTGCGCATGGTGTTATTAAAACTTGAGCCGTCTACTATGGCGTGGTCAATGAAGCTGTCTTCGTAATCCCCCCACTTCCCCCTGGTCCTAAGCAACCAGGAAAACATCAAGATGGCATGGTTAATTGCTTCATTCTGGGTGATCGGCCCTTTAGCACCACTCTCTACCAGTAACCGTTGAATATCAGCGATGCCCGATACCGCATCGTACCGCAGATGCACGGTCGCCACCTTTCCGCCTGCGGCCCTCAGTTTGTCTCGCTGTTTCTGGTACCTTTTTCCCGTAGTCCCTTCCATTCTCATGCCTCAGCGCGTATCATGCTACAAAGTAAGCTGTGTAAGCAGTGTATGTTATGATCATTCATGACGGAAATGGGCAAGGCAAGATGAGGGCTTGGAGAACATCACCACGCCAGCAAAAGTGGCGGTTGGACAACAAAACACCGCCACCTTGACATTAGTCTAGTAGCGACTATTTTTAAGGGTTGCGGGCCACGGTACCCCCACCTGACAGCCCGCAACACGGGAACAGACAACGAAGAGGATAATATGGGAAATCGCAAAGAAACACAACAAGAGAGCATCAAAGATTACCTACAGGAAGTTGAGAACAAGCGGCAGAGCCACCTAATCGTTGTAAATCTCGCTCAGAAATCACTGGCCCAATTTGCGGATTTACGCAAATTGGAGATCCCTTTGCAACTGGCGTTAAGCGGCGGCGGTCTGTGGGGCAACCCGGTGGATCCAGAACAAACCCAGATTCTTCTTAACCAACACTCGACCCTTAGGAGTGAGAACAGCCAAACGCAACAAGAATTGAGTAAGGCAAGGGAACTGGCCTCAGTGAAGATGCCGGGATGGGGCGATTTTGTCTCCATGTGCACAACCACCGAGCCTGATCGCATCAAGGATGAGGATGATGAAGATCAGAATATCACACCTGTAGATGAAGATTTTTGCAGGGCACTGATTACCATGCATCAGGCACATGAGGACACTCTTGGAGAGTATTCCGCATCGTTGTGCTCTGCATTGGCCGCCATGGAGACTGGAGACCTCGATGCCCAAGAAAGTCTGAGCGCCCTGGCAGAGGATATAACTCGAGGCAAAGCTTCTGCAGCGACTGTGGAGAACGACGCGCGTTTATGGCTTTTTGCTGCCGACGGGCGCTCTAAAGAACTGCAAAGTGCTGAAATACTTGCCAATTGCCACGGGTTAAACGCATTTTTCCCAGAGTTCAAACCATCTTCTGTGGTCAGCCATTTCATGAACGCCCGCACCCCATCAATCTACACGGCCGCGGCGCGACGGGTATGCCCCCCTCCCCGGACCCACCACCGCGCCAGGCGCACCAGCGCGGGGCACGGGGCATCAGCAAAATCGGGCGATGACGGCGATGGAGATGGTGACGGCGAACCCCCCCGACCTTGTTTATCTTTCCCTTTCACCCATCATTTAGCATACCCCAGCGCCTTTAGCGCCACTCCCATCCTGGGAGGTCGGCCATGAGTGCGCGCGTAATACCCGCAGCTTCCCCCATGCCCATACTCGGTATGGACATCAAATACGCCATCGACATCCCTGAACTGGCCGCCGCCATCGGCGCCAACCCCCGGTCGATGCGTAACGCCTTTTATCTTCGGCCTCAAGACTTCCCCCCAGCAATTTATCTGCCGGGGTGCCGAGGCCCGCGCTTTCTGGTGGACGATGTCCAAGCCTGGCTGGAGGCCCGGAAGACTCCCGCACCCCCGCCGCCGCCAGTCACACCAAAACCCCAGGGGCGCCCACGTAAAGCCAGCCCTGCCCAGATCGCCCGCGCCCGTCAGCATGGGCAAGGCGGTGCGGCATGAGCACGGTGAGCACGTTCAACTTGCCCGATCTGAATCAGCGAGTTGCAGCCCTGCAATGGTACATAGATGCCGCGCGGGCCGGAGCCATCGCCCCAGATGATCCCATCCACATCAAGACTGGATTGCTGACCATGGATCTGCAAGCCGTTGCGGCCAGGTTGACGCCCAAAAACACCTGCGTCCTCACTTACCTGGACATGGCTAGAGCAATCAACTCCAGGAATCCTGGCGCCAAGTGCTGGGACGCGACCCTCAGAAAATTACATGTTTTTCAATACTTGAAAGACAAAGGCCTCGGCGGGGAGTTCGTCACGGATCAGCCGGGCAAAACGAAAACGAAATTTTCGGAGCGGGCAGTGACCATGATAGCAGAACACTACCCGGCGCTGCTCGATTACGGATGGAATTGCTGATGATCAGGTCCAGTCCATCCCCATAAACAGATGCCAGGAGCCTGGAAAAGCTTGCTCGGTAAATTCACTGCGGGAAAGACGTAAAAAAAGGCCATCGGGCGCTGGCCATATGTACAACACAGAGAGAATGATTATGGAAAACATCGCAAAAGTCAATATGACAACACCCATCAAGGGACGCGCCGAGCACGAAGCGACCGGAAGCGCCCGCCAAAGCGCGGCGCTAACCCGCTGGAACGTCGCGCAACCAGCGACGGCGGAGCAGATCGCCGCCATTGCCGGCTGCGACGAGGACCTGGCCAAGCGGATCGCGAAATCCCGGCATGCCCCTCGCCTAGACGCCAAGACCAGGCACGGTAAGGCCGTCCTGCTATTCCCTTATTCCTCCCGATCCACCGGCGGGCGTTCAACACAGACAGCCATTGAATTCCACACCAAAGACCAGCACCATGGCGACGTCATGGGCGCGCGCGAGGTGAAGATCACCACGCGCAACCAGGAAGCGGCGACAGGCGCAATCCGCGCCGACCCGGCACAGAAAATCGGCAAGATTCAAGGCGTGCAGGTCATCACCGCCGGGCACCTCGCGGCCCTGGCGGTCCACGAGGCCATCCCCGGAGCGGACATCCTGATCGCCGCTTCCCCCCGCATCCCCTACCACCAGATCCGGTCCTGGCAGGATGCCGGCAAAAAGCAGATCTGGATTGAAGGGTTTTCCTCCGCAGAAATCACCGCGATCGTCACCCGCCTGCAGGACGCAGGCTGGTATGGCACGGTGCGGGGGAACGTGGCCCTCACCACAGCAGACCGCATGGTGGTCGCGGACGGCGACGGTGAACCAGAGGTAACGGAACACGGGGATCCGGCACAGGATGAGTCCGCGGCGGGCATTAGTGAGACGGAAGTAACGGACATTGGTGAGTTGGAGATAACGGAAACCGACACGGTAAAAACCAAGCCAGACCTGGCCCCCGTGGACCTCCAGGTCATCCGTACCAGCGCCTGGGACATCCTGGTTGCCATGGGCGCCGACGCCTTGCGCCAGCACCTGCGCGATGCCAAACTGATCTTTACCCCGAAAGGGATGCGCGTCGGTGGCCAGGAGAAGGACGGCGATCAGGAACAGGAACAGGAACAGGAACAGGACGGGGACGGGGACGGGGACGGGGACACCACCGGTAAGCCATCCAAGCCGCCACGGCCCAAGTCCTCCAGGCCAGCCGGGGCACCATCCGCAGCGGCGCGTCTCCTGCGATCCTGGCGGCAAACCGGCAAAAATCGCACCGACCGGGACCTGTATTTCCATGACATGGATGCGGCCACAGAGTATCTCAACCAGTGTTTGGACGATGGAAAAGAGCACCATGTGAACGGCGTGGAAGCCGTGACCGGGCTGGGGAAAACCTACGCCATCCAGGTGTTGATGTTCAAGGCCAACACGCCGCACATCATCGTCGCGCCCACAAACGCCCTCTCGCAGGAAATCCACGAGGGCCTCAAGGCCATGCGGGCAAAAGGAATAGGCGCCAACAAGGACATCGCCCTGCACCAACCCCGATGCGCGGACAACTGCGCGCGGTTCGATCTGGTGAAGACTCTGCAGGAAGCGAGCCGTGGCCCCTATGCCCAGGCGTGCATGATGGCCGACCTGGAGAACTCTGTCCCAGGCGATTGCCCACATGCCGAAACCTGTCAGTACCTCCAGCAACTGAAACGCACCGCTGAAGCCGATATCGTAGTGGCTACCCACGCGTCGGCGGGCAGCGACTCGAGTCTGCTGAAACAGCGGATTCCTGGCTGGAATGACGACGACGGCGACACAAGTATCCCCCGCAAGCTCGTCATCGACGAGAACACCCCCGCATTCAGCCGCATCAATCTCTCCCCGGAGGACGTGCGGCAGAGCATCCTGGCCTTGAGCTGCTATCTGGATGAATCCTGGATGCGACGGCGCAGTCAGGGCGCCCTGGGAGACAAGTTCACCGAAGAGAAATTTCGCGAAGCACGAGAGATCTATGAAAAATTCTCCTTCGTGCTCAATGCCCTCTATGTGAACATCGCCAACTGGGCCGATCCCCGCAAGTCACAAAACATGCGCCGGCTCTTCGCATCCGGGGCATGGGCGGACTTTCTGGAGATATATCCCAAACTGCCCGAGTTCCTGACCCTGATGGACGGCTCCACACTGGCGGAGCGTCCGGTGCTGAAGGGCGACCCGGACAAGTGGATCATCCCTAACCAATGGCTGTCGGCGCTTTACCAGGCGTTAAAAGACGATATGGTCTGGATCTACAAGGGGCAGTTGATTATCGGCAAGGAGGGCGGCCTCTGGAAGAACTTTCTGAAGCACGGCGGCTACTTCATGGACGCCACCATGAGCCTGGCGCACCGCCGGATCATCCAGAATTTCCGGTCCAAAGGCGGCGCGGACGGCAAAGTGCACACCGTCGCCATGCACCAACCGCATCTTCACATCCTGCAGATACTGGACGACGCGCAGCACGGGAAAGCCGCCCTGATGTCCCACGGCGTGGTGAACGAGGTCCGGCGGCTGTTGCGTGAATGGACACGGCTGATCCACGGCGACCGGGGATTCCAGGGCTACGGGCACGGCGCGGTAGCCGGAGTCATCCACAAATTCCTCCACGACATTCTGGTGATGGCCTTCCTGGGCGATCAGGACGATGAGACGCTGGAGATGAACAAGGGTAAAATCTCCGCAGCGCTGGAGCGCCGCAAACTCACCCCCGGCAGCGAGGCATGGAATGATGCCATGCGGGTTCTGGGCATTCCACTGGATCCGGCCCAGGCGCGGGAGCAATGGAATCTCACCATCGACGACGTGATGATGCTCGGACACTGGGGCAAGGATGATCGCGGGCACAATCGCTGGAAAGACGCCTTGTGCCTGCTCGGCTGGGGCGCGCCGCTGGAACCGCCGGAGGAATACGAGATCAACTACAGCATTTACCGCGTCATCATGAAGCGGCACGGGGTGGAACTGGAAGCCTGGGATGGCAGCGTCGTCACCGGGCCGCAGGAGATCGAGGCCAACGGCGGTGAAACCCTGCTCACCACGCACTTCCCGATGCCCACCGTGCCCGACGCCCGCGCGTTCGTTCTGGACCAGGTGAACGCGCAGATCGCCCAGGCCATCGGGCGTTTGCGCGGCGTCCGCCGCACCGCCGAAAACCCCGCGGACGTGCTGCTGTTCATGGGCGATTACCCGGTGGCGGCCAATGACCACGACCACATGCTGCCCACCGTGAAATACCGGACCAGCCTCGGCAGCGCCCTGGCGCAACGCGCCACGAAGGAGATGGCGGTCGTGAAGGAAGCGGCCACCACGCGGGAGGAAGAACTGGGCGTCGCCGCCATTACCGACGCGCTCAACGAAAAGTACGCCTTCACCACCGACAACCGCGTCGGCCTGCGGGTCGTGCGCAAGCACTTTCTGGCGATTCGCGCACGCGCCAATGCGCGGCGAATTTCATTCCAGGAGGCCGCACGGCAACTGGTGGACGAGATCGCCCGGTTCATCATCACGGATCCGGGCGCATTCCCCGGTGCCGGACAGCACACATGGGATCGGCTTTGTGATCGCGCCCACTGGAACCGTATGTGGATCGGCACGGGGCCATGGGCCGACGCGACGCTGGAATTGCTGGCCGAGATCGCCGACATCTACCTCGACCAGCAGTACCAGGCAACCGGCTGACGAGCAACCCCGAAACCAGCCTCATCCATACCCGATAACGACCCCGGCTCCGCCGGAGGGATGGCCGCGTCCGGAACCCGCCGCGCGGACGATCCCGCGCGGGAATCCACCAGCGAAAGCCCGTCCAACGCCTACCGGCGGCAACGAACAGGCTGGAAATGGCAACCCATCCCCCTATCTCCTGTCCTGCAGGATGTCCACATGCGCCATCCGGTTGACCAGTATCCGGCGTTCATGGATGGTCCAGGACACCCCCCTTTCGGTACCGTTATTACATTAATGGATGCGAAAGGGGGGTGTTCTGAGTGAACGCCAGCGCCTGAATCAAAGACTGGTGGTAGGTGGTGGAGGGAAAAGAAAGGGTTCCGGCCCACTTCCCTTTCCAACCACCCTATCACCATCTCATCGCTTGCTTCACCTGGACATGATGATTTCGCCTGAAAGTGGCGACACCCGGCGCGTCATTCCTGCCAAATCAAACGCCATCCGGACCGGAAGCCGTGTCCGATTCGCGAAAGGCCCCACGTTTGATGTTTTCGTAAATGCGGTAGAATTCGCGTTTGCTGCTACCAGCCTGACGGGCCATGCTATCGATCAAAAATTGCGTGAATGGCGCTTTTGGGCAGTCAACCGTCACCTTGTGGCGCTTTCCGCCAACATCCTTGACCCATTGCGCATGCGATGAGCCGGACTTGCTCTTTTGCTGAGTGAATCCCATCTCGCGCAGAATGCGTTTGATATCATCGCAGGTTAACGGGGGAAAGTGCCCACTCACGCCGGGCTGTGCCGGGATGGAACCAGCGGCACGGCATCAGCCAGAACTCGTCGCAGACGATACAATCCAAGCCGCTGTAAGAGCACGATGAAATGATAGTAAACCCTCAATCTCAAGGGCGATTTGCGGGACAGGAGTTGCCCCGCGAAGTCACGGTCGGGGCCGACCAGCGCGTCCGACACATAATCCTCGATCATGGCCCGGAGTTTTTCGTGCGACTCCTGAAAAGTATCGCCTTGGGCGGCTAGGTCAAAGTCAATGCACACGGAAACCCATTGCCCCTCCTGCTGAAAGGCGAAACCCCGCAACACCAGATCGCGTGACTTCATGGATGAGGCACCCCGCACAAAGCTCAACATTTTGGAAGTATAGCTGCGTCTGACGCGTGAATTCAATCTCGAAAAGCCGCATTCCCGGCATGTATCCGGCATATCATCAAAAAGTGGTGACGGGCGACTGGAAAGGCCATGCTCTGAAAAGAATGCCCACTGGTCTTCATCCCCACCGCCCCATCACCACCAAATCCACCTGTTCACCCGTTGCTGACCATCGCGTCAGAGCACCATCAAACAGCCCGGCGAAAGCCCGGTACTCCATGACTGCATTATTCATGGAGGTTTTCGTCATGGGCCGCACCGGACACCATCTCACCGGCCTCGCCGCCGGGCTTCTCACCGCCGCCGCGGGCTGGCACGCGTTCGGAGCATC
This sequence comes from Acidithiobacillus sp., assembly GCA_028065135.1. The sequence goes on from JAPTWR010000142.1 coordinate 8,045, forward strand.
TTCACTGGCCGCCGTCCCCTTCGGCTGGTCTGGCGGATCCGCGCCGGACTGGCTGGAGATCGCGCACGCCGAGTTCTCCGGTTCACGGCAGAAGTGGATCCGGGTATCGGTCATCCCGCACCGGACGATCACCCACTGGTGGCCCTTATGGCTGGCTCTCGCGCTGTTGGTAACAGTCTGGCCCGTTCATCTTCCCGCCATCCGTTTCTTTGCTTCACACCCTCTGGAGATCGGCGGCGTTCTGCGCATGGCGCTGGCGGGCTTCACCGCCGGCGGCGTCATGCACCTGCTGATGGACGTGCCGAACCCCACGGGCATACCCATTCTGACGCCCATGGCGCGCAGCCGTTTCGGTTTCGGCTGGTGGAGATCCGGAAACGCGCTGGAACCCTTGGCGGGGATAGCGATGACAGCACTGGCTGGGGCGGTTTTCTGGGTGGTGGTGAATCCCCATGGGTGGTGAGGGGGTGATGGAAAAGAAGAGGCCCCACCATGCAACTCGCTGATCAGGTCCCCGCCAGTCCGTACAGACTATGAATCCCTCAGATATGGAGTACAGACATGAACAAGAACAAGTTTCCAGACAACATGAATCCGACCGGATTCGGCAGCGGCACAGCCATCGGCACGTTGATGGGCAAGACCTATGCATTGCTTGCCGCCACACTTGTCGTTTCGACCATAGCCTCCATTTACGGCATGTATTCGCCGTTTGTCTATCAACATCCCTTCATTCTGATGATCGGTTCCCTCGCCCTGATGATCGGTTCCTACGACCTGCTCTGCAAGGAGCAGTACACTGGCGCCCACCGCAGTCCCTTTGCGGTTCCTCTGGTTTTTCTGTACGCCGGTAGCATGGGCATGATGATGGGCCCGGCCATCGAGACGTATCTGCGGATGCCAGGCGGCGCCTCCATTATCGCCGAAGCCCTGGGCACTACCGCAGCCCTGTTTGTGGGGTTGTCCGCCTATGCCGTCACCACACGACGGGATTTCAGCAGCATCAGCATCGGCGACTTTCTGATCACCGGTCTGGTGCTGGCCATCGTGGTGTCTCTGCTGAATATATTTCTGCTTCACCTCCCGGCCCTCCAATTAGCCATCGCCGGTGTGCTGGTGCTGGTCTTCAGCGGCCTGATCCTTTTTGACACCCAGCGCATGATCCGCGGCGGCATTCAGGAGCCGGTCATGCTGGTCGTCGATCTCTATCTGGATATCATCAACCTCTTCATAGCGTTGATCGAGATCTTCGGCAACAAGAGTTGATCCCGGCACCTTTCCTGCGCTGGCGGGGGGATAACTTTGTCGCCCTGGCTTACACCCCATAAACGAAAAAACCGCTCGCTTTATTCATAGAGTGCGGGGAACGACCCCGCACCCGGCCGGACGGCAACTATCCGGTGACCATGAATGAGGATTTACCAATGAACAAGAACACCTGCGAAGCACAACTGGCCGCGAACTTTGTGGCAAGCGAGATCCGCAAAAGCGGGACCAATGTCTTCAGCCGCATGGCGCAACTGAAAGAAATCTATGCCCGTGAAGATTTTGCCATGACTGAACTGACGGATTTGCTGAATCCGGATTGGAAATCACCGGAGCAGATCGAGGCGGAGCAGGCAGCCGCTGAAGAGGCGGCCGCAGCCGTGACAGCCAAGCCACGCCGCAAGGTGGCGTAACCCGAAAAAAATGGCTCGGCATTTTCAAGGGGTGCGGGGAACACCCGCACCCGGCCAGACGGGGACCATCTGGCGCACTAATACAGGAGTTTTATCATGAAGACGATCTACATGTGTAACCTGAATAGCACCATAAAAACCGTCACTGCAGAACTCGCCGCTTCCATCAAAGCGCTGACCCCCGTCAAAAAGGAACTCAAGACCTGGCAGCCGGGTCGCCCCGAGCATGAAGCCGCCATGGCGCTCAAGGCGGTCCAGGACACGCGGATTGCGCATTTCAAGAAACGGATTGCGGATGCCCAGCGGCTGAAGAAAAACCCGGAAGTACTGCGCCGGCATAAAATCTGTGAGTCGGTCGAGCGCCTCGCAAAGTATGGCATGGGCCTGAGTAATGCGGATTCCGTCAAGTGCTATGTAAATGATGCGGCAGGCGGCAAGGTCGAGGGCAAGACGGAGAACACGAAAAACTGGAATTACTACGCCAAGTCCTACACCAAGGCTGGGGGTTTTCCCAAGGTCGAGCATGACGTGGTTATCACGGTCGACCCCAACTGGGACAAACAGGTCTACGATCGCGACCTGGAGTTTCTGGGCGGCATGCTGACCCTTGCTGCCCGCCCGGCACACCGTGGGCGCAATCGCAAGGCGTTGGAACTGGCTGCAAAGTTTGACATCGAGTTGTTTGACGCCGCATGGATGCGCAAGGGGCGCGGCTTTCAGGTGACCACTGAGTCCGGGTTCATTGCCGTGAAGCGTACCAGTCTGGGACTGATTCCCACCACGGCCTATCACAGTGAATCAGCGCTGGCGGCCGTGGAGGGGTCCCATCGCAAATTCCAGAACATTGATCACCTGCCCCTGGAAATCCGCGATGTGCCCGCCGACGCGGTCGCCACCTGGGCGGACGCGGATGGGGTTGGCGCCTGCCGCGCGGGAGTCATCAACTGGTGCAATCTGGTAGGCATCGACCACACAGCATCCAGCGTTCCGCTGATCGAGGTCGTGCGCGGGTACTACCTGAAGCCCGCGCCTGAAGCCAAGGCCATCATTCTGCGGGTGCTGAAATCCTGCCCCCGCAAGGCGGCCTGAAGTGTTGTCGGCCTGCACCACCGCAAGTGGCGCAGGTCTTTTGTAAGAAAGGTCATGTTGCACTTTTCATTTTCCAGTAACCCCATCGCCACCAAAGGAGATTCATCATGAGCAACAGTAAGCGCATCACCGAAAACCGGGACCTGATCCACGATCTCGCCGTAGCCCAGGCGTCATTCCTGCTGGCTAATCTCGCCCCCGCCGTTTCGGCGAGTATCGACCGATCCCTGCCCATCGAAGCGCAACGGGATCAGTACTACGCCGATCTGCCCGGACTTACCGGCAGGGTCATCGGCGTCATGAACGATCTCGCCGCCGATGAGCAGGCCATGGAGGACATCATGGGGATGGGCCTGAAAATCGCGGAGGAACGGGCGATGGCGGCGGCATAGCCGGGTCCGGCACCTTTTCACCTTTTACTCTCTGCCCGCTTCTTGCGGGCTTTTTTATGCCCGCAATCAACCACTGCCTGCATCCATGCGCCGATCCCTCGTCACAATTTTTTCATAACCACCCGCCAAAACACGCTGATCAGGTTGTCGCCGGTCCGGTATTTGATGTGACCACCACATTGGAGCAGCAGACATGGAACCTGAAAATCTTTCTACCAACTTCCCTACCCCACAGTCCCACCAGGATCTGGTCGAAACACTGGTCCCCGCCGGACTGACCGGCGCCGTCAGGGAGAAAGCGATCGACGCTATGTTCCTGTCGATCAGCGTGCTGCACATGAGCCTGGAAGATATCCAGCGGCGCATTCAGGAAGTCGCCATGGTTCATCATCAGCCTCTGGATTCTCCCAAGGTCTGGCTGAGTTTTTATCGGGAGGTTCAGGCGCTGTCTTTGACGCGCGACCCGGTCAAGGATTTGGGGGATCAGCTACCACCGAAGGAGCGTGCCAACTTCTCGGCGTCCGTCGCCACCGCGAGGCACACCCTGGGTTACTCGGCTGAGGATGTGCGATCTCTGGTGGGAGTTGTTCAGCGAGGCAGCCCATACGATCCCTCAGCCGCCGCGGCGGCATTTTCGGCGGGGGTCAGCGGCGAGGTTGGGGACCATGCCAACAGCGTCAGCGGCCGCAATGGTGTGTATTCCTGGGACCAGAAGGCCACCGGCTGGGGTAGTGATGGCCCCGATGGGGCTGGCATTGTGCCGGGCGTCAATCCGAACCGCAACATCGCCGATGCCGCTGCTGCTGGGAAAACCCACGGGGAGGATGCGTGGGACCAGCAATCCAGTCTGTACGGCGGAGATTTTAGCGACGAGCGGGGAGCGGAGCTGGACCAGACGGAGATGGATATGAAAACCATTCACCGAAAAGCCGCCTATTACCTGAATGACCGGAATTATATTGGGTTCCGGACTTTTATGGAAAACGCGGAAATCCTGGACAGGGATCATAAAGGGCGCGGCAAGGCGGCGAAAAATTGTGATGGACGGGAACCTGACCGAATTAGTGCAAAGATCCAGACCAACCTGTGGCTGGCGTCCCCGGACAGCGCGCGCGGCACCGTCCCAGACATTATGAAAAAAATTCGCGAATTGCAGGATCTGCCGGAGCCCGCGGTGATGACCAAAAAAGCCCTGGAGCGCATGGAAACCCCGCTAGCCAAGCTGGTCTCCGACCTCGGCGAAAAGAAGGGTAAACGCCGCGATAACAAACCCGCTCTGGAGCGTTGATCGTTGAAACATGCGCATCAGCATCAGGTTCCCGGATGTCCGGTACAAAGATGAGAGCGACGACCATCTATCCACAGGAGCAATTGACATGAACACAACAAACGGATTGGCGGTATTGAAGAAGGGCAGCGCGGACCTGGCCAACCGGCTGGGCGATCTGGAGCGCAAGGTGGCAGGCGGTGGAAAGGTGAAGCCGATCCGGATCAATGGCGCGGCCCTTGCAGGGTGCAACCCCGCGGTGGACCGGCTTGCGCGAGATATTCATCGCATATGCGTCGAGGTGGATATTCTGGAGGGCCAGATTCTGGGCGGGGATCAGCATGCCGGAGGTGTGGCATGAGCGTCGGCAAGGAGTTCCACACCGCTCACCAGGATTTGAATGCCTTCCTGGACGCTTTTGAGAAGCACGTGGCGGAGCATGGAGAACCAGGACACGGTCAACTGATCGTGTTGACTCAGGACATCAAAAAGGATGCGCAGAACATCGCCACCGGCATGATCTCCACCGGCGATGCGGTGGACATCCAGTCCGGCAAGATTGCCCCGGTCGGGTCCCCGGATCCCAAGCCGTTGCTTGCGCGTGGTCTGACCCGTATTCAGGACGCCGCAAAATCCCTTGCGGTGAATCTCGCGGACGCGGGCAAGCAGGTGCGGACAATGGTGAAGGATAAGGTGCCCGGCGCCGACCAGGTGGTGAAAGCCTGGGATAACGTGTTGGACGCGACCAGTCACTATATGACCCTGGGCATGAAGCGCCTGACCGGTCTGGCGCACGGCATGGACCAGGAAGATCGGTACGCAATCGGCTTTTCCTCTGGGTACCTGCAGTCCACCCAGGATGTGGCCCTTGAGCAGCGAAAGCGCGGGATCTTGCAGACCTTGAAGCACCCCGGGCTTGGGGAATTTGTACTGGATGACGCCAAGCGGTTGGGGATGATCGAACCGTGCAAGTCGGTCCATCGCGGGATCGTGCTGAATGTGGTTGGTCTGGAAGCCGTCCTGAAGAACGCCAAGGGCCAATTGCTGGCGTTGCCGGTGACGCCGGACTTCAAGTTCAAGGCAGGTGACAATCTGGTCATGAAAGATCGCGGCGACGGGTTTTACTCCGGCAAACGGCAGTTGGTGGAGAGGGGAATGGAAAGGTGAGCAGTCAAGAGGATGTATGTCATGGGTAATGAAGCACGCATCAACGCCAGGATCAGGATGAAGCGGAATATAGCCGCGCAACCGTTGTTTGACGCGGTGGTGAACAGGATTGCCAGGAATAATCCTGGTTTCAATGGTGAGGTTTTTTCTTCCGCCGAACCGTTTCTCGGCCTTTATGATGACCGGAAGTTGGATGTTTTTGTCCGTGAATTATGCATGATGGGGCGTGTTGTAAAGATACTTCACGCGACCTACGTGGTAAACGATTCCGGCGACCTGGAAAACCGGCATTTGTGTGCCATCCACACCTCCGATATGCCTCAAATTAAACACAAGGAAGAGCGCAAACGCCTGTATGCCTACCGGCCTTACAGGGATCGCAGGAGTTGTCAGTTGTATGCATTGCTGGGGAAGGTTAAACCGATGCTAACCGATGACGGCATGATAAGCCTTATACATTCCGGCCCCGCAGTTTATTTACCAGAAGAGAGGAGATTAATCAATGAGTAGAGCATCCATGGCGTACAGCATCGCACACGATATCCATGACGGGGTAATGACCAGAGAAGAGGCCATTACGGAGATGGGGCACCTGTTTGATGAGGAAACCCTTGACGCGGTTTTGTTTGCCCTTGGCGGTGGCGTGGTTGTAGAGGACGACCGGACCACCATTGTCCTGGGTGACTTTGATCGCACCTGGTAAGTGGCCGCGTTTTCTGCTCGGTATTTTCAATAGGTGTGGGACCGTTCCCATTTTAATGATGTCAGGAGAGTGCCATGAGTAGAAAAAGCGGGAAAGAGAAGATCATTGACCAATTGATGCAGTTATCATCCTGGGCGCTGGAAATGTCATTCGCCATTGAAGACAACGAAGACGCCGGTATGTCCGCTCTGGAGGCGGACCTGGACTGGCTGGATGATTTGGCCGGCGAGTTGGATGAGGCGGTTTTCATGCATTCCGAGAGTCCTAAATTCAGGCGGCTCGTGCATGACGCGCCAGCGCGGGTGCAGTGATCGGGCGGTCAAAAAATTTTGCTCGGTATTTTCAAGGGGTGTGGGGAACGTCCCCGCACCCGGCCAGACGGGTGCCATCTGGTGTAAATGTGAGGGCTTTACCATGAGAGCAAAAGACGAAATCTCAGCAGCGCTGACAGGTCCAGCACCTTGCGATGCCTGTAACCATCGGTCCGCATGCCGCTCTGAAAAACTGGCTTGCGCGGATTTTCAGCGCTGGGTGAATACCGGATCCATGAAGTGCCGTGAGGAACGGGATCCGACGCATAAAATCTACCGGATAGTCTTCAGGGGTGAGCGCGCCGCGTGATTTTTACTGACGGCCGGGTGGTATTCCCCACCCGCACATTCAATATATAAAAGAGGAATATGTCATGAAATATAAGAAACAGGTGACAAAAGCGTTACAGGGTTTATCAGCGTGGGGCGAGGATCACTGGGTTGACATGTTCATCGACGTCTCCGACGCGCGGTATCGTGCATTTATTGAAAAAGTGGATAAGGATTTTGATTATCTCTGTAACCAAATCCTTTTTGCACTGGCTGATGCCATAGTTGGACACCGGCGGATCATGATGGACTCGGGACAGGATTATTTTGGGGATTACGTTCATGCTTTGGGCGAACGTCCATGGCTGGACGAACTGGATAACCCTGAGCGTTTCAATCACGGATCTGGTAATGCCGATCTGCCAAACCCAGAATATCTGCAAGAAACCATGAGCGAACTATTTGAATGGGCCGCCGCCAAACTTGAAGAAATGACCGCAGTACAAAACATTGACAACTATAACCGCTTCATGGCTGACCTTGACGTGAGTTTTGAGGCTTTACTGAAGTGGCATGAGATTTATGACTTGGACGCGATGGTTCCACTTCTGAATAACCCTGCTAAAAAATGGCGGCCATTTTTGGAAAATGTGGATGAGATGTTTGATTACAATGGACCTGAAACATGGGTTGTCACGCTGGACCTTTCGCGTTGTCATGCCGCACCGGAACGTCTGCAGTAAAAGCCTAATATCCACCCAAAAGGACAAAAAACAATGAACCTCCTGATCGTCGAGTCACCCACGAAAGCCAAACATATCCAGGAGTTTCTAGGCTCCGGCTGGCAGGTGAAAGCCAGCCTGGGGCATGTCCGGGACCTCGTCCGCACCGGCGACGCCAGCTATGTCCGACCGCCTGAATTTAAGATGAATTATTGCATCACCGACGATAAGCATAAAGAAATTGTCGCTGGGTTAAAATCCGCTGCCTCAAAGGCCGACAGCGTGTATCTGGCGACCGACCCGGACCGCGAAGGAGAAGCGATAGCCTGGCACCTGGCCCAGGCGCTTGGCATCAAGGCGGCAACCGCGCTGCGCGTGACCTATCAGGAAGTGACAGAGCAAGCCGTGCTCAAGGCTGTGGCGAACCCCCGCAACATCAATATGACCTTGGTGGCCGCGCAGGAGACTCGCCGGGCATTGGACCGAATTGTGGGATGGGAGGTCTCCCCTCCCCTTTCCCGATCCCTCAATACCAAAGCCAGTGCTGGCCGTGTCCAGACGCCCGCCCTGAGACTGATCGTGGAGCGTGAGCGGGCGATTCGCAAATTCAAATCGACCACCTGGTATCAAGTGCTGGCCGTCATGCCCGGTGTAGATGGCTCATGGCGGGCCACCTGGCAGGACGGGATGCCGGAAGGAACATACTTCCAGGATAAGACCTTCGCGGACGCGCTGGCTGTTGCGTTGCCGTCTATGCCCCTCATCGTAACTGCCGCCGAGAGCAAGCCCGCGCGGCAGGCTCCGCCGCCGCCTTTCACCACGTCATCCCTGCAAATGGATGCCAGCCGTGCCCTGAAGATCGACGCCGAGCAGGTCATGAAACTGGCTCAGGCACTCTTTGATGACGGGTATATTACCTATCATCGCACCGACTCCCCAAATCTTTCTCAGGAAGGCGAGGATTTGTTGCGAGGTGAGGCGCAACGCCGTAACTGGCCGCTGAGCGAAAAACCCCGCCGCTGGAAGGCCAAGGGCGACGCCCAGGAGGCCCACGAGGCGATACGTCCCACGGATCCGTCTGACCTGGGCGCGGAACTGGATGCGCAGGAAAAGGCCCTCTACGGCCTGATCTGGAAACGGGCCATGGCCAGCCAGCTTGCCGATGCCATTTACCAAGTCACCACCGCGACGCTCGACGGCGGCATGTTCCAGAATCGGGCAGTTATATTCAAGGCCACCGGGCGGGTGCTGACGGATAAGGGCTGGCGGCGGCTGTACGCCGAAAGTGGTGATGAGGATGAGGGAGAGGAAAAGGATCCGGAAGCCAGCAATCCGGTGCCTTCCCTCACCAAGGGTACGACCCTCAAGCCTGAGCGCGGGGAGGCCATAGAGAAGAAAACCCAGCCGCCCAAGCGGTTCACGCAAGCAACGCTGATCGCGGAACTGGAGCGCCACGGGGTCGGCCGTCCCAGCACGTATGCGTCCATCATCAAGGTATTATTCTTCCGAAAGTACATCGAGCAGAAGAAGCAGGCGCTGGTTCCCACGGATCTGGGCGAAAGGGCCATAGACGCCCTCCTTCCCTTCCATTTCTGCGACGTGGATTACACCAGAGAGATCGAGGAGACCCTGGATAGCATCGCCCAGGGCCAGGCCAAGGGCCGGGAACTGCTGGCGAAGGCGTACTCCGATCTGCAGGAGACGCTGGGCGCGATGCCGGCGGGAGCCGTGCCGGAAACAGCGGCCTGTCCCGTGGATGGCTGTGGTGGTTCCGTGCGCCGTCTCGAATCCAGAAAGAAACCCGGCACGTATTTTTGGGCGTGCAGCAATCGTGATACTCACGGATTACTTCAGGATGCCGATGGGCAGCCGGGCAAGCCCTTCGAGGAACGTCAGGCCAATGCCCCGGAGGCGCAGGGTCCGGATTGCCCGAAGTGCAAGCGGCCCACCGGCCAGTTCAGTACGTCCACCGGCAAACCGTATTACCGTTGCCAGAAGTGCTCGACCGCATGGTGGCCGGACAAGGCCGATGCGGACGCGCTGGGGGAAAAATGGAAGCCGATGGGTGGCAAGGGAGGAAAGAGGAAATGAAACCGGCTATCAGTACCAAAGGCCAAGCAAGGGGCATGCCCGTTACTAACACCCGCCCCAAACGCAAGAAAAACCGGCAATCCACGGTGGATGATCAGCCAGTAATCCGGGAACTGGTTCAGCGCTTCCCTCTGTTCTCCGCCCCGTCCCCCATGAAGCTGGGGGTGAATGCGGAACTGCAGCAGTTCTGCCGCGCGGCGATACCGGAGGACATGATGAGCCGGACGCGGGTGCGCCTGGCCGTCAACTACTTTCTTTCGCAGTGGGCCAGACAGCCGGCATATCAGGCCACACTGAAGGCCGGGGGTCCCAGGTTCGACCTCTGGATGAAGCCCTGCGGCGGGATTCTGGACGAGGAACTGGACACCCGGAAGTTTCGTCTGATCCAGCAAGCCGCTAAGCGCCACCCCTGAAAAAAAAACGCTCGGTATTTTCAAGGGGTGTGGGGAACGACCACGCATATGAACAGGAGTTTTACCATGGGCGCACATGAAGATTTTTTGGCGGATGCGGATGCATACACTCGTGATGACTATATTGGCGAGATTTTTGACAGGATGAAGCACGACCCCAAGTATCGGCCAGTGGTGAAGAGAATGGCTGCAAAGGGGGATAAGGAGTGTGTTGAAGTGATGGTTTTGTGGGATGCGCATGTGAAGGAGATGCGCCGCCTGCACGCCTCACGGTAAAAACGCTCGGTTCGTTCATAGGGTGTGGGGGACGACCCCGCACCCGGCCCGGTCCGGCGGGATTCCACGGGAGAGGAGATGCACATGAATTTCACCGACGAGCAAAAACAGGCCATCAGCCTGGCCCGGCAAGGGCAAACCATGAAGGTGTCCGCGCTGGCGGGGACCGGCAAAACATCCACACTGGTAGGCATCGCCCAGGCCACTCAAGGGCGCGGGCTGTACCTGGCCTTCAACAAGGGTATCGCCACTGAGGCCCAACAGCGGTTCCAGGGGACGCGGTGCCAGGCGCGGACATTCCATTCCCTGGCGTATGCTACGCATGGCAAGAAGTACGGCGACCGTCTGTCCATGCGCATCAATGGCACGGTGGTGCGCAAGGAGTTCGGCCTGTGGGATGTTGAGGGGGATAGTGTGGCGGCGGAGGCTCTGGATACCGTCCATCGCTTCCTGCGGACCCCCGACGAAGTGCTGGCCGAAAAGCATTACCGGTGGATGGATGACCTGGAGAAGTCGCACGACCCGGAACGTTATTACCGGATCCGGGAGCGGGCCATGCCGGTCGCCCATAAACTGTATGCCCTCATGAGCGCCGAACGGGGCCGCTTCCCCTCTTCCCACGACGTCTACCTGCAGCAGTTTGTGCGCAGCGACCCGGACCTCGCCGTGGACCATGATTACCTGTTGTTCGATGAAGCCCAGGACGCGGACCGGCTGATGCTGCACCTTTGCCAGCGGCAGAAGATCCCGGTCATCTGGGTTGGCGACCAGTACCAGCAGATCTACGGTTGGCGCGGCGCGCAAAACGCCATGGCCCGGATCCAGTGTCCCGAAACGTTCCTGACCCAGAGCTTCCGTTTCGGGGACGCGGTGGCTGGTGTCGCCAACCGCGTGCTGGAAACTCTCGGTGCCGCGACCCGGCTCAAGGGCCTGCCCGGCAAGGAATCCACCAGTCAGGTGGGCGGCGGAGGATCCGCGCGCGCGTTCATCGCCCGGACGAACTCGTCCGTGATGGCGGCCGTGCTGCCCGCCCTGGCGGAAGGGCGCCGGGTCGGCGTGGCCGGCAGGAAAGCCGTTCTGCAAATGTTGGACGATTACCGGTCGTTGCGCGAGGGGAAGCCCAAGGGGCAATTCACCTACTTCGCCACCGAGCAGGAACTCCGTGCATACGCGGAAGAGGCCATGGACATCAAGACGTTCCTGCGGATCGTGGATACCTTTGGTCTGGAGAAACTGGATCGCGCCGTCCGGCGTTGCGAAGATCTGGACGCCGACAAGGATATCTGGAAGCGGTGTGACTTCATCGCCCTGACCGGCCACAAAGCCAAGGGCCTGGAGTTCGATTCGGTGCGTCTGGCGGATGACTTCTTCCAGCCCAAACGGCTGCGCGGCGTTGACGAGAAAACGGGCACCGAGAAGATCCGTGAAGAGGAACTGCGGCTGATCTACGTGGCGATGACCCGCGCCCGCCAGGAATTGCACCTGCCGGAGATCGACGCGAAGGATGACATCTTCGGGTGGTTCTACCCGGACCAGACGACGAAAGCCATGCCGCCAGCGGAGGTGGTTATTGATGGAGAACGTGAGACGGAGATAACGGATGCCGGCCATGTCTCTACTGACGATGCACGCCCGCCGGCAAGAAAAAAACGCCGCGCCGCGGACCGCAGCCAGGGCCAACGGGCCGCGCGGAAGTTGGCCCGAACAGAACCTGCCCTGAATCCCGAACTGGCCGAGATCACCTGAAGAGTAGAGGGTGCCTGAATTTGAGTGGTATAATAGATCATCTATTCATCAAAGGGGCAGCGCGTGATGTCAGATCAACGGCAACATATCGTGAAGGAAGCGCTTGCTAACCAGCGCCTTGAGGGGTTAGAGGTGAGCAAGGAAGCACAGGATGCTGCCCAGTTGTGGGTCAAGGGCAAGATAAGCGTGGATGAAGTGATTCGTATCATCAAGGAAAATTATGTACGAAGGGCAGAATGATCCATACATTGACGCATCTACGGGTGTTCTGAAGAACCTTTTGGGGATATCCAGCGCACAAGGGTTGGAGAAAATAGAAGCATCTTTGGCCTATGGTCGCTCCTTGGACTTAGACACTGGGGTGCCGCCCGTACCTCCATTTGATATGGACCACTTGAAAGCCATACACAAGCATCTCTTTCAAGATATCTATTCATGGGCAGGAGAAATACGGACCATAGATATCTCCAAAGGACATACGCGGTTTGCGTCGGCCATGGTGATAGACTCTGCTGGAACCAAGCTTTTCAGGGAGATGGGGAATGAAGACTGGCTCAAAGGCAAAAACCGTCGCGAATTTGCCGACCGCGCGGGACACTATCTTGGGGAAATAAACGTGCTTCACCCATTCCGGGATGGCAATGGAAGAGCGCAAAGATATTTTATGGCGCAGATTGGTTCGTGGTGCGGACACCCCATCAAATTAGGAAAAATTCCATTAGAGAAGAACGTTGAGGCATCCATAGCGGCCTACAATGGCGACAGCCGTCCTCTTGCGGACTTGATTTTCTCTGCCAGGCCGGCTGTGCAACGTTCTCGTAGTATCCATAGGAATGATCTGGAGCGTTGATAGGACTTGGTGCCGCCTGTGAAGTGGCGGCACTCCTGCGTTCTGAGTAAGAGGAAAAAGGACACTCAACCTGGAAGGTTTGTTAAAGACGAAAGTCAGTTCCAGAGAAAAGGATATCGCTGATCATCGCGTGCTTTCCGCCGCGATAAGCCATATCCAGAAAGAAAAGACACCAGATCGCGTCCGACGCCCGCGCGGCATTCAGAAAGACGATCTGGAACGGTAACGACTTCATGCCGTTGAATCAGGCGGCGTAAAATAGGTGTTTACCGCATGGATCACGTCTCCCACCGTTTTGATACGGGTGATATCCCCGTCCGGCACATCACCGCCAAACTCCACTTCCAGCGCCATAACCAGTTCAACACTATCCATGGAATCCAGGCCCAGATCCTCAAACAGCCTGGCGGATTCGATTACCAGGTCCCGGTCTAGCGCGAACTGTTCGGCAATCAGGTCTTTGACGCGAGCCGTAATCACGGTGTTCTGTGACATGAGATCAATGACGCAACCCAAAGAACGCTATCACACCCAGCATGAAAAATATGGCATACGCGGGCCACCATACCGGGCTGGCAAGAAAATGCAGAATATCCATCATGAGTTGACTCCTCGCAAAACCAATGCCGCTAACCATCCCAAAAAAAGCCTGTAAGGCTATGCATTTTCCGCCTCCACCACTGGTGCCCCGATCAGCCGCACCCAGGCCCACGCCGTAGCCCGTTGGATCTCCGGTATCCCGGTTCCCCTGGCCCACCACTCGTTATTCGTCAGCAGGACCACCTGCGGATGCTGCGCCACGCCTTCCAACCACACCCACGGCAGGAGTTGATCATAGCAGATCGACGCCCAGGCGCGGACCCCATCGACCTTGCGTACCGGCTCCCACCAGCCCGCCTCGTAGCCCACGCCGTCCGCGCGGACATAACCATGTCCCTGATACCAGGGGTGCCACATGGAAACCGGTACTGGAAAAGGAGAGATGAACAGAAGTCTGGCCCTTGCAGGGTGCAACCCGCCCTTCCCTCTTCCTGTCACCCCAACACCATCACCTCCACGCACCGCCTCGATACCGTCTGCCAGCAGATCCCGCCCAACCGGAACGGATGCTCCGACCAGCCAAGTTTGCCCCTTAGGCACAGCATGCCAGACTTCCGCCGCATTGCCCGCCCACCAGGTCATCAACGTCTCCGGCAGCAATACCACTTTGGCTGAATCAGTCTTGGTCTGCGTCTGACTGATCCATTCCTGATTGCGGGCCATGTCCGCCATCATATTTCCCGTGATCGGCCCCAGATGCAGATTCATCCCGGTCCAGCCTTTCGGCGTTACCTGTGGGTGAATGTAGGCCATGACGTTCAACAACACGGCCATCATGCCCAGAAACCAGAGCGTGTCCGTACAGACGTGCCGCCATTTGAGATCAGCCGGAAGACCTTGCGTCATCCACCGGACGAACAGATAAATACCCGTCAGCAGCAGGATCACCCCCATCCACGACGCCCCCGGAAACAACACTCCGGCACCGGCCAATGGCGACAGCCAGTCAAAGAGCCCCAGAGGCGGCAAGGCGTCCACCACCAGCACGGCAAGGACTCTCCATGGGCGGTCGGCAAAGGCCCATCCCGCCGCCAGCAGCGCCGAACTGACAAGCCAGAGCGCGATACCCATAGGCACATGCCCCGGCCCGAAGAACGACGCCGCCCCCTCTATAAGCCCGTGGCTACCGGCCAGATAGTAGGCCAGGACGATTCCATAGCGGTCCCGTCTGGATGGTCCCATCACCACCATCGGTATAAGAAGCAGGGAAAGCACCGGTCCCCAATGTCCGTATTGCCAGGACAGCCCAAGCAGTGCGGCGAGGATCGCCCGCACCACAAACGGAAATGGGGCTGTCTTGCGCTTCGACTTAACGGTTATCGCCGTCGCAGCAATCATCGTCGTCGCCGAAGCAAGGCAATCCAAAGTGGGCAATGAGGGCAATCATTGCCAACATGAATAGAATCGCATAGGCCGGATACCAGACAGGTTCGACCAGAAATTTCCAGAGATGATCAAGGGTGTTCATGACCGCCCCTCCGCTCGGGGTTTTGGTGGACATGTCTCACCCGCATCAGCCTTTATCATCCTGCGCCTCTCTTCATTGGCGACATCGGCCAGAATAGCCAGAGATTCAAGAAGCCCACCAACCGCGTACCCGCTTAAAGCTGGTGGTGAACACCGCCTTTCATACCCTGGCGAAGTGTCTCCTCCAGAAAGGATCGATGTAACCCAATTTTCCCACAGAATATCGACGATGACCTGCATCCCGAACGTGGCATCATGGCGTGAATATGAATCACCAATCTCTTGCCCCTTCATGGTTGTCCTCCCGGCTGTTTCGCTTTGACCGGTGTGCAGGAGAGTTTCCCGCCGGTGATAAATAGTGGTTTACCTTGTACCTGGCAGAGTTCAACACGATGCACAGCACTGGCATAGCCGGACTGGCCCGCCCACCACCAGCCACCTCCGCCCAGGACGGCGACAAATAGCAGCACATAAAGCAGATGATGATCCTTGAGCTTCTGGACGGCCCAGAGCGCAAGATGGTTGGTCGCCTTTTCGTGGATCGCCACCGACTTCGCCACCGAGCCATTGATCGCGTTCAGTGATTTCATGGTCTCGTCATGCACGAATTTCAGGCTGTCCACCTGCGTCCGCGTGTCCTGCAGCAACTTGATATTGGCCGCCAGCGTCTGGCTATCGATGGTTTTGCCCAGGTTGTTGACGGATTCGATGGCCTTGCCCAGTTCCGCCAACTGAATCATCGCTCCCGGATCCGGCTTGCCGACCGTCTGATTGGCGATGAACCACCACATGGGGTCGTCGTCGTGCATCCTGAGCTTGTCCATCATCAACTGCGCGTCCCGCCGTTCCTCGTCTGTCGGCTTGCGGCGGCCCCGCCCCAGCATGGTGTCAAAGGCGTCATTTCTCTCGCGTTCACGATCGTTCTGTTTGCTTCGTGTTTCCTGTTCCATGTCCCGCTCCTTATAGCGTCTCCATGACGTTCCACTCGTCCAGTTCCGAGCCGGTGAAAAGCTGAATGGCGATACGCCACAAGCCCATCCAGGAACCATCGGCCAGGGCCTTTTCATTGGCGATGTTGAACGGCATATTGGGGATGACCATATCCATGGCCGCCTGCGCATACTGGTTGCAAAAGAGCATGTACAGGTCCAGCCAGCGACCATGCTCCACCAGCGCCCGCCGCAGCCCCGAGTTCCACCACTCCACATAATTGTTCCACCGGGAAAATTTACTGTTGCGGATGACCA
>JAPTWR010000123.1 GCA_028065135.1 Acidithiobacillus sp.
GATTGACCGCAGCGGGGCGAGCGGCTATTCTCCTCCGCGACGGGGCGTAGCGCAGCTTGGTAGCGCGCCTGCTTTGGGAGCAGGATGTCGTAGGTTCGAATCCTATCGCCCCGACCAATTAATCAACAGCTTAGGCTACTTCTTTGAGGTGGCCTTTTCTACAACCTGCTTTCTTTCTACAACTCCGCCGAGAGACTTGACGGTCTGCGTGTCTCTGGCGCGCACATAGACCTCTGTCATCGACCCGTCAGCATGGCCCGCAAGCGCTTGCGCGTAGTCACACCCAGCAGCCCTATTCACATCAGTGAGCGATTTGGCGCGGATATAATGGAAGTGGACATCACGGAGCTCTGGCGTGATCTCAAAGGCTTGTTTCTTGCCGGTCTTGGATGTCTGAACGACCAGCAGGTTGTCCTGAATATCGCCCGGACGCAGATGAAGAATATCGCTTTTACGCAAGGCGGTCAGATAGGCCAGATCCAACGGTATTGTCTTGGGCAGCGGCCCCCTCCAGTTGCGCCCACATGGCCAAGGCCTCGGCATAACTACTGGAGAGCTTAGTCCATACCCGCTTGCCGTCGGCCGATGAGACGAAGTAATACATCGCACCTTTCTGATGCAGGTGCGGGGGGAGATGACGATTTTTGCTACGTGGGCGGCCCATGAGCTTGATTTATCCTGTCCGATGTAGCCTGTCAAACCGTGGCTCTTTCGGTTTGACCCGCTGTGCACCCAGCAGGTGGCGTTGTACCTCGTCCTGTAAGACTATCGGACGATTGGCCGCGTTCAGATCGAACCGGTAGCCGTGCTGACTCAACCATTGCACCTGCTTGGGCCATTGCTTATACCCGGTTAGGGCGCGAAGATCGTCAGGGGGCCGGGGAATATCTGCGCAAGGGGAGCCAGGCGTACATCGAGGGGCGTATCCGCACCAGAAAATGGACCGATAAGGACGGGCAGGAGCGGTATTCCACGGAGATCGTGGGCGACCGGCTTCTCTCTGCGATCGCCTCGGCACAATCCCTATATCTCGCGTTGGCTACGCGAGACTGTGGCTGAGTTTTATGTTGGTCGTGCTGGTGGTGGGGGCATGGCTCGCCTGGTCCGACTGGTAGTAAATTACGTCATAAGTGCGAGTCCTATGGCCAGATTTACGCAGCACTGAAGGCAAGGAGAAAGGCAGGGGCGTTGTTGCGAGGCAGGGTCTAAAAGGACTTGCGGAAATGAATTTCCACAAGCAGTCTGCTGTCGACAACCAGTAGGCTCAACGGCGGCAGTGCAGCGTTTGCAGTCATTCAGAAATTGGTGGGCAGCACGTAAAATTGCGCATTCCGGCGATCGTGGGCAGGGATTCCGCTGATCGTGGGCACCCCCGAAAAGCGTACATTCTGGTCACCGCCATTTTATCCCCAGGTGGTCACGATGGGTCAGCTTTTGGGGTGTCGCGTCCATCACTGTTGTTACGTCTTTCGTTATCTGAGGAAGAGAGAGGTCCAATCTGCCAAGGCGACAGCCCGGGGTTATCGTACCCACAAGAACTTTATCAACATGGCTTATCTGATCTTGGGTAAGTTGGATCTCAGGCTACCCACTTAAAACGTCGAGGAACCTCTGAAAAGGGGTGATGCGCGCTCCTGGCAGGGAATGGATTTTCACAGACGGATTCTTCTTGCGTACATCCCATGAGAGTCCCGCGCAGGACTCTTCCTCTGGCGTCTGGTGGAGAGCACCAACCTACCGAACATGGGAGTTTCCCAGAAAGCGGTGTAACGCATCCATCAGCTGCGCATTGGTCTCCAGCAACTCTTGAGCTAATTGTAGCGCTTCCGGACTGCCCGGTGGACTGACATGATCTCTCAGCATTTGGTGCAGGCGGTGATGGAACTGGTCCACCTCGACCGGCAGAGCGGCGGGGTCGGGTAACTGGTCCAGCCACAGGGCCAGATGGCAATGTTCTGCATCATCGATGCCCAAGATCCGCTCCGGCAGACGGCCATTCCCCTGGAGGTACTGAACGGATTGTTCTACGCGTATCTGGTGCGCCCCCAATAGCCCCATATCCGTTACATCCATGAAGTTGTTGCGCGGAGATGTTTTGTAATTACCTGCATAATTCGAGATGTTATACGACTTCACCCAGGCTGGTACCGCTTCCGCGGGCATCGGTTTGGCAAACAGATAGCCCTGCATGGCCGGACAATCCAGAGTCTCCAGCAGCTGTAAATGCCCGACGGTTTCCACGCCTTCGGCAATGACCTCCAGACCCAGCATACGGGCGGTTTTCGCGACTCCGGCAACAATGGCAAAGTCACGGGGATCATTGAGCATATCCAGGACAAAACTCTGGTCAATCTTGATGGTCTGGGCGGGCAGCTTCTGCAGATAACTCAAGGAAGCATTCCCGGTTCCGAAATCATCCAGTGCGATACGCAATCCCATGGCATTACAGTGCTGAAGCATTTCCTGGGCCTTCTGAAAATCCAGCATGGGGGCACTTTCGGTGACTTCAATTTCGCAGTACGCCGGGGCTATCCCGGGATATGCGGCCAGGGCACGCTGCAGATCATTCAGAAACTCGGGGTCCAGCAGATGCCGGGCGCTGATATTGAGCGACAGGCGTAAGGGGAGTCCGGCCTGATGCCACTGTTCTCCCTGGGCCAGAACCGCATCCAACACAAAGCAGCCGATGCGGCGGGCCAGGCGGGGATGGTCCAGCGCTTCGGCGAACACAGCGGGCGTGAGCAGGCCCCGTTGGGGATGCTGCAAGCGAATCAGGGCCTCAAAACCAATCACGCCCTGCTCTGGTGACGCAGAAGGAGCAGGCCGGGTCACTACTGGCTGGTAATACATGACCAAGCTCTGGGCTTCAAGGGCTTCCTCGGTCATCGCCAAGATCTCCATCAATTGTTCCTGTTCAACATCCAGGGTTTTTTCATAAAAACAATACTGATTGCGACCACGGGCTTTGGCGGCATAAAGTGCGAGATCCGCATGCCGCAATATTTGCAGGGCATCACCCGTATCGCCGGAGAGAATCGTAAATCCGATGCTGGCTGAAACGTTCGCCACCTGCGTGTCCATCACGATGGGCTGATTCAATGCCTGGATCAGACTGTGGGCGAGATGCTGGGCGTCTTCCAGATGATGCATATTGGGCAGCAGCAGTCCGAATTCATCCCCGCCCAGGCGGCTGACGATATCTTCAGGCCGTAGCGTTTCACGGATCCGTTGTGCCACCGTACAGAGCAGTTGATCCCCCCGATCGTGTCCCCAGCGATCATTGACCTGTTTGAATCCATCCAGATCGAGAATGCCAACCAGCAGCAGCCCTTCCGGCAGGGGCTGCTCCTGTGTGGCCTGTTGGAGGCGCTCCAGAAACCACTTGCGATTGGGCAAGCCGGTCAAATCATCGTGGTGAGCCTGATAAACCAGGTTCTTGGTCAAACGGCGCCGTTCCGTGACATCATGAAAGACCAGCACGGCGCCCAGCAACTGACCATCGCGGCCATGAATCGGCGCGGCAGAATCTTCAATGGCAAGCTCCTGACCATCCGCGCGCAGGAGAACCGTGTGGTTGGCCAGAGCCACGACCCGGCCTTCCTGCAGGACTCTGCGGATGGGGTTTTCCACAGGCTGGTGATCCCTCTCATGGACAATGCGGAAAACCGTTTCGAGCGGTTTCCCCAGAATGTCTGAGCGCGCATAACCCAGCATGGATTCAGCCACAGGATTGACATCTGTGACCCGACCTTGGGTATCGGTCGTCACCACCCCATCGCCGATGGAATGCAGGGTGACTTCCGCTCGTTCCTTGGACTCCCACAACATCAGATCATGGGCAGATCTTTCGCGCTGCCGGTCTTCACCGATACGACGGAAAGTCCAATAGCCGAGGCTGGAAAGAAGAAGTAGAGCCAGCATGGCGGCCAAAGGACCGGTCATCCGATTCCACCAGGTGGCCAGCAGAAAGGAACGCGGCAGTCCCGCACCCGCCACCAGTGGATAGCCCCGCACCTGGTTCCAGGCCCCGAGACGCCATTGATTGACCGCCGTAGCCAGGCCATAAAAGGTGGCAGAGCGGGCCTGGGGATGCGCCCGGATGGACTCGGCGGCAATGCCGTTTTGGGGTGCACCGAAGGTGTTTTGCGTGGGTGGCGGATAACGGCTTTCCAGAAAGCCATCCCTGCGCAGCAGAAATACCGAACTCAAGGCAGGAAGCGGCAGATTGCGCCAAAAAGGGAATTGGCCGTGCTGCAAGGGCAGCAAGGCAACTATGTTGGAAACCACGGAGTGTCGGTAGGGCGTCCCTTGTGCCCCCAGGAAAAGTGGTATCACCCAGTGTGGATGATGGGGATGCTCCGGATTTTGTACCGGCAAGGCGGGACCAACACAGAGGCCGGAAGCATGCTCACAACGCTGGATCAGTTGGCGCTGCTGGACCGTGATCCGGGAACGGGCAACCGGAGAGGCCTGGGGTGTAAGCAATGCGCGCACCAGTCCCTTGTCCATCCCGGCAGTCACTACTCCGTTACCTACCGCACGCACGCCTACGCTGTTGAAATTGGGTTCGAGGACCAGGTAATCCTGCAATTTTTCGTGAATCGCCAGGGGCGTGGCATCCGCCCCCTTGCCCGTATCCTGACCCAACATGGCCAATGAAGACTGGGTTCCTTTGAGAAATAAATGCGTACCATCCGCCACAGCGGCTGCCAACACCCGCAAATTGGTGCTGTATTCCTGGCAGACTTCCTGCCACGTTTCATAGGCCAGGCCTCCCCCAGCCAGCAGAACGATGACCACAAACAGGAGCCAGGCACGCAATAACCAGGGTAGCATCCGTTATCGGACTACCAGGGAGAAGCATTCATCATGGGTAAACACTTTCTACTGCATCCTTTCACACGCGCGTTAATGTTTCATAAATAGTACAAGATTGGGGGCGGTTTCAAATTTGAAGTGCAACACCACTGTTTAACTGCCTGATTTGCTGTGCCATTACTTCGGCTGGCGTGCGGAATCCCAAAGATTTCCTTGGTCGATTATTCAGATCTTCCGCCACGCGCGTCAAGTGCCGTTGTGAGTATACCGACAGGTCCGTTCCCTTGGGGAAATACTGGCGCAGCAGCCCGTTGGTGTATCGTTGGTCGGACGCTGCCAGGGACTATGTGGGTCGGCAAAATAGACGCGAATGCCCACCTTGTGTTCCAGTTCCTCGTGCCGCGCCATCTCTTTGCCCTGGTCATAGGTGAGGGTCCGCAGGATGG
>JAPTWR010000098.1 GCA_028065135.1 Acidithiobacillus sp.
GAAGAGGCACTATGGTGGGGGCTACGGAACGGGCGTCTACCCCAATGGCGAATATCAAAGCCGTTTCCTTGCAGGCTGTGGATGGCTGCCACTTCCAGCGCCTCGCTGCGGCGTAGAGGGGGCAGTAGGCCGGGCAGTCGCGCCGCCAGCATGCTTTTGCCGGTGCCTGGTGGCCCCGACAGGAGCAGGTGATGGCCGCCTACCGCTGCGACAATCAGCGCCCGCTTGGCCGTTTCCTGACCGTGTACGTCACGCAGATCGGGGTAGGGAATGGCGGATTCCTGGGCCTCGGCATCGGAGATGACCTCGGGCAGACGATCCGTGCCGCGTAGGTGGGCGACGGCTTCGGCCAGATTCGCGCAGGCAAAGACGGGGGTGCTTTGAGCAAAAGCGGCTTCCTGGGCATTGCCTTGCGGCACCAGAATGGCACGATGGGCTTGTCCCGCTGCCAGGGTGCTGGAGAGCGTGCCCGTTACCGGACGCAGGCTGCCGTCCAGCGCCAGTTCGCCAATCATCTCCAGTTGTTTCAGTGCGGCTGCAGGCAGCTGTCCGCTGGCGGCGAGAATACCGATGGCCATGGGTAGATCGAAGCGACCACCTTCTTTGGGCAGGTCGGCGGGGGCCAGATTGACGACCATACGCCG
The DNA here is from genome assembly GCA_028065135.1 of Acidithiobacillus sp. The sequence continues at coordinate 645 of JAPTWR010000098.1, forward strand.
CGCCGGGAACTCAAAGCCACTGTTCTGAATAGCCGAGCGCACCCGGTCACGGGCTTCCTTGACCGCCGTTTCGGCGAGACCGACGACGGCAAAGGTAGGCAGTCCGGGACCCAGATCGCATTCCACGGTGACGTCCGCCGCCTGCACTCCGGTAAGGGCGCGGCTATGGACTAGCGCCAGCGGCAACGCTCAGCCCTTGCTGGCGTCTTCGTCTACAGTGGCCTTGGGTGCCAGGGCGTCGACGCGATCTTCCAACATGGCGACCCGCGCGGCGAGGCGGGAGAGCAGTTCCTGCTGCACATCAAATTCATCGCGAGTGACGAGATCCAGACGATCCAGAGCGTTGGAGAGCATGGCGCGCGCCTGCTTGTCTACATCTTCCTTGACCGTCCCTAAACGGGCGATGGTGTCGCCAATGGCGGCGGCGATATCATCAGCAATACGGTGTTGCATCTACAATCTCCTTAAAGGCCCATGGCCTGACGGATGAGAAAACGTTTGACCGGAGCGATCATCCCCGTCCCCAACATCCCCAAGTCGCGCAGCCGGGCGAGACCGCGGCTGCGGTTGGAGAAAAGATGACTGAGGGCGCCGCAAGTCAGTACGGTGACGAGATTATCAGGCCGCCGCGCACTTTGATAGCGACGCAGTACGGCGGCTGTGCCCCAATCCTCATGATGTCGGCGGGCTGTGGTGATGACCTTTATCAGTTGTTCAGCATCACGAAATCCCAGATTGACCCCCAGACCTGCGAGCGGATGAACGCCGTGGGCGGTATCTCCCAGCAACACGCTGCGTTCCCCGACGTAACGGCTGCTGTGCAGGGCCGCGAGCGGATAACTGCTGCGTCGTCCGATGTGTTGGAAATGTCCCAGTTGCGGCCCAAAGGCTTGGTACAGTTCGTGGAGAAAACGGGTGTCATTCAGGGCCATCAGGTGCCGCGCACGGGCATGTTTTGCACTCCAGACGATGGAGGCACGGGCTTTGCCGTCGGCATCATCGCTGAAGGGCAGCACCGCGAGCGGACCGGTGGAGAGGAAGCGCTGATAGGCGATGTGGCGATGGGATTTTTCAATCCAGACCGTGGCGGTAATGGCATCCTGCCCATAATCTTCCCGGAAAACCGGTGCCTGAATGAGCGCTTTGCGCAACGGCGACTGCCGGCCCTCTGCAATGGCCAGCAGGGTGCCGTGGAACTCCGTCCCCGCGGCATCGGCGACGTACATGGCTCTGCTATCGGCAAAGGCGCTGGTGACTTCCCGTCCGTAATGAATGTGTAGCCCTGCGCCTTCCAGCGCAGCGTGCAGGGCTTGTTCCAGACGACGATTCTCGACAATGTGCCCGAGCCGGTCTTCTCCACTTTCTTCGGCGTCCAGATGAATGCTGCCCGAACCTTCCCCATCCCAGACCCGCATGCGTTCCACGGCACTGCCCAGCAGCGCGGGATCAATGCCCAGGCTGGCCAGAAAACGTCCGGACCCGGTGGCGATTAAACTGGCGCGATCAAGGGGGTCCGCCGCCGCGCATGCCGCGTTGCTGCGTTTTTCAAACACAGCAACGCGCAACCCCGCCTGTTGGGCGGCCAGGGCGAGGCTGGCACCGACCATGCCGGCGCCGGAAATGATGAGATCGTAGTTGGCACTATCCGACATAGGTTCCGCCCATAGCCAAATCCGGGACGGCGCTTTGCGCCGGGAGATGAATGCCAGCCAGCCGCGCCGCGAGTTCCCGCTTCCCCAGCGGTATCTGATCCAGGAGCGCCAGAGCCGCGGCCCGTGCCAGGCGTAGCGGCAGACGCGGGCTGCTGAACAGGCGGTTCATCGTTTCGGTAAAGGCGATGGTTTCCAAGCGATCGCGGCGACGGATGCGGACATAGTCGCTGAGTAGCGATTTGCCCCCCGGATCGTCACCGCGCTGCGCCGCTTCCCGCAGCAGGGCACCCAGAGTCAGCGCATCCCGCAATCCCAGGTTATAACCTTGTCCGGCCAAAGGATGCAGGGTCTGTGCGGCATTACCCACCAAGGCCAAACGCTGACCAGGCTCGCCCCAGAGCCGCTGGAAAAACAGGGGATAGACACTGCGCGGGCCAGTCACGACGAGTGGTGGCAATTGCGGCGGTCTCTGACGGTTCAGGGCCTCTATAAATTCTGCGTCAGAAAAGTCCAGTACGCGGCTGGCATCGCCGGGGCGCAGGCTCCAGACAATGGAGAACTGGTTGTTGCCGATGGGTAGGAAGGCCAGCGGTCCGCTCTCCAGAAAATGCTCGAAGGCAATGCCGGACAAGGGTTGCCGCGGGCTCACTGTGGCGATGATGGCATGGCGGTTATGATCCCAGCCCATGCGTCGTAGGCTTGCCAGCCGTGCCAGTTCGCCATGGCCGCCATCGGCGATCACCGTCAGCGCTGTCTCGACCCGCAAATCAGGCCAGTCCAGTTGCACCCGATCCGGAAACCATTGCAGGCCCTGCAATGGTCCCGGTGATTCCTGCTGAAGGGTGTGACAACGCGCCAGCGGCACGGCCAGGGCATCATTCAGGGTCTCCAGACCAGCGACTTCACCCAGTCTTTGCTCTGGTGCATTCAGCAGGCTGTGTTCCAGGCGCACCTGCCCACGGATGCCTTGCTGGGTAATCTGCACGGTCTGGATAGCGGCGGCATCGGCCAGCGGCATGGCTACCCCCAGGCGGCTGAGCAGGCGACGGCTGCCCAAGGCCAGCGCGACAGTGCGCTCTGTCAGCCGCGGTCGTGCCTGCGCCAGGGGATATGTATCCAGCAGCAACACGCGCAGCGGGCTGCCCGCCAGTGCGAGAACCAGACTGCGCGCCACTGGGCCATTACCCAAAATGGCCAGGTCTGCCGTCATCGTACGCATAATTTCTCCAGCGCGGTCTCCATATCCGGTCATTTAAGACCAAGATGCCCTTTGCAGCAAGTGCTGAATCTGTCAGTCCGGCACGAAGTGCATGTTTACCCCGGAGTTTTGTCACCGTAAAATCAGCAGATGTCTTTTCTTGCTTCTGGCGCCGAAAATGTCGCAGATCTGCCGGTGCGTGATCTGATAGACAGCCATTGTCACCTGGATGATGCCGCCTTCGACGATGATCGTGATGCGGTTCTACGCCGTGCAGAGATGGCGGGTGTCTGTAAAATCATCGTCCCCGCTTATACCCCGAAGTATTGGAACCGGCTCAAAGAAACCTGCCGTCATCACCCTGGACTGTATCCGGCCTATGGTGTGCATCCCCTCTATCTGGATGATCGGGATGATCGATGGGAAGCGACCTTGACTACCCTCCTGACGCAAGCAGTCGCGCTGGGAGAAATCGGGCTCGATGCTGGCGATGGAACTCCTGACGCTGCCCGCCAGCGGTCCGCTTTCACGACTCAACTCGCCATGGCGCGGCAATTGGGACTACCGGTCATTCTCCATGCCCGACGGAGCCTGGAAGAGGTAATCCTGACCTTGCGCCGCTTTCCTGGTTTGCGCGGTGTGCTACACAGTTTCTCCGGTAGTCTCGTACAAGCACAGCGATTGATAGATATGGGATTTTTGTTGGGGCTGGGGGGCGCGCTCACCCACCCGCGCGCCCAGCGTCTGCGGGCGACGGCGGCCATACTCCCCGCGGAATCTCTGCTGGCAGAGACGGATGCCCCGTGGCAAACACCCCATGCGCATCCCGGCACCCGCAATGAACCGGCGTATCTCAGCGAAATTATCGCCAGTCTGGCACAGTTGCGGCATACTCCGACTCAGGAGATCGCGCAGGTCACTGCCCAAAACGCCCTTACCTTATTTCATCTTCAGGACGCGCCATAATGCCTCATCCTTTTGCCCGCACCGAGATTCTCCTGGGTGCACCTGCTGTCGCGACCCTGCGTGATCGCCATGTGCTCATTGCCGGCGTTGGTGGGGTCGGAGGCTATGTCGCGGAAAACCTTGCCCGTGCCGGGGTGGGGCACATCACCCTCGTCGACCACGATGTGGTCAGCATTTCCAACATCAATCGTCAACTCGTCGCCCTGCATTCCACGTTGGATCAGCCCAAGGTGGCGGTGATGGCCGCGCGGATTCGCGATATTCATCCCGATTGCGTGCTTGAAACCCGCCAGGAGTTTATTAATGCTGATAATGCCCAAGCCCTGCTGATGGGCAGCGGTGCTGAAGTGGTTGCGGATTGCATTGATGCCATCGCCTGCAAAGCGGTCCTTATCCAGACGTCGCAGGCCCTGAATTTGCCCGTCTTTTCCAGCATGGGGGCGGGCAACCGTATTGACCCCCGCCGGGTTCGCGTCGCGAGGCTCAATCAAACGGAAAAATGTCCGTTGGCCCGTGAATTGCGCGCCCTGCTGCGCAAGAATGGCGCGTCCCTGGACGTGCAAACCGTCTTTTCCGATGAATCACCGCGCCGGGCCTCCCCTCCGGAAGAAGTGTCCGCGCCGGGTGGGAGGGCCAAAACGGTTAATGGCACCATTTCCTTTATGCCCGCGCTCTTTGGAGTGTTATTGTCCGGTATTATCCTCCAGCATTTGTTAGCGACTGGCGAAAATCGCAATAGCGCCTAATTAAAGTAAAGTGGAAGCTGGCACAAAATTGGCATATAACAATATATTAAAATGCCCTGCTTTTGTGGGGCCTGATAAGCAAGTTATTGAGGGCGAGGGCGCTAATTATGGCAGAAAAATTTATGAGTACGGAGTGGATTCGTCTGGTGGGTAAGCAGTGGGATACGCATCAGGAAATCCAGAAGGATCTGAAAAACTTCAATGCCACCTGGGAGTATTACATTGAAGATCGCCCGGATATCCCTCATGTTATGCTGTTCTGCAAGGCGGGGAAGATTATCTACGCCGGACCTTCCGACGGGCGGCACCGCGATTTCATCATGTGGACGAACCTGGACCACTGGAAGAAAATCCTGTCCGGAGAGATCAGCGGAAAGTCGGCGTTGATGACTCGGCGACTCAAATTCAAGGGATCCATGATGACGGCGATGAAATACATGACGCCATTTAATATTCACCTCAATATTCTCGGCGAGATACCGGTGGATTTTAATATTTGAGGGCTATGAAATATGCCTACATCCAACACAGCGGGGGAATCCATCCTGCATTTTACGGTGGATCCTAATTATTCCGGAAAAAATCTTCCGGGGTGGTTCTTGATGAATACCTATCTGCAGCGCCACCTCGGGCAGGCGATGCGTTTTCAATCTTATGATGGTTTTGATGCCTGTCGTGCAGCGGTTCTCGCCAATCAATATGACCTGGTTTATGCAAACCCGTTCGACTGGGTACAATATGCTCAGAAATTGGATTTTGTGCCTATTGCCAAGCCTCGTAACCATTTTGATGAGGTGTATTTATGCACTTCGGTGGCCACCCAGATACAAGAGATTGCTGATTTGCCGGCGCGCATCCGCGTCGCTTCAGCCCATCCCGCCACGCTGATTCATATGGTAGGGTTGTTTCTGCTGGATAAAGCAGATATTGACCGGGCCCGTCTCGAATTTGTATTCACCGGCAGCTATCAGGGCGTACTGAAAGCTATCTTGCAGGGGCGGGTCGATGTAGGTTTTTTGTTTGACGAAGTGTATGCCTCTGCGAGTGGCCTGATTCGTGATCGACTACGCATTATTGATCGTTCCAATGATGCTTTCGCTTTCCATGCCTTCTGTATTGGACCACGCTTGTTGTCGCAGCAGGAGCGGCTTGCTCAGGTGCTCTTCCAGATGGATCAGGAAGCGGGTGGGCAGGTGCTGTTGCGGGATATCGGTTTTTCCGGCTTTGCGCCGGTGACCGGTGACGAGTTGTCTTGCCTGACCATGCTTGCCGATGAATACATCAGCGGCCACGAGGCCATCGATCTGCGTGCGACCTCTTCTCTGGCTATCGATGACAGTGCCTTTGTGGCCGCCCGCGAGGACCCGGACAGCGGGACAACGTAGCGTGTCTGTGCTTACAATGCCCGCATGAGCTACCGTGACCTGCGAGCCTTCATGGCCGATCTTGAAAAACGCGATTTATTGCGCCGACTGAGCATGCCTGTCTCGCCTGCGCTGGAGATGACGGAGATTTGTGACCGTACCCTGCGCGCCGCAGGCCCTGCCATTTTGTTCACCCAGCCTGCGGGCTATGATATGCCCGTGCTGGGCAACCTCTTTGGCACGACGGAGCGGGTGGCACTGGGAATGGGGGGCGAATCGCTTGCTGACCTCCGGCAGATCGGTCAATTACTGGCTTATCTCAAGGAGCCTGACCCGCCCCGCGGCTTGCGCGACCTCTGGGAGAAATTACCTACCCTGCGTAAAATCCTCCACATGGCGCCGACGACCCTGAGTCGCCCGCCCTGTCAGGAAATTGTCCGGCACGGAGGCGCGGTCGACCTCGCTGTCCTTCCTGTGCAGACCTGCTGGCCCGAGGATGCGGCCCCGCTCATGACCTGGGGTCTGACCATCACCAAGGGGCCACACAAGCGGCGGGCCAACATGGGTATCTACCGGCAACAGGTCATCGGCCGTAACCGGGTGATCATGCGCTGGCTGGCGCACCGGGGGGGCGCTCAAGACCTGCGCGAATTTCAGAAAGTACACCCCGGCGAGCCATTCCCCGTTGCCGTGGCCTATGGGGCCGATCCGGCAACCATCCTGGCTGCGGTTATCCCCATCCCCGACACTATTTCTGAGCATCAGTTCGCCGGCCTGCTGCGCGGCGGACGTACGGAACTCGCCAATGCGCTGAGTGTCCCGCTGCAGGTGCCTGCGCGTGCGGAGATTGTGCTGGAAGGGCATATTTATCCCGATGACATGGCGGTGGAGGGGCCTTTCGGAGATCACACGGGCTACTACAACGAGACCGAGCGCTTTCCGGTGTTCACCGTAGAGACCATCAGTCACCGTGAAAACCCCACCTACCACAGCACTTACACCGGTCGACCGCCCGATGAGCCCGCCATACTCGGTGCCGCGCTCAACGAAGTTTTCGTACCCTTGCTACAAAAGCAGTTTCCGGAAATTGTCGATTTTTATTTGCCACCGGAGGGTTGCTCTTACCGCCTGGCCGTCGTCAGTATCCGTAAAGGTTATCCCGGTCACGCCAAAAGAATCATGTTCGGCGTCTGGGGCTTTTTGCGGCAGTTTATGTACACCAAGTTCATCATTGTGGTGGATGAAGACATCAATGTGCGCCGTTGGGAGGACGTAATCTGGGCGATGACCACCCGGATGGATCCGGTGCGTGACATCACCCTCATTGAAAATACGCCCATAGATTATCTCGACTTCGCTTCGCCGGTTGCCGGGCTGGGCGGTAAGCTGGGTATGGACGCCACCAACAAGTTGCCTGGAGAGACGGCCAGAGAATGGGGTCGTCCCATTCATATGCCTGACGGGCTACGCAAACGGGTAGATGACCTATTGGCAACGCTGGAGCGGCCGCTATTCTAAAACACGCACTGTGGGGGTGCGGGGTTCCTAAAATATGCATATGGGGTTATTCTTAATCACTGATGATGAACAGGTCGGTACTTCAGCGGTACTCTGGACAGAGAAAAAGGGCCTAGGTGTTGTCTTAAGCCCTTGTTTTTAAGTGGAGCGGGTGATGGGAATCGAACCCACGCCATGAGCTTGGGAAGCTCAGGTTCTACCATTGAACTACACCCGCACATGGTGAATTCTATGCGGATGTACCTAAAAAGGCAAGGTGACCGCAGACACTGCGATTTCCGGTAATTATAAACAAAGTCAATAAGATACTTAATAGACCAAGAGGCATTGATTATGGATCAGTTACCAACTCGGGAAGAGGATATTGAACAGGCCTCACGCTCCCTGAAAGCTATGGCGCACCCGCTGCGTCTCAAGGTTTTATGTGTATTGGGTTCAGAAGAAATGAGTGTGCAGGATATCGTAGCCGCTGTTGGTACCACCCAGAGCAACATCTCTCAGCACCTCGCTATTTTGCGTGAAAAAGATATCCTTCGCGCCCGTAAGGACGCCAATAAGGTCTATTACCGCGTGGGTGATCCCCGTACCCTGCGTTTGATCGCCATGATGAGTGATGTCTTTTGTCACATCCGGTAAGCACTGAAGGTCGGCTTCAGACGATGCGATTCAGGGGGTATTCCCGGTAAAATAAGGCTTGAATGCCCATCTATTGTATATAATAATAATCTTATTCTTTGGCCGGTCTTGCTGTGGCTTGGCAGGGGCTATTTCATGTAGCCGTATATGAAATCTCTGTCTCAGCTACAATGAGTTCATTCATCGCTGGATGGCATGAGCGCTTTGCAAGGTCGTCCAGTTCCTCAATTTTGTGTCGCCCGCTGCGGCGAGGGAAGACATGTCCCTGCGTTCTCACAAAAAAACATACTCCGTTTCGGTCGCTCTGCTGATGGGCGTCAGTGTCTCGCTACCAGTCGCCGCTCTGGATTTTAATCAGTGCCTTGATCTCGCCCTCAAACAAAATCCGCAGATGCTCCTGGCGCATGCCCGGCAGGCAGAAGCCAAAGGCGCCGTCTCTGCGGCGCGTGGTCACCTGCTCCCCAGGCTCGTGGCCTCTTTCTCCGCCAGCCAGTCGAACAACGCCCTGACCGTTTTTGGTATGAAGCTGTCGCAGCGACAAGCGACCTTCAGTGATTTTGGTGCGAACCAATTTAACCCTGATGCGCTGGGTGTGGCACCGACAGGGCTGAACCAACCGGGGAGTTACCACAATTTTGGTACCAGGGTGCAACTGGAGATTCCGATTTGGACTGGTGGGGCAACCTGGGGACGTTTGGATCAGGCGCGGGCCATGTTGGAGGCGGCCCAGAGTGGCGATGTCATGGCCCGCCAGAAGCTGATTTTTGCTGTTTTGCAGGCCTATGACCGTGTTATCGCCGCCAATGCCGGCATGGCGGTGGCGGATAAAGCCCGGCGGGCAGCCGCCTCTTACGTTAAGACCAGTCGCTCCCTGCTGACGCATGGGGTGCTGGTAAAAAGCGATCTGCTGTCTGCGGAAGTGTATTTGGAGAAAGCCGAAATGGCCGTCGAAAGCGCCCACAACGCCCAGGCCAATGCTCTGGACAACCTCGCCATGCTCGTGGGCTGGCCGGTAGGACAGGCCCTGACCGTGGGCGAGCCCGTCCAGCCCACACTGCCTGCGGCGCCTCTCGCCAGTCTACAGAGCGACGCGCTGACCCGGAACGCTGGTATCGTCGCCCTCCGTCACAAGGTCAGGGCGGCCCAGGGTGGCATTCGCGTCGCCCGTGCCGCTTATCTGCCCCACATCAACGCCATGGCCAATCAGGAATGGAATGGCAGCACTCCGGGCAACGCGGCACCGTCTTATACCATCGGCGGAGAAGTGACCTGGAATGCGCTGGACTTCGCGCGCGGGGGCGGGATGGATCGCGCCCGCGCGGAGCGCGAGCAGGCCGTGGCCGCGTTGCAGGAGGCGCAGGATAAATTGCGTTTGCGGGTGGCGCAGGTATGGCGGAGCGCCCGGGAAGCCGCGCTGCGCGTCAAAATGCGTGCACTCGCAGTTAGACAGATGGAGGAGGCGCAACGTCTGGTGCGTCTGCGTTACGAAAATGGTATAGAGACCGTGACCGGCTTGCTGCGCGGACAGGCAGAGCTGGATCAGGCGCGTGCCGAGCTCGTCTCTGCCCATTATGCGGAGGCGGTAGAACGCGGCGCCCTGTTGCTGGCCATCGGCAAGTTGAATCCCCAAGAAATCGTCAGTGTGAGTAATATGCCCGCCGCAGAAGGAGCCCCCCAATGAACACATGGAAGCGAACCGCGTTCATCGCTGCCCTGGCATGCTCTGCGACAAGCCTTGCGGCCTGCAGCAAATCGCCTCCTGATGCGCCACAAGTGCAGCGTAAAGTCGCGGCGCCGGTCGTGCAGATGGGGAGCCGGAGCATGGCCGCCTTTGCCCACGTTCCGGGTACGGTCACTGCCCATCAGCAGGTGCAACTCAGTTCCCGTCTGAGTGGTTATATCCGCGCCATGAGCGTGCGTGATGGACAGGCCGTAAAGGCGGGACAACTGCTCTTTGAGGTTGATCCAACGAATGTGCTGGGACAGGTGCAGCAGGCCCAGGCCGGTTTGGCCGAAGCCGAATCCGCGCTTACGGACGCCCGCTCCAATTATTATCGATTCAAGGCCTTATATGCGCAGCAGGCCATTCCCGAGAAGCAGTGGGATCAGGTGAAATCCACCTATGCCATGGCTCAGGCCCGTGTCGCTGCGGCGCGGGGGGGTGTCAGCACGGCGCAGTCGCAACTGCGTTATGCCCGGGTAAGGGCGCCTTTCTCCGGGATTATCACGCGCAAGTTCATGCAGAATGGGGATCTTGCATCGCCTGGCCAGCCCATTCTGGCCTTGGCGGATACCTCCCGATTGGAAGTCCAGTGTAGTGTTGGCGGGACCTTGTACCGCAGTCTCCACATCGGCCAGAAAATCGCTGTCATCGCCGACGGGAAAAGCATTTCCGCAACCGTTCTGGATCTGGTCGGAGCCGCAGACGCGATGACCCATACGCACATGGTCAAGCTCGGCTTGCCCGCAGACAGTACACTGCAGGCCGGTGATTACGTGCGCGTGGAAGTGCCGGTCACCCGGCGCCAAGCGATGGTGGTGCCAGTGGCCGCCTTGCTGGATCGGGCCGGTATTCCCGGTGTTTTCGTCGTGGATGCGCGAGGCATCGCGCGCTATCGCATGGTGCGGCCGGGGCAACGTACGCCGGAGGGCATGGAAATTCTTTCCGGTCTGAGTACGGGTGAGACGGTAGTCGTGGGTAACCTCGCCGCGGTGAATAATGGCGACCATATTGAGCCAGTCGGAATCACTCATGGCTGAACCAGGGCAGCGGCACAACTTGGCGGGGCGGCTTGCCCAGTCTTTTTACCAATCCAAGATCACTGTGCTGATCATGGTGGCCATCGCCCTGTTCGGGGCTTTGGCCATGCTCTTCACGCCGCGCCTGTATAATCCTGAGATCGTGGTACCCGCCGCCGAAATTTTCATCATGCGCCCCGGCTCTGACAGCGAGGAGATTCACCATCTGGTGATACGCCCGTTGGAAGCCCTGATGGCATCCCTGCCTGGCGTCCATCACACCTTTGGATATGCCATCAACGATATGGGCGTGGTCACCGTCGAGTTTCAGGTCGGTGCCAACGAAGAGAAGAGCTTGCTCGAAGTCTACAACCAACTTAGCCGGAATATGGACAAAATGCCTCCCGGTACGGCTCAGCCGTTGGTGAAATCCATAGGCGTCAATGACGTCCCGATGATGTCGGTGACCCTGAGCTCCAGTCGGTTGACGCCTTTGGAGTTGCGTCAGGTTGGCGTGCGCTTCATGGACCAGTTGCAGAGTGTGCCGGACGTGGCGAACGCCGAGGTGATCGGCGGGAGTCCTCTGGCTATCAATGTCTGGCTAAATCCGGCGAAGCTCTCCAGTGTCGGCCTGAGTCTGAAAAATATTGAGCAGGCGCTGAAGGGGAGTAATGTCATTCTCCCCGGCGGCAATCTGGTGCATAACAACCAAGAAATTCCGCTGCGCATCAATGGGGCGCTGGGCTCGGCACGGGGGGTTGGCGATCTCATTATCGGCGATCATGACGGACAACCGATATTGCTGAAAGAGGTGGCACGAGTCGTAGCAGGCGCCGCAGAAAACAATACCGTGACCAGTGATACCGCCGGGCGTGCCAACCGGATCGGCGTACCCGCGGGTAGCATCATGCCGGCAGTCACCATCACCCTCGCCAAGCGTCCGGGGGCCAATGCGGTGACCGTGGGGGATGCGATCAAGGCAAAGCTGGGGCGCCTGGAACGGGAGGCATTACCGCAGGGAGTGCATGTTTCCATCACCCGTGATTATGGCGCGCGCGCCGATGACGCCGTCAGCACCCTCTTCGAGCATCTGGGCATCGCTGTCGGAGTGGTCGCCATCATCCTGATGATTTTCCTCGGATGGCGGGAAGCGGGCATCGTGATTCTGACAGTGCCGCTGACTCTGGGCATCGTGCTGGGCACGGGCTGGCTGCTTGGGCAGACGATCAACCGGATTACTCTTTTTGCCCTGATTCTCTCGCTGGGGCTACTGGTGGACGGGGGTATTGTCGTCATTGAAAACATCCATCGCCACCTGCATGACTGCGGTAAGGATGGTTTTGCCCGCTGTATCATCAATGCCAGCAATGAGATTGGCAATCCGACGAATATCGCGACGTTGGCGGTCATCCTCGCCTTTGTGCCCATGGCTTTCGTGACGGGAATGATGGGACCCTTCATGTTGCCCATCCCCATTTTTGTGCCTATTGCGATGGTGGCATCGGTGCTGCTCGCTTATACGGTGGTGCCGTGGGGGGCTTACCGTTTCCTGGGCGGCAAAGCGGGCAGGCAGGCGGACAGTGAGGGCGGCGTGCATGCGGCGCGGCCGGATGCCCTGCAGCGGGGATACCTCCGGGTGTTCAAGCCGCTGCTGAAATTCCCGGGGCGGCGCAACCTCTTTTTCATCGTGGTTATGGTGCTGCTCCTGCTGGCGATGCTGATGCCGATGTGGCAGTTCATCCGCCCCCAAGGTATGAATGGACCCCTCAGTGCGCTTGGCGTCAATCTGAAGATGCTTCCAGAAGGCAATGTCAGCGACTTCATGATTCAGGTGGACACCCCTGCAGGGACCGCCCTGGATGAAACCGGGCGGGTTACCGAAGCGGTGAGCAATGTGCTCAGTCAGAATCGCTATATCGAAAACTTCCAGACCTATCTGGGGCGTTCGGCGCCGGTGGATTTCGCGGGTCTGGTGCGTGGTGACCTGATGCGCCAAGGCAGCAATTACGCGCAGATTCAGGTCAACCTGGTGCCGCGGGATGAGCGGCCCATGTCCCACACCGTTTCCGTGGAAGTCTATAAGGCACTGCGATCGGTCCGGGAACGTTTCCCGGGTAGTGTCATCAAGATGTTCGAGGTGCCGCCGGGGCCGCCGGTACGGGCTCAGGTGGTGGCCGAGATCTACGGGCCGGACTATAACAAACTGCGTCAGGTGGCGGGCACGGTCGAACAGGATTTCCGCAAAGACTATGACATGGTCAATGTGGATGACTCGGTGACGGCTACAGTGCCTGAGTATCTGCTGCATGTGGATCAGCAGAAGGCGATGCTCGCCGGTGTCGCGCCGGCGCAGGTGGCTGCTCTGGTGCATGACTATGTGGCAGGTACCAGGCTGGCTGCCCTGCATGTGAAAAATGCCCGCGAGCCGGTGGATATCATGCTTCGCGTGCCTCCAGCGGATCGTGCCTGGCGCCAACAGATCCTCGATTTGCAGGTGCAGAGCCGGAGCGGACAGCAGGTGCCCCTGGCGAGTATCGTGCAGATCGAGCGGACGACGCTGGCCAAGCCGATTTACGATCGTGATCAACATCCCGTGGTGTATGTGACTGGAGATCTCATGGGCTCCAGCCCGGTATATGCGGTGTTGTCGCTGAATCACTGGCTGGATGGCAAAACCATCGACGGTGTGCCTCTCAGCACGGGTAATCTGGGCTTTTCGCCAGCGCAGCCTGATGATGTCACCCATTACCAGATTCTTTGGGGCGGTGATATGCGCCTGACCCTCGATGTATTCCGCGATCTCGGCGCTGCTTTTATTATTGCTCTGGTATTTATCTATCTGATGCTGGTGGCCTATTACCAGTCTTTCGTGATGCCGGTGATCGTCATGGGCGCTATCCCCATGACGTTGATCGGGGTTTTTCCTGGGCACTGGCTGTTGAATACGCCGTTTAACGCCACTTCCATGATCGGGGTTATTGCGCTGGCGGGCGTCGTGGTGCGCAATTCCCTGTTACTGATTGACTTCATTATTGATTACCGGCGCCAAGGCTACCCACTGGAAGAGGCGGTGTTGCAGGCCGGTGCGGTGCGTTTCCGTCCCATTTTGCTGACCGCATTGGCCATCATGTTTGGCTCTGCCATCATGGTAACCGATCCGGTTTTTGGCGGGTTGGCTGTTTCCTTGATTTTTGGCACTTTCGCCTCCACACTGCTGACATTGATCGTGATTCCATTGCTCTATTTCCTCTGGGAACGGCGCTTGGAAAAACAGACACCAAGGAGTTTGATTGCAGATGAATACTGAACGTTGGGTACGCGTGATTGCCGGCTTTTTTGTGCTGGCAAGTGTGATGTTGGGCGCTCCGGTCAGCCCGATATTTGTGAGTGAGTGGTTCTTGGCATTTACCCTTTTTGTGGGTTTCAACCTGCTGCAAAGCGGCTTCACCTCCATTTGCCCGCTGGATCGCATCCTGCTGAAGCTTGGAGTGCCGGGTTCCGGAGGCTGCGGACGCTAAGCCATGGAACATAAAATTCTTTTCTTTATAGAGTCCCAATGGCCGCTGTTGATTGGTGCTGTGGCGCTGATCGTCATGATTTTCAAGGGACCGTTGACACGGAAGGTGGCGGGTATTCAGGAAGTGGATCCGGTCGCTGCGGTGCAGTTAATCAACCATGAAGATGCCGTAATCATTGATGTGCGCGAGCAGAATGAGTGGTCGCGGGGACATCTGCCCGGTGCCCGGCACATTCCGCTGGGTGATTTGCCCAAGTATATGCAAGACCTGGAGAAGCACCGCGGCCATCACGTTATCTGCCAGTGTGCGAGTGGTATGCGTTCGGCGCGTGCCGCAGCCAGCCTGAAAAAGGCTGGTTTTGACAAAATTTATAGCCTGAAAGGTGGAATCAGCGCCTGGCAGAGTGCCGGATTGCCAGTAGAGAAGTGATTATGAAGGGGGCGGCGGTGCGGATGTACGCGACTGGCGTTTGCCCTTATTGTCACAGGGCCGAAGCGCTTTTGCGCAGTAAAGGCGTCACCCCCGAGATTATTCGGGTGGACCGGGATCCTGCGCAACGCCAGACCATGCAAAAGCTCGCCCACGGGCGGCATACCGTCCCGCAGATATTTATCAACGGTCAGCATGTGGGTGGTTATGATGACATCGCCGCCCTGGATCGCCGCGGGGTCCTGGACTCCTTGCTGCAGGAAGAGGGCTGGGAGCGTAGATAGTACGGTTCAATGTAAAATCGGGGGAAAATATGACATCCGTTATATTGCTTTGTCCTGCCTGCGGCGCCGTCAATCGGGTGCCCAAAGAGCGTCTTGGGGAAAACCCCAGGTGTGGCAAATGCCACGCACTGATTTTTCCAGATCACCCCGTTAATCTCAGCGGTAGTCGTTTTTCCGAATATGTTCAGAAAAACGAATTACCGGTGCTGGTCGATTTCTGGGCCCCCTGGTGCGGGCCTTGCCGAACGATGGCGCCGCAGTTTGAACAGAGCAGTCGGGCGATGCGTGGGCGCGTGCTCTTCGCCAAGGTGAATACTGAAGATGAACAGCAAATTGGTGGCCGCTTTCAGATTCGTTCCATTCCCACCATGGTGCTTTTTAAGGCAGGGAAAGAACTGGCACGGGTTAGTGGCGCTATGGGTGCGGCAGAACTTCAGCGCTGGCTGGCGGGGCAGGGTGTCTGAGATTATTGTCGGGTGCCCCAATATTCCTAAATTAAGTAGATAGTAGGGGGGGCGGTGGTCAGGAAATTCAGTGAGAGCTCCACGCGGCGGCAGTTCCTGCGACAAGCGGCGCTGGGTGGAGTCTTGCTGTATGGCTGGAATGTGGCCGCCGCCGGGCGACTCTGCGCGCTGCGGGTAGGCAGCCACCAACAGGGCGTGCGTTTGGTATTTGATCTGAATCAGCGTTTGACCGCTGCGCCGGTGATTCGCAGCGTGGGTGAAGTGCTGCATATTGAATTGCCGGGGATAGAACACGGGCTTGGTCGTCCCGCAGTGCCGACGCTGGGTCCCCTGCAAGGCGGTGCGGAGATGAATAAAAGCGCCACCGGGTTGGTGCTGCGTTTGCCTTTACGAGAAGCGGTGCGCTGGCGTAGTTTCTCTTTGGGCCCTGGTAGGGGTGCGTCATACCGCCTGGTGCTGGACTTGATGCCTGTCGCTGGAACTGCGGTGAAATCCCCTCGTGCGCATCCCGTGGGCAGAGCCGGCCGGCCCATTGTGGTCTGTCTCGATCCCGGTCATGGTGGCCATGATTCGGGCGCCATCGGCGCCAAAGGGACCCGCGAAAAAGATGTGGTGTTGGATGTCGGTTTGTCGCTGGCCCGACTGATCCGCAGCACCCCCGGAATGCGTCTGGTCATGACCCGTAATACGGATCGCTATGTGCCGCTCATGGCGCGCATGCATTTAGGTTTTGCTCAGCGTGCCGATCTCTTCGTCTCTATCCATGCCGATGCCTTTCCGGAACGTGCGGTGCGTGGCTCGACGGTATGGACGTTATCAGAAACAGGAGCGAGTAATGCGGCGGCACGCTGGCTGGCCAAAACGCAGAACGCCGTCGATCCTCTTCTTGGCGACATCCAGTCGGGTGTTCATGATCCCATGCTCAATGCAGTGCTTATCAATATGACCCAGACGGCGGCGATGAATTCGGCGGTAGCCGCAGCGGATGTCATGATTCGTGGACTGGCCGCAGTGGAGGATTTGCACAATGCCACCGTGCAACACGCCAATTTTGTGGTGCTGCGTGCCCCGAATGTGCCTTCCATGCTGGTGGAGACCGCTTTTATTTCTAATCCTGAAGAGGAACAACGCTTGCGCGATCCGGATTTCCGTCGGCTACTCGCGCGCACCATGCATGATGCCATTGTTGCCCATTTTGTGAAGGCGCCACCTGCGGATAGCGCCTGGTCGGTGACTCGGCATGTGTTGAGCAAAAAGGAAAATCTGGCGGATGTGGCGCACCATTACGGACTGAGTGTAGAGGCCTTGCGTCTGGCCAATAATCTGCCACGCGGAGAGGGACAGCCCGGAGAACCTCTCCGCGTTCCCATTACGGGAGCTTGAGTCACCATGGCGAGAGTTTGGGCGCTTATGTTATAACTGCTTGAGCGAATAGAGCGGAACGGTGATGAAACAAGATCTAGATGGTACGGTGCGAGATCAAACCCGCGTCGAGGAATGGATTAACGGCCTGCTGCATGGCGCTGGCGCAGTCGGCGCACTGTTGGTTTTCATGCTATGGATGGTTGGCGCGGGTCTCCACAGTACCCGTCTTGCGGTAGCCAGTATCAGTATATTTGTGGTCACCATTGTGATGCTGTACGGGGCTTCGACCATTTATCATATTCTGCCATCGGGGCGACTCAAAAAGGTCTTTCAGTTGGTGGACCGTTCCGCTATCTATCTTCTTATTGCAGGAACTTACACCCCGGTGACGCTGATGGTGCTCCATGACCCGTGGGGCTGGCTTCTGCTGGCACTGGAGTGGGGTCTGGCAGCGCTGGGCATTACCCTGCTGGCCGTGGGTGGGGCGCGTGCTCAATCGGTTTCTCTCTGGCTGTATCTCGTCATGGGCTGGCTGGCGATCCTTGCCGCAGTGCCGCTCTATAATTCTGCACCTGGCTGGTTTTTATGGTGGCTGGCTGGAGGCGGGCTGGCTTATACCGTGGGTGTCCTCTTTTTCCTGCTGGATCGCTGGAAATATTTTCACTCCATCTGGCACATTTTTGTCATCGCGGGTACCGCACTGCAATTCTGGGCGATTCTGCAGTACGCCGGCTGATTGTGCACCTGCTTATTCTTGCTTTTCTGACTAAAGTGCATATAATCGGCCCGCTTGCTCCCATCGTCTAGTGGTCTAGGACACTGGCCTCTCACGTCGGTAACAGGGGTTCGAACCCCCTTGGGAGCACCACTTTTTCTCTCTGATCGCCCCATTTTGAATGCGCTGAAAGCTGTCTATGCCAGTAGCGTGGCGGTGTGGGTGATTCTTGCCTTGCCAAGCCCGCCGTTGGGCAAGTACCATCCCTAGCAGAAAAGGCATGGGTTAAAGCGGGAGCTGGATCATGTTTCATGGCAGTATGGTAGCTTTGGTGACGCCCATGCGGGCGGACGGCGTGGTAGATGACACTGCGCTCCGCGATCTGGTGGAGTGGCATATCGCCGAAGGGACGCACGCATTGGTTGCCGTCGGTACCACGGGAGAATCCGCCACCCTGGAAATGAGGGAACATGTGGCGGTGATTCGGACCGTCGTGGAGCAGGTCAAAGGGCGCATCCCGGTGATCGCCGGGACCGGAGCCAATGCGACCTATGAGGCCATAGAGCTCACCCGTGCGGCCATGGAAGTCAAAGCTGATGCGGCCCTGCTGGTTTCCCCTTATTACAATAAGCCTACCCAGGAAGGGCTGTTCCAGCACTATTCGGCGATCGCCGAGCAATGCCACTTTCCCATGATTCTCTACAATGTCCCTGGCCGCACCGCTGGGGATATTTTACCAGAGACAGTAGCGCGTCTGGCGCCGCGTGCCGATATCATCGGCATCAAAGAAGCGAGCGGTAAAGTCGAGCGGGTTGCTGAAATTCTGGCTTTGTGTGGGGATCAGGTGCAGGTGTACAGCGGCGATGATGGTGCCGCCCTGGCCGCCCTGGCATTGGGTGCACGTGGCGTGATCTCGGTCACCGCCAATGTGGCGCCCCGGCTGATGGCGCGGATGTGTGATCTGGCGCTGGCCGGTGACTTTATTGGTGCCCGTGCGGTCAACGCGCAACTGGTGGGGTTACACCGGGATCTCTTTCTGGAGTCCAACCCCATCCCGGTCAAATGGGCCCTGCACGAGATGGGCCGCATGGGAGCGGCTCTGCGTCTGCCCCTGACCCCTTTTTCGTCTGTTCATCATGAGCGTCTGCGCGAAAGTTTGCGTCGGGCGCAGTGTGTCTAATTATTCTCGCGCCTGGTCGCGTTTAGTGGAGTCTTGCATGCGCCGTTACGTAGCTCTTGCCGTGGTTGCCAGTCTGGGTTTGGGGGGATGTTCCTACATCCCCTTCTTCAAGTCTAACAGTGGCCCGAAATACCAGGATTCCAAGGTGATGGAACCCCTGAAGATTCCACCGGATCTGCTGGCGCAGGCGCCGCAACCGGGAGTTACCATACCGGGGGGGGCGGTAACTTCCAGCGAGCTGTCGAAGGATAGCGCCTCCGGTGGTTACGGGCTGTTTCAGCCCCACACGGCGGCCGGGCAGCAGCCAGTCGAAGAAAACATGCTGCCGGGTGTGAGCGCGCAAATTCTGGGTGCCGGTGCGGATTTGCGTTTGAGCACAAGCGCGAAGCCGGCCCAGATTTGGGCTGCCTTGAAAGCGACACTGGCAGCAGATGAGACTACGGTGGCGAAATTCTCTCCGCAACAGGACGAGCTGGTCACCAACTGGCGGGATTTCCGCAGCGGTCTGGCCTTTGTACTGGGGAACACCGTGGCACCTACCCATCGGGAGAGATACACCTTTCATCTGAATGCGGGCGAAAATGGATCCGAAATCTTGACGATACAGCAGGATCGCGTCTGGAATAACCCTACCGGTGGCAGTGTGGAATGGACGAAAGTACCCGCCGATGCCAGGCACAACCGGCAGATTATGGAAGCGCTGCGAAAGCGCCTGAGCCAGGAATCACTCCTCGCGGAAATGCCGGACATTAAGGTTACCCGTTACCAGGATGATCGTGGCCCTTATCTGGTGTTGAATGTGGTTCCCGCCAAGGCACAGCCGGCGGTACAAATGGTTTTGCAGAATCTGGGTTATCCCGTGCAAAGTGCGGGCATGGGGGTATGGGATGTTCAAGTGCAGGAAGGTGGTGCACAGGCAGATCGGAAACAGGGCTTCATCGGCGGCATCTTCCAGCGGACCTGGGACAACATCAAGGCTATCTGGAGCAGCCCGGAAAAGCGGAAACCCATTTCGGTGCGGGTGAAGCTGTTGCGCATGAAAAACAACGAGGGCAGCGTACTGGAGACGACTTCGGGCGTTGGCAAGGATGCCGCCACATGGTCCGCAGAGATTCTCGACAAG
Source organism: Acidithiobacillus sp. (assembly GCA_028065135.1). The sequence continues at coordinate 20,542 of JAPTWR010000098.1, forward strand.
CTGCAGTCGGGTCTGTCTTCCAAGAATGGAGACAAGGCATGATCGAGCGCTATACGCGCCCGGAAATGGGTGCCTTATGGACGCAGGATGCCAAATATCAGGCCTGGCTCGATGTGGAGCTGGCAGCTTGCCGGGCGCTGGCGGTACGGGGGCAGATTCCCGCCGACGCCTTGGCCGAGATCGAGGCGAAAGCGGCTTTTGATAGCACCCGTATTGCGGAAATTGAGCTGGAAGTCAAACACGACGTCATCGCCTTTCTGACGTCGGTGGCCGAGCATGTGGGGCCGTCCAGCCGCTTCATCCATCTGGGCCTGACCTCTTCGGATGTGGTGGATACGGGGTTTGCGCTGCAATTGAAGCGTTCCGGGGTGCTGCTGCTGGAAGGGATGGACCGCTTGCACCGGGCCTTGGTGAAGTTGGCCTGGAAGCATAAGGATACGCTGATGATCGGCCGCTCCCACGGCATTCACGCGGAGCCCATCACTTTTGGTCTGAAGGTGGCGGTCTGGTGTGCCGAGGCGCAGCGCAATCGGCAACGTCTGGTCAGTGCCATCGCCGCGGTGTCGGCGGGCATGTTGTCGGGGGCTGTGGGCACTTTCGCCAACATCGATCCTAGTGTCGAAGACGCGGTCTGTGCGGAGCTGGGGCTGACCCCGGAACTGGCCAGTACGCAAGTCATTTCCCGGGATCGTCATGCCGAATTTTTTGGTGCCTTGGCGGTGATTGCCGGATCTATTGAAAAGATTGCCGTGGAAATTCGCCATTTGCAGCGCACCGAGGTGTTGGAGGCGGAGGAGCCATTTAGCGCCGGGCAGAAGGGCAGTTCCGCCATGCCCCACAAGCGCAATCCCATCCTCTCCGAGAATCTGACCGGTCTTGCCCGTCTGCTGCGCGGTTATGCGGGCATGGCGCTGGAGGACATCGCCCTCTGGCATGAGCGCGATATCTCCCACTCCAGTGTGGAGCGGGTGATTGGCCCCGACGCCTGCATTGTCATGGATTTCATGTTCCACCGGGCGAGCGGCCTGCTGGAACGGCTGGTGGTCTATCCGCAGCGGATGCTGGAAAACCTGCATAAAATGCACGGCCTGATTTTCTCGCAGCGAGTGCTGCTGGCGCTCACCGAGAAGGGCATGCTGCGCGAAGATGCCTATCGGGTGGTGCAGCGCAGCGCGATGCAGGTCTGGGAGGCGAATGCGGATTTTAAGTCGCTTCTGGCGGCGGACCCGCAGATTCAGCCTTATCTGAACGCGCAGGAATTGACGGAATTGTTTGATCTTGCCTATCACACCCGCAACATCGATGCCATTTTCGCCCGTGTTTTTCCGGAAGGGCAACCCCGATGAGCGAGCGTACCGCACTCTACGAGGGCAAGGCCAAGATCGTCTATGCCAGCGAATCACCCGATGAACTGGTTCTGCATTTCAAGGACGACACTTCGGCCTTTGACGGCGAAAAGGTCGAGCAGCTTGCTCATAAAGGCGAGATAAACAATGCGTTCAATACCTTCATCATGGAGTATTTGCAGGGTGAGGGTGTGCCGACCCATTTTATCCGCCGCCTCAATGCGCGAGAAAGCCTGGTGCGCCGTCTGGAGATGATCCCGGTGGAGTGTGTGGTACGGAATCGGGCGGCGGGATCCTTGTCCAAGCGCCTGGGTATCGAGGAGGGCCGGATTCTGGAGCCGCCGACGCTGGAATTTTTCCTGAAGAACGATGCGCTGCATGATCCGATGATTAACACCTCCCATATTCGCACTTTCGGCTGGGCAACGACAGAAGAAGTGGAAGCGATGCGCCGCTGGACCATGCGGGTCAATATATTGCTGTCCGCACTATTTGCAAAAGCGAATCTGATTCTGGTGGACTTTAAGCTGGAGTTCGGGCGTTTTGACGGGGAGCTTTATCTCGGCGATGAATTCAGCCCCGATGGCTGCCGACTCTGGGACGCCCGGAGTCTGGAAAAAATGGATAAAGATCGCTTTCGTCGCAATCTGGGCGGGGTGGTGGAAGCGTATATAGAAGTCGCGCGCCGCCTGGGCGTGCCGCTCCCAGCGGTATCATAAAGTCAGTGTCTTTCCAGCGGGATAGCCTGCGGGCTCGTCCTGCCGCTTTTCTTGAATGAGGGATCATCCCATGCTGCTGCTTCGCGGTCCTGCGGCGCTGTCCGCTTTTCGTGTGCAACACTTGCTACGCATCCTCGTTGCCGGGGGGGTTCCCGTCCAGAGCGCAGTCGCTCAATACGTCCATCTGGTTGATCTCGGCGCACCCCTGACGTCGGCAGAAATGGGGGTGCTGGCGGCTTTGCTGCATTACGGGGAATCTGCTGAAGGAGATGCAGAGGACGCAGCGGAAGTCTGTGTGGTGCCCCGTCTCGGGACCATCTCACCATGGTCCAGCAAGGCGACGGATATTGCCGGACACTGTGGATTGGGTGCGGTGCGGCGTATCGAACGGGGCGTTTCATATCGCGTGCACAAAATTGGCGATGCGGCTTTCAGCGCGGCGGAGTTACAGGCGATGAGCCGGCTTCTGCACGATCCCATGACCGAGTCGGTGTTGCCGGACTGGGCGGCGGCAGAGGCACTTTTTGCCCATCCGGAACCCGCGTCACTGATCCGCATTCCCCTGCACAAAGAGGGGCGAGCCGCTTTGCGCGCGGCCAATGCCAGCTTGGGTCTCGCGCTCGCTCCGGCGGAACTGGATTATCTTTTTGATTATTTTTCCGGTCTGGGACGCGATCCCAGTGATGCCGAGTTGATGATGTTTGCGCAGGCCAATTCCGAACACTGTCGGCACAAGGTATTCAATGCGGCCTTCCGGCTGGATGGCCAGGATCAGGCCCTCAGCCTTTTCGCCATGATTCGCGAAACTCACCGCCTGCATCCGCAGGGTACCCTTTCCGCCTATAAGGACAACGCCGCGGTCATGGCGGGCGGCGCGCTGAGCCAGCCTTTCGCGGTGGGCGCGTCGGGAGAATATGCCGTGGCGGAAGAGCGCACCGCCATCCTGATGAAAGTCGAAACCCACAACCATCCGACAGCCATTTCGCCCTTTCCCGGAGCCGCCACGGGGAGTGGCGGCGAGATCCGCGACGAGGGCGCCACCGGGCGGGGCGGCAAGCCCAAGGCGGGTTTGACCGGCTTCTCGGTGTCACATCTGCGGATTCCCGGCTATATCCAGTCATGGGAGTCGAACCCTTACGGAAAGTCGGCGCGTATCCGCTCGGCGCTGGACATCATGCGCGAAGGCCCCCTGGGTGCTGCGGCCTTCAACAACGAATTCGGCCGCCCGGCCATCGCCGGTTATTTCCGGGTCTTCGAATGTGATCAGGATGGGCTGCACCGCGGCTACCACAAACCCATCATGCTGGCTGGCGGTCTGGGGCAGATTCGCCCCCTGCTGGTGGAGAAGAAGCCTCTACCGGAAGGCGCCAAGGTGCTGGTTATCGGCGGGCCGGCCATGCTCATCGGTCTGGGTGGTGGCGCCGCTTCCAGTGTGGCCAGCGGGGCAGGGGATGAGCAACTGGATTTTGCCTCGGTGCAGCGCGGCAATCCGGAAATGCAGCGCCGGGCCCAGGAAGTGATCGAGCGTTGTATTGCTCTGGGAGAGGACTCACCTATTTTGTCCATCCATGACGTCGGGGCGGGCGGGCT